>NZ_JARZHI010000040.1:0-93491 GCF_029946465.1 Polyangium sorediatum
GCGCCCGCCCCGGCACAGGCCCCCGCGGCCGCGCCCGCCCCGGCGCCCGTGGCCGCCGCGCCGGGCGAGCTCGCCGCGCCCGAGGTGCGTCCGCTCAGCATGATGCGCAAGGCCATCGCGCGGAGGCTCGTCGAGTCGAAGCAGACGGTCCCGCATTTCTATCTGACGATCGACGTCGACGCGGATCCGTTGAACGCGCTGCGCGAGCAGATCAACGCGGAGCTCGCCGCCGCGGCCGAGCCCGGCAAGGACGCGACGAAGATCTCCCTCAACGATCTCATCGTCAAGGCCTGCGCCATTGCCTTGCGCCGCGTCCCCGAGTGCAACGCGCAATATACGCCCGACGCCATTCTCGTGCACCGCCGCGTCGATATCTCGGTCGCCGTCGCCGTGTCGGAGGGCCTCGTCACGCCCGTCGTGCGCGACGCCGACAAGAAGAGCATCACCACCATCGGCGCGGAGATCCGCGATCTCGCGGGCCGCGCGAAGGGAAAGAAGCTCAAGCCGGAGGAAATGGCGAACGGCACGTTCTCCATCTCGAACCTCGGCATGTACGGGATCGACGAGTTCTCCGCGGTCATCAACCCGCCGGAGGGCGCGATCCTGGCCGTCGGTCAGGTGCGGCGCGAGCCCGTCGTGAAGGGCGACGCCGTGGTCCCCGGTCGCCGCCTCGCGATGACGCTCTCCTGCGATCACCGCGTCATCGACGGCGCCGTCGGCGCGACGTTCCTGAAGGCGCTGCGGGCGCTGCTCGAGCGCCCGATGCAGATCCTCGTCTCCTGACGACGAAAAGGGTGCGCCCCCGTCGCGGGGCGCACCCTCGCACCTATCCCCTCACGGGCTCTTCGGGCAGTTGCGGCGCGTGAGCCACTCGACCACGGACCGCACCATCGGCCGATAGCCGTACGACGGCGACGCGGGGTCGTCGAGGTTCACCGGACAAACCGAGCCGACGACCGCCTGATCGCCGAGCGCCTGGAGCAACGCGAGCGGCCGGAGGCTCGGGTACGCCTTCGCGCGGACCTGGAGCGTGGGCGCATTGCCGTTCGCGGGATCGGGCTCGCAGAGGGGGTTGTCGTTGGACTCCGTGCGGCAATCGCAGGCCGTGAGGCTCGGGTCCGTGCAGTCGCGCGCCTCGCCCGGTGGGAGCGGCAGGATGCACGCGTACTGGAGGTCGTCGTTGGGGATGGTCCACTCGTGCCCGTTGATCGGGTTTGCGTTCGGCGTTGCCGCGTCGACGAGGAGGTCGCCGGTGATCGGGTTCGTGCCGACGCGCTTCTCGACCGACTCGATCATGAGCGGATCGAGCGGCTTGAACTTGAAGTTCGTCAGGTTGCTGCCGAGGATGACGTCCCAGGTCGAGAAGTTGGTCCCGCCGATCGGCGCCGCGAGCTCGGCCGCGGACTTGAAGCCCTTCGAAGCGTCGGTCATGTCTCGCGCCACGTCCTGCCAGGGCACGCCCACGAGGCCGGTGACGAGGACCTTCGCGGGCCCGCGGATGTCCGTGAGGTCGTCGGTCGGGTCGAGGTCGGAGAAGAGCGGGTTCGGCACGAGATCACCGACGCGGTTCGGGATCATGTGCTGGGTGAAGGCCTGCGTGTACCGGTCGATCGGATAGAGGAAATCGATGCCGAAGCGGTTCTTTTGATTCCAGCAGCGCAGGTTGATGTCGTCCTCCTCGGCGTCGTAGCGCGCGATCTGGCCGTCCGGGGTCTGGCACGAGGGATCGGGCGCGCACGCCCCCGGATCCTGGCCACACGATTTGCAGCACGGATCGTCCGGGTAGAGCACGCATTCCTGCCGCGCGCGTGGCATCCGCACGTTGCTCGCGCCGACGCGGAGCTGGTTCACGTAATAGAACTGTCCGTACTCCTTCGTCGAGCAATCGTTCTCGTCGGTCAACAGGAGCACGGTGACGAGCGAGTCCGGCCGCAAAAACTCTGCGCGTTGCTGCAAGAGCGCCGTGTCGATGCCCTCCGGCGTCGCCCTGTTGTTCACGATGGAGATGCTCTCGTACGGCTCCGGATCCACGAGGAAGCGGTAGATGCTCTCGAGCTGCGACTCGTAGCCGCAGCCGATCTGCCCGACGCCGATGACCATCTCGCGCAGCGCGGGGACGAGGCCGCCGCCCATCCCGTCGTCGACCACGGCCTCGCCCGGCGGCTGGAGCTGCTGCTCGGGATCCCAGGCGAGGAATCCCTTGTTCACGTAGGTCGGCACCTGCGCCGTGCCGCACGCATTCGTGCGCGCGAGCAGGTGCGCCTTGTCGTTGTTCGTCAGGTTCGGGTTTGGCGCGCACTCCGTGCTGTTCGTGTCCACGTTGGGGCACGAATCCGAGCCGTGGCCGCCGATGCTGGAGCTGATGACGCCGACGTGGATGTCGGTCATCGGCGCGAAGGCGCGGAACGTGCCGGCGGGACACGCCTCGGTCGGCGCGCTCGGCTGCTGGGAGGCCGCCACGCCCGCCTCGTCGATGCACGGCGGATTCACGACGCCCTGCACGATGTCCGGGATCGCGCGGGCCAGGATGTTCTGCTTGTCGGCCATGCTCCGCGAATTGTCGATCGCGAAGAGCAGGTCGAGCCGCTCGGCCGCGATGCAGCCCACGGGGCCGCCGCCCACGCCGCCGCCGCCGTTGCCGCTGCCGCCCGTGCCGCTGCCCGCGCCGCCCGTACCGCCCGTGCCGCCGCCCGTCACCTGATCAGGACACCCGACGAGCGCGAGGAGCGCCACCAGACCGACTCCGAAGATCGTCCCGCGTCGACCGTTCATGTCATGCCTCCCTGCAAGGATAAGGACCCTGCGAGGAGACCCGGCTCCAAAGCGAGCGTCAAGGGGCCCGCAACAAATCGCGCGCGCCGTCGGCGACGAATTGCACGGCGATCGCCGCGAGGATGAGGCCCATCACGCGCTCCAGGATCGCCACGCCGCTCTTCCCGAGGACACGTTGCACGAGCGAGGCGGCGCGCAGGATGTAATAGGCCGCGACAAACGTGATCGTGACGGCGAGGAGGACGGGCACGGCGAAGAGGAGGCTCCGCCCGTTGCCCTGGGACATGAGCACCATCACGCTGGCGATGGAGCCCGGGCCGGCGAGCAGGGGCATGGCGAGGGGCACGAGGGCCACGTCTTCCTTGCGGGCGCTCTCCTCGGTCTCCTCGGGCGAGGTGCGGGTCCCCGCGCGCTTGGCGCGCAGCATGTCGAGCGCGGTGAGCATGAGCAGGAGCCCGCCCGCCACGCGGAAGGCGCCGAGGCTGATGCCGAAGATCTTGAAAATGACGCCGCCGAAGATCGCGAACGTCATCAGGATCAAGTACCCCGTGACGCAGGCGCGGCGCGCCATCTGCCGGATCTTATCGGGCGGATCGTTCGACGTGATGGCGAGGAAAATCGGCACGACGCCGATCGGGTCGACCACGAAGAACACCGCCGAAAGGGCGACGAAGAAAAACGTCACGAGCTCGGTCAAGGGCACATTCCCGGATGCGCTCGCTATAGCCCGGAACGGGCGAGAAGCCAGGCACATCGGTCCCGCGAGGCGGGTTGACGTGGGGCGGACGCCGCGGTATCTCGCCTTCCGCATGTTCCGCGTGACCGAAGAAGTGCGGTTTTGTTATGGCCACCGCCTGCTGGACTACGAGGGCCCTTGCGCCCGCATCCACGGCCACAACGCCCGCGTGGAGATCGAGCTCTCGGCCCCCACGCTCGACCGCAAAGGGTTCGTCGCGGACTTCTTCGACATCGAGAAGGCGGGCAAGGACTGGATCCTCGCGCAGTTCGACCACCGCCTCATCCTGCGGGAGGACGATCCCGTCATTCCCTTCCTGAAGCAGGCGGGCGAGGCGTTCGTCACGCTGCCGGTGAATCCGAGCGCCGAGAATTTCGCGAAGCTCATTTTCGACCACCTGCGCGGGCACGGCGTGCCCGTCACGGCCGTGTCGTTTTACGAGACGGACACGGCCGTCGCGACGTACGACGAGCGCTGAGGGGGTTTGATGAGCAAGGCAGCCCTCGTCACCGGCGCAGGCAAGCGGATCGGCCGCGCGATTGCGATGATGCTCGCGCGGGACGGTTTTTCGGTGGCGGTCCATTACCACCGCTCACGGGAAGAAGCGGAGGGCCTCGTCGCCGCGATCGAATCGGCCGGCGGGCGCGCGGCGGCGGTCGGGGCGGACCTCGCGGACGAGGCGGAGACGGCGTCGCTCGTGGAGCGCGCGGCGGGCCTCGTGGGGCCGCTCGTGGCGCTCGTGAACAACGCCTCGACGTTCGAATACGACACGCCGGAGACGGCCACGCGCGAGAGCTGGGACCTGCACATGGAGGCGAACCTCCGGGCGCCCTTCGTGCTCACGCAGCAATTCGCGCGGCGCCTGCCCGAGGGGGCGGAGGGCGCGGTCGTGAACGTCCTCGATCAGCGCGTGTGGAACCTGAGCCCGCATTACACGACGTATACGGTGAGCAAGGCCGGGCTCTGGGCGCTCACGCGGACGCTCTCGCTCTCGCTCGCGCCGCGCATCCGGGTGAACGCGGTGGGCCCGGGGCCGACGCTGCCGAGCGCGAAGCAAACCCCCGAGCAGTTCGCCGCGCAATGCGCCGCCACGCCGCTCGGCCGCGGGGCCACGCCCGAGGACGTTTGCGACGCCGTGCGGTACCTGCTCTCGGCGCGCGCGGTGACGGGGCAGATGATCGCGGTGGATGGCGGGCAGCACCTCGGCTGGGCCACGCCGCCGGATTCGATGCCGGATTGAGGGCGGAGGCCCCGTGCGGCCGCTGCCGTGGGGGCGGCGGATGTGTTATCGAGGGGGATGACCCCGACGTCGATCCCCGTGGCCCCCGGCGACAACCTGCTCGGGCACGGCCATCTCTTCCAGGACGACCGATTGCCCTTCTTCCGGCGCGTCACCGACCAGGGTGACCTCGTCGCGGCCCGGATGGTCCACCGCAGCTTCTATTTCGTGAACGGGCCTCAGGTCGCGCACGAGATGCTCGTGGAGAAGGCCCGGAGCTTCGAAAAATCCCCGGGGATCCGGATCCTGCTCCACGACCTCGCGGGCCAGGGTCTCTTCACGAGCGAGGGCGATCTCTGGCGGCGCCAGCGCCGCTTGCTCTCGCCGCTTTTTCATCCGACGCAGCTCCAGACCTACGTGGGCGCGATGAACGGCGAGGCGCTGCGCGCCCGCGAGCGGCTGAAGGAGGGAGAGCGCACGGACCTCGCCGCCGAGATGACGCGGATCGCGATGAGCGTCGTCGGCCGCGCCCTCTTCGACGCGCGGACCTTCGACGAGGCCGACGAACTCGGCGAGGCGCTCACCGTCGCGCTCGGCTGGGTGAACGACCGCATGGCGACGCCGTACATGACGCTGCAGGTCTCGGCGCTGGAGATGACCGAGTACCTCGACGGAAAGCTCCCGCCCTGGCTCGAAGACGTCCGCGCCCGCGCCCGCGCCGCGCTCGACGCGCCGATCCTGATGCCCGGCCGGAACGATCCCACGGTCGTGAAGGCGCTCGAGGTCCTCGACAAACGTATTCAGGCGATGATCGACGACCGCCGGGCGAGCCACGCGGATCGAAAAGATCTGCTCACGCGATTGTTGTATGCGCGCGACGCGGATCTCGGCGGCGAGGGCATGAGCGACAAGCAGGTCCGCGACGAGGCCAATACGTTGTTCATCGCGGGGCACGAGACCACGGCGACCGCGCTCGCCTGGTCGTTTTACCTGCTCGCGCGGGACCCGGCCGCGCGGGCGAAGGTGCAGGCCGAGGCCGACGCATTCGGCCCCGAGGGCCCCACGTCCTACGACCCGGAAAAACTCGCCTACACGACGCGCGTCTTCAAGGAGGCGCTGCGCCTCTATCCGCCGGTGATCGTGCTGCCGCGGCGCGCGCTCGAGCGCGTCGAGCTCGGCGGCCACACCTTCCCCGAGCGGACCATTCTTTTCGTGAACGTCTACGGCATGCACCACCGCAAGGACCTCTTCCCCGATCCCGAGCGCTTCGATCCGGACCGTTTTTCCCCGGAGAACGAGGCGAAGCGCCACAAATCGGCCTGGGTCCCGTTCGGCGTGGGGCCCCGCGTGTGCATCGGCAACCATTTCGCTCTGATGGAAGGGCCCGTCGTGCTCGCCACGCTGATGCGGGGTTTGTCCTTCGAGGTCGAGCCCCAGGACGTCGAGCCCGAGACGTTCACCACGCTCCGCCCGAAAGGCGGAATCTGGGCGCGCGTCCGCCGTCGCAGCGCCCTCTGACGCCCTCCCCGCCCGTCGCCCCGCCTCCGCCCCCCTCGCTCCCTAGCTCCCCTCCTCCGTGCCGCCTGGACACGAACGTGTCCTATGCTACTTCGCACGCACAAAAGTTTAGACAAAGTTTGCACGTTCTATGAACAAACGATATTACGTAGAACGTTCGCTGCACAAAATAGCGAGCGAGACCACACCCACCCTTCGTTCGAAGGCCAGGTTCAGGAGTACCGACCGTGAAGCAAGAGCTCCTCCGTTCTCCGCACGTGATGCTGGGCGCAGCGCTGCTCGTTTCGTCTCTCGGCGGGCTCGGCGCCTGTCAGAAGGCCGAGGAGAAGGCCGCGCCGGGCCCGGAGCCCGCCGCCGCGGCGCCCGGTCGTTGCGTCTACACGAGCCCCTTCACCCAGGCCGAAGAGTGCCGCGATTACACCGGCAAAGGCTGGTCCGCCGAGACCGCGGAGGCCGATTGCAAGGCGCTCGCGAAGTCCGCCTTCACGAAAGCGGAGAGCTGTACCTATCCGACGTCGCTCGGCCGATGCGTGCTCGACGGCGGGAAGGACGACGAAACCAGCATCGTCTTCCCCGGCGAAGACACGGCCCAATGCACCTCGACCCAGCGCGGCTGCGAGCTCTTCGGCGGCGGAAAGTTCGTGCCCGACGCGTGTGAAGGCGTGGTCGACGCCCCGGGCGACCCCACCCCCGAGGGTTCGGTGTTCGAATGGCCCACCGAGGCGTGCGTGGACCCGAAGGCCGGCGAGCCCTCGGGCCAGAGCGAGGGCAAGGTCTGCACGTTCGGCGCGATCTCGGGCTGCACCGAGCCCGGCCGCAACTTCGCGGCGTACGCGTCCTGCGAGGCGGTCCTCACGCAACGCCCTTACTGGCCGGCCCCGCCCTCCGATTTCAAGACGCCCGAGGGCGATCCGCGCCTCACAGACACGCAATGGCTCGGCGAGCTCGCGTGGGTGACCGAGCAAGTCGAGGCCTGCGGCTGCGTCTGTTGCCACTCGGAGAAGGCCGCGCCCGCCGAGGGTCCATCGAACTGGTACATCGAGGCCGGCCCGATCTGGACCGACAGCTTTTATCCGACGGGCCTCGCGCTCGCGGCCGGCTGGGTCTCCTCGGCCGCGCTCGGCGCTTATCCGCCGGACCAGAACAACGGTTTTTCGCGCGACGTCGCCGGCCTGCCGACCACGGACCCGGCAAGGATGGTCGCTTTTTTCGAGGGTGAGCTTCTTCGCCGCGGATTCAAAAAGGAGGATTTTGCGGACGAAACCCCGTTCGGCGGGCCGCTGTATGAACAGAGCCTCTACGTGCCGAGCGATTGCGACGCCGGCCTAGGCGTGGACGCCGCCGGCAAGATCACCTGGACCGGCGGCGACGCACGTTACGTTTACGTCTTATCGGCGGACGCGAAGAACCCAGGCGTTCCGCCGAACCTCGACCTGCCCGAGGGGACGATGTGGCGGCTCGACGTGGCGTCGAAAGCCGCACCTGTGAAGAGCGGTATCACCTACGGCGAGGTTCTGCCGAATACGCAGCAGGGCTACCCCGCTGACGGCAGCCCCGAGAAGCTCGTCCCGGGGACGAAATATTATCTGTATGTGTGGGCGGACGTTGGCGTCCCGATCACGCGTTGCCTGTTCGATGCCCCGCTCTGAGCAGGGTTACGCCCGGACAACCTCGATGACCACCGCCGGCCGGGGCCGCGTCGCAGGGCGCTGCGCGGTCTTCCCCTCGTGCAGCGCTTGCAGCGCCAGCATCGCGTTTTTCGGCCCGACCGAATCCACGAAGGCGCGCGCCGCGCCGAACGCCGACCAGTCCCGCTCGCGGTGCGTCACGGCGTAAGGGCCACGCTCATCGAGCCCGCCCTCGTCGAACGCCTGGAACACCTCGATCATCCGGCCGTCACGCACGCTCTTGCACCCGAACTTCGCGAGCTCCTCGCCTGTCGGCAGAGGCCCCACGAGGTAGGTCTCCGTGACGAGCGTCGCGCCGCAGAGAATTGCCCCCGACACCTTCGAGATCGCGTCGAGCCACGCCGCCGAGGCCGCCGCCATCTCGTCCACTTCGCCGCCGCCTTCGAGCTCTGCCACGAGTGCCTCGAGGTCGTCCCGCTCGATCCGGCCCCACCGCCGTACCCACTTCTCACGACCACGGCGGGGCCTACGTTGACCATCGGTCGGATCGGCTGTTTTGGATCGCATCGCGGGGTCTACCTGCTCCTCTGCACGATCCGAGCCCCCGGGGATCGGGGCGCAAGCGCCACACGGGGACGAGCTCGGAAGATCGGGCGGGCGTGCCTCTACCGGGAATTTCACACCACCGCAAGTGTTCTTTCGCGGACGTGGCACTCTCGCCCCGGACACACTGGTCCTTCCCATCCGCCCGGGACCATGTGTAGAACGGCCGCCCTCCGCATGCGTACCTCCTCGTTCGAATGGATCGCCGACGACGGCAAGCCGATCTTCGTGCACGTCTTCTCCCCCGACGAAGGCGCCGAGGTCCGCGGCGTCGTCCACGTGTCGCACGGCATGAGCGAGCACGGCGCCCGTTACACGCGCCTCGCCGAGGCCCTCACCGCACGCGGCCTCGTCGTCGAGGCCCACGACCACCGCGGCCACGGGCGCACCGCGAAGTCCGACGACGAGCTCGGCTACTTCGGCCCCGGCGACGGCTTCGGCCGCGTCGTCGCCGACCTGCGCGGCCTGCTCGCCCGCGCCCGCACCGCCTACCCGGGCCTCAAGCAGGCGCTGCTCGGCCATTCGATGGGCTCGCTCATCGCGCAGGGCGCGCTGCCCGCGGTGGGCGACAAGCTCGGGGCCGTGCTCCTTTCGGGCACGAACGGACCGCCGAGCCTGATGGCGCGGGCGGGCGTGCTCGTGGCCAAGGCCGAGCGCGCGCGGCTCGGCGAGCGCGGCAAGAGCGTGGTGATCCAGGGGATGTCGTTCGACGCGTGGAACCGGACCTTCAGCCCGAACCGCACGCCGTACGATTGGCTCTCGCGTGACGCGGCCGAGGTCGACAAGTACGTCGCCGACGCGCGATGCGGCTTCTCGGCCACGACGACGTTATGGGTGCAGCTCCTCGGCGCGATGGGCACGCTCGCGCGCCCGGACGCGCTCGCCCGTCTCCCGAAGGACCTGCCGATCTGCGTGGTCGCGGGCTCCGAGGACCCGGTCCACGAGCGGACGAAGAACCTGCGCGGGCTGCTCGACGCGTACGCGAAGGCGGGCCTCTCCGATGTGACGTACCGCGTCTACCCGGGCGCGCGTCACGAGCTGTTCAACGAGACGAACCGGGACGAGGTGACCCGCGAAGCCGCGGAGTGGCTCGTCCGCAAGCTCGCGCGTTAGCCGCGCCTGCGCGTCACCGCACGAGCACGGCGTCCCCTTCGATCACGATGTCATCGAAGCTCCGCGCCGTCGGATGATCCACGAGGGGCGGAGCGCCGTCCCGCGCGAGCCCGACCCGCAGGAGCCCGGCCGCGCGCGCGGCGTCGAGCTCGGCCTTCACGTCCGACAGGAAAAGCACCTCGTGCGGCGCGACCTCGAGCGCGGCCGTGATGCGCGCATACGACGCGGGATCGGCCTTCTTGCCCGTCGTCGTGTCGAACCACCCGTCGAAGAAGCCCGCGAGATCCCCCTCGATCGTGTGCCCGAAGAGCAGCCTCTGCGCGAGCACCGATCCGGACGAGAAGACGGCGAGCCCGATCCCCTGCGCCTTCCACCGCGCGAGCGCGCCCGGAACGTCCGGGTACACGTGCGATCGATACGCCCCCGCGTGATAGCCCTCCTCCCAGATCATGCCTTGGATCGCCTTGAGCGACGTCGCCTTGCGGTCCTCGTCGATCCACCGGAGCCAGAGCGTGATCACCGCCGCGTCGGACAGGCCCGCCTCCCCCGCCTCCGTCCGCGCCGCGTCGAGCGCCGCGACGACACGCGCCTCGCCGGCGTGCGCCCGAACGAACGACGCGAGGGACGCCCGCGCGTGGGCGAAGAGCGTGCTCGTCACGAAGGAGATGGACGTGGTGGTGCCCTCGATGTCCGTGACGATACGCTTCACCACGGCGCGCCTCGCGTGAGGGCGTCGGCGTCGGGGAAACGCCGCGCGATGGCGTCGCCCGTGAAGGAGGCGACCCAGCCCTCGGGCGTGCCGAAGAACCGGATCGCGGAAAAGTCCGGCTGCGTGCCCATGTCGAACCAGTGCCGCGTGCCAGCGGGGACCGAGAGGAGATCCCCCCGCGCGCAACGCACAGCGAGCACCTGCCCGGCGAGGCGCAGATAAAACACCCCGGCGCCGTGCACGAAAAAGCGGACCTCGTCCTCGCCGTGCGTGTGCTCTTCGAGGAATTTTTCGCGCGCGGCCCGAGCCTTCGCGGGCCAGGCGGGATCGTTTGGGTCCGGCGCGAGGCGCGCGACGTCGACCGAGGGATACCCGCCCTCGCGGCAGAGCTTTTCAATCGGCTCCCGGTAGGCGGCGAGGATCTCCTCCGCGGGGGCCGAAGGCGTGAACGAAAAGGAAGCCTCCCAGGCCTCGAAACGAACGCCGACCTCCCGCAGGATCGCCGCGATCTCGGCGGGGTCTCGCGAGGCACGAACGAGCGTATCGGGATCGTTCTCCGAAAAAACGTGGATCGAGCTCACCCGGAGAGGATCGACCCAAACCGATCCTCGCCGCAAGCCCGTTCACGCGCTCAGTAATTGACCTGAATCTGCAGGCGCAGGAGGCGCCCGCTCTCCTGCGGGTAAGGCGGCTCCGGGTAGGTGCGCTCGGCGATCGCGTACGCCGCGGTGGCCTCGACGGCGGGGATGGGCTGCCACTCGACGCCCATCTCCAGCTCGCGGATCTTGTAATGCGGCGCGTTCGTCTCGAACTTGCGCCCGCCGTCGTACATCAAGCCACGCACGTAGGGCAGGAAGCTGCCAATCTTGGCCATGGCCATGACGTACCCGCCGTGGAGCGGTCGCTCGACGACACGATCGCCCACAAGCTCCGGTCCGCGGCCGAAGTTGTATTCGGCCTGGAGGCCAAACGGCTGCGGGTACAGGACGAACGAGGCGTGGGCGCGGACGTCGCGGATCTCCTCCGCCGCCGTGACGTCGTCCGAGGTCTTCACGACGAACTTGCCCGCATACCCGCCGCCGCCAATCTCCACGATCTGCTTGCCGATCTGGAACGGCCACGTGATTCGACCGACGACGTGCGGCGTGTCGTTCCGCTCCTTCTGGTTCGCGGTCTGGCCATTGTACACGCCAAGCGCGACGACGCCGTAATCCCCCGAGCCCTTGAGCCCATCGTCGACGAGCGCCTTGAACCGCTTGCGAATACGCTCCGGCGCCCAGTAAAAGAAGATGCCGAGATCCCGCTCGTCCTTGACGGCGCTGTTCAACGCATCCGAGCGATCGAGCGGCGCGCGGTTCTGGCTCGACTGCATGTTCTCGAAGCCATACGGCACCTTCGACTGGCCGACGCGGAAGCGGAACTCTTTTTTCTTGTCGAGGGCGATGTCCGCATACCAGTCCCGGAGCGTGGGGACATGGTACTGGTCGGAGACAACGCTCGCAAAATCAGGCTGGATGTACACGAAGACGCGCTCATGCACGTCCCCCTGGACGATCAGGCGGGCGCGGCGGATCAAAAAGCCGCCATCCTTGCCAATCGAGCGGTCGCCCTGGGTATTGACGAGCCGCTCGTTCGTCGCGCCGAGCTGGTTGTAACGGACCTGCGAATAACCGCGGATCTTGATCTTGTCGTACCAGTGCTGCGAAGCCTTGCCCGCCCCCTCGCCGGGCTTCGGCGCGGCGGGCTCGGCCGCAGGCCTCGGCGCAGGTTTGACCGCGACGGGATCCACCGCCGGAAGCGTGGCCAGCGCGATCCCCGATCGAGGCGCAGCAGGGACATCCGCCGCAACCGAACGCGAAGACAAAAGAAGACCAAACACCGCGCCAAGGGCCGAGCGCGCGGCCAGACGTGCGAGCAACATGGAAGGATTCCGGGGACGTCCCGGCCTTTCTTCTTCTGGCTCACCACGCTAGGCGAGTTCGGTGACGAACTCGTTACGACTCGGTCGCGACGCCGTTACCGTTTCGTTTGCGTTCTTTACAGATTGGCGAACTTCCGTGACAACGTACGGCACGAAGGCGCGGAGCTGGGGCGTCGCCCCAGACCCCAGCAGGGGCTGTCCGCCCCTGCACCCGGACCAGCCAGGGGCTGGACCCAAGCTCGAGGAACTGCGCGATGCGCAGTTCCTCGAACAGCCGTAGGGAAGACGGGCGACGGGCCTGCGTGCCAAGGCCGCGGCCGCCGCCGAACACGGGCCCTCGGCCGTCGACGGTGCGTGTTCGGCAGCGCAACGGTGAGCTCCGACGGACGACCGCGCGAGGGACGCGGCCGGACCGCTGAGGTTGGGCCTCGACGCGGGCCGATCGTCCCCTCGACAAGACACATCGAGGGCCGAGGGCCCGTGTTGGGCGGCGAGACCTCCCCCGAGGACACGCGTCGTCCTGTGTTGGGCGGCGAGGCAGGGGCCCTGCCGCGCGGACGCACCTTGTTCGGCTCCGTGCCTGAAACCTGGCGGCGGGGACGTGGCTTGTCGTGGCGTGGAACAGGCGAGGACGAGGGCCGATGTCGTCTGTCAGGTCAGGGGGACCAGCGCACCGTCTGGAAATCGAAGCGCCCACCGTGCGAAAGCCCGGCGGGGAAGCGGGCCTGCCAGGTGTCTTTGGCCAGGACCAAGAGCTCGGTCCCGTTCAGGGCGACGCCCAGGGGGATTTGGTAGGGGCCGCGGTCGATGAGGAGGGGGAGTTCGTCGCCGAAGGTTGCACCGTCGTCAGACGAGAGGGCGCCGAAGAGGCGCGTGTGGGCGGCGTCGACGGCTCGCTGGGCCACGAGCGCGAAGCGACCGTCGGTGAGCTTCTCCATCATGAAGCCGTCCGTGCCGAGGCCCTCGAAGACGGCCAGCGTCGTCGTGTCCGAGGCGCCGGGGCGCAGCAGGCGGAGCGTCACCGTTGCGGCTTCGTCCTTCCGATTGAGGAGCACCACGCGGCCTTGCGAGTCCAGCACCGCGTGCAGCACGCTCGACACGGAAAAGCCCGGCGCCGACAGGACGAGCTGCGTTGCCGCGAGGAGCGCTCCGGTCTTGGAATAACGATGAACGGTCACCTCGGAGCCCAGGCCGACGCGCACCAGCTCCTCGCCGTCCCGGATCAGCTTCACGGCTCGGGTCTGCTTGCCCTGAAACGGCACGGCGCCCGCGGAGAGTTCCGTGAAGGCAGAGGGCGCGAGGACGGACGGCTGCAAGTAGAGCTTGGCGACCTCGTCGACGGTGATCGCTGCGAAGGCTTCGCCGGTCGCGAATACCTCGGCTTCGAGCCCGCCGAACACGCCCGCGGCGGGCAACAGGGACACGCTGGACCAGCTCGTGCCGAGGTCGGTGCTCTTCGAAATCCGCAGGCCGCCCACGTCGTGCGCGAATGCGTAGATGTCGCTCCCCAGCACGCGCAGACGCAGCGGCGCCTTCTCGCTGTTCTCGAAGCCCGGTCGCTCTCCCGAATGCGTGAACGGAGCGGCGGGGCTCGACGCCGAGAAGACACCCCCGAACAAAAAGGCGGCGTCCATCGGTGGATCGGAGAGGCCCCCCGTATACCCCTCGGTGATCACCACGGCGGAACCGTCGTCGGTCAACACGGGCGGCAGGACGACGTCCCAAGGGCCGAGCTCGGGGCGCACGATGCGGCTCGGCAGGTCGCCGGTCCCGTCGGGCGTCTGGGGCACGGGCATACTCGCAATGGCGAGCGAGCCGCTGTTGTCGTAGAGGCCATACAGCCGCTTCGGCGAGCCCTGGAGGCCGCGGAGGTATTCGGCGTCGAGGAAGTCCACGACCGACCCCCCTTCGGGGCGGAAGACCGACATCAGCGAGACGCAGCGGCCTTCGGCGCCGACGCGCGCCACGTCGAAATCGCGGGGAATCGCCCCGGCGCCGATCAAATAATCCCCCGCGCGTGTCGACATCGGGTTCGCGAAGGGCGTCAGCTTCATGAAGCAGGTCGCGTGGTTCTTCGGCGACGCGAGCCCCTCCTGTCCGAAGATCACCTCGGCGCTGTACCAGCCGATGGCGCTCGGCACGGGCCCGGGGCCCGACAGCGGCCAAGCGACGGGCGGCGGCACGTCGGGGTTCGTGCTCGGCTGGAAGTCGAGCGTGGTGTTCTCGACCCATGCGCCGTTCTCGGCGTGGAGCGGCGTCCCCGCGACCACGACGGTGGGGCCCTCCTCCCCCGGCAAGGCGGGCAGCAGGACGAGCTTTCGCACGGGGTCCGGGATCAGCGGCAACCGATACTCGAAGACGCAATCACTGGGCTGCGAATACTTATAGTCGGTGCGAACCACGAGCTGGGTCCGGAGCTCGTCGCCGTCGACCTCGACCAGCTTGACATGCCATGAGCAATCGATCGTGTTGCCAGCCTCGTCCCGGAGGAGGGTGCGCTCCGTGCGGAACTCGTACGTGTCCGCGTAGCTGACGTACACGCCGCCCCCAGGCTTCGGGATCAAGACGGGCTGCGTGTGGCGTAGCTCTTCCTGGTAGGCCTTGGAGTCGCCGACACCCGCCATTTCGTCGAGCGTGGAGTCGAGCTCGCGGCGGCGCCATTCGTGGAAGGGGCCCTCGCCGGGGCGATCGACGAGGATGAAGCGGCCGCGCGTCGTCGAGCCGAATACGGCGTAGATGTGGCCTTTCTCGTCGACGGTGACGTGCGTGTTCGTCACGTCCTCCCAGGGCGCGGAGATACGCTCGATGCCGTAACCGGTGCCCGTCCAGGTCCGGATGCCGGCGCCTCGTTGCCCGCCCTTGAACACCGTTTCTTGCGCGCGCACGCCGCTCAACTTCAGCTTCACGGCGAAGACGGGAGCGCCGTTCGAATCGAGGCCGATCGTGCCATCGGCGGCGCCGCTGTCCGGCTCGATCGCGGTCATCGGCTCGGCCGTGTGCTCGTCGTTGAAACGCACGAAGCTCTCGGGAGGCAACGTCGTCATCGCCTTCGACGTCACGGTGACGGGCACACGAATCACGCGCTCGCCCGCACGAAACAGAAGCCCCGTGCTCCCCTCCGCCACCCCTTCGAGGACCTTCTTCGCGCCGAGGCGGGCGATGCTGGTGTCCTCGACCTCGAGCTCGACCTCGTCGCCGGAGATGACGGATTGTTCGTAGAGATTGCTGCCCGAGAGCGGCGCCACGCCGACGCCGTCGACGGGCCGCAGCTCGCCGACCGCGAGCTCCAGGCGGCCCACGTCGGGCGAGAGGTCCAGCGACGCGCCGCCCCACACGTCCACGAAGAGCTGCGGCGATGGGTCGAATCGCGCATACCCGCTCATGGGTTCGCCCGGACGGGCGAAGATCCCGACGTGGGCGGAGAGCACGTACTCGTCCACTTGGGTCGGGCTCACCGTGATCTCGTAGACGCCGGGCGACGGGTTTTTCATGACCGTCGGCGGGTTCGCTCCACGCGGAAACGAGATGTCCTTCGAATACTCCGCCGGATAAGGGCTTCCCTCGGGCGTCGTCACGGTCAGCGTGTACGTGACGGGCTCGCCGAGCTTCTGGACCACGAACGTATCCGGCGTGCTCCACTTGAACACCGGCGGCGGGGGCTCCGCCGTCCGCGTGTCGTCATTGTCCGAGGAGCAGCCCAACAACAGGAATGTGGTCAAAGACCACGCAAACAAAAAACGCATAGGGCCGGCACTCTACAGCAACCGGCCCCTCGTTCAGCGCCGCCCGTGCAGCACGCACTCGAGGAGGAACTCGATCGCCTCCACGTGCCGCGCCGCTTCGTTCACGTTTTCGCCCCACGTGTAGAGGCCGTGCCCCGCGAGCAGGTAGCCATAGACGCAGTCGTCGTCGCCGAGCTCCGCGTCGACCTGCGCGGCGAGGCGCGGGACGTCTTGATCGTTCGGGAAGATGGGCAGGCGGATCGAGGTCTCGTGCGTGTTGATGCCGACGAGGGCCTTGAGCATCTCGAAGCCGGAGAGCACGACGTACCCCTCGGCGAGGAGGGCGCGGGACAGGACCGTGGCCGCGACGGAGTGGGTGTGCGCCACAGCGGTGATGCCAGGACGACGCCGGTAGATCTGCGCGTGGAGTGGCGTCTCCGCGGAGGGGCGACCTTCGGTGAGCGGGGAACCTTCGAGGTCGACGACGAGCAGGTCTTCGGCCCGCAGCGCGCCTTTGTCGAGGCCGCTCTTCGTGATGACGAAGCGGTGCGCGTCGAGGCGCACCGAGAAGTTGCCGCTCGTCGCCTGGGCCCAGCCTCGCGCGTGGCAGCGGCTCGCGAGGGAGAGCAAGGTGGCCGCGGCGGACTCGGGGAGGCGATGTTCCTGCACGCTCGACCCTACCCGGCCGGGGCAACACGAGCAAGCCCTGGCATGCCCGGCGGCAGGGCGGTCCTCGCTTGACAATCCCGGCCGACTTTGCTGGCCTCGCGGCCCCCACACGGAGATTTCCACAGGAATGGGGCGGCCCTCGGTCGCTCGGCCGCTTTCGTCGATGCCCGCGCTCGAAACCCTCCCAAAACGTCGTATCCTTTGGCTCGCCGCACTGCTCCTCGGGATCCTCCTCGGGACCTCCCTCGTCGGTGTCCACCTGGATTCGCCGACGATGGACGAGCCGGTCCACCTCGTGCGGGGCCTGTCCTACTGGTGGCTCGGGGATACCCGGCTCGGCTACGCGCACCCGCCGCTCGCGGACGCGCTCCTCGCCCTGCCCGCCGCGCTGCTCGGCGCCCGCGTGGATCTGACCTCGTTTCCAGCGTGGGCCGACGCGGACACGGGCAAGCTGGCCGAGCAATACTTCACGGCGCACTGGGCGGCGGCGCGGGCCGAGCTCGTCGTCGCGCGGCACGTGAACGTGCTCTTTTCGTTCCTGCTCGGGCTTTACGTGTTTCGCTTCGCGCGGCGGCGGGCCGGGGATCACGCGGCCCTCTTCGCGCTCGGGCTTTCTTGCCTGCACCCGACGCTGCTCGCGCACGGCCGGCTCGTCACGACGGATCTGCCGATCGCCCTGGCCACGACGATCGCCGTGGGCGAGGCGGCCGAGCATTTCGAGCGGCCGCGCCTCCGCACGGCGATCACCACCACGCTCGCCGTCGCGGCGGCATTTTGCATCAAATACAGCGCGGCGTTCCTGGTCCCGCTGCTCCTGTCGCTGGGGCTTTTCTTCGCGTGGCGCGGAGGCGCCGACGGAGACGCGCCCACCCGACGCGGCAGGCTCGGGCGCTTCGCCGCGCACGCCGGCGCCGTCACGCTCGCCACGGTCCTCGCCGTCAATGCGGCGTACGGGTTTCAGCGGACCGGCTGGACGGTCGAGCGGATCCTCGCGGAGCCCGAGCCGCAGAGCTACATCTCGAAGCGGGCGGATCAAAAGCTCCTGGAGGAGCGCTCGCCGCTCGCGCGCCTGCCGCGCTGGCTGCCGGTGCCGCTGCCGTACACGTACGTCTTTGGCTTGTCGATGGTCTCGGTGCAGAGCCGCGACGGGCATTCGACGTATTTCCTCGGCATGCGCGCGGGCGGCGGCTGGGCCGGCTATTTCCCGGTGATGCTCGCGATCAAGAACCCGCTCGCCGTGCTCGTCTTGCTCGGCGTCGGGCTCGCCCGCGCGATCCGACGCCGCGCCGCGCCGGATCGCGCGGCGGGAACGATCCTCGCTGCGTGTGGCCTCTTCCTCGCCATCTCCATCGGCTCGAAGATCAACATCGGCGTCCGGCACGTCCTGCCCGTGATGCCCTTTTTCGTCATCGGGGCCGGGATCGTCGCTTCGCGGCTCTGGGAGGAAGGACGGCGGCGGACGCAGATGCTCCTCGCCCTGCTCGGCGCGGGCACCTTCGCCTCGGCGATCGCCTGGGTTCGTCACCCCGTCGGGTATTTTAATGCCCTGACCCTCGGCCCCGTCTTCGGTCCCGTGGTCAGCGTCGTCGGCGAGGACTGGGGGCAGGACATGGCCGACGTCGCCGCCGCCCTGAAAGCCCGGAACCTCGGGCCTGTGTATTACCACCGGTATGGCTGGATGATGGCGCGCGAGCTCGAAGCGAACGGCATCGAATTCGAGCGTTTGCGCTGCGGCGAGCGCCCCGGCCCCGGCGTCGCCGTCGTGCACGCCGTCACCCGCGCCCGCAGCCCCGGCTGCCACCCCGAGCTCTTCGCGAAGGCGCCGCTCCTCGTCGTGAACGGACGCCTCTTCGTGTACGCCCTCGACGCGCCCGAGCGCCCCGCCACGCCCGCGCCCCGGCCCCGCATCCGCCTCGTCCCCCCGCCGAGCGCCGCCTCCCCCGACGACGAGGACTGATCCGCAAGCGTCCGCACGAGATCGCTTGACAGGTCCCTCTCGACCCTGTATCGATATTGAACATCACTTTCATTATCAACGCACCCGACACCCGAGCACGACACCCGAGCACGAACCCCCAGGAGACACGCACCATGTCCTGTCCCGCGAAGGCTTCCCCCTGCGCCCCCGTGACGCTCTCGCGTGGGCCCGTCGCCCGCGTCGACCACTGCCCGCAGTGCAACGTGATCTCGATCCACCTCGGCGCGACGTCGATCCGGCTCGAACCGGCGGCCTACGAGGCTCTCTGGGGCACGCTCTCCCACGCGCTGCGCGTGCTGCGCGGGCTCACCGAGGCGCCCGAAGCCACGCCGACGATGTGGACGTCATCCGGCGGGAGCGCCTAGAAACCAAGGTCGTCCGACATCCGCCGCCCCGTGCCTTTCACGGGCGGCGACGCGGGCGCCGCGGGCGCCGTCGGCTTGCGCTGCGCCGACCACGGGTCTTCGAGATCCACGCTCCGGATCGCAGGTGACGTGGGCATAGGTGACGGGACCGGCGGCGAAGCCGGAGCGGACCCCTCCACCGCTTCGAGCTTCGTCCGCCCATTTTTCACGGTCGCCTTGATCTGCCCCGCGTCGATCATCGCCTGCGCCCGCGCCACGATCGCCTGCGGCGACTCGGCCGCCGCGCGCGCGCGCTCCCGCTCGGTGACGGCCGCCCGCTCGATCCGCTCGATGTTCTGCGCGACCTCTTCCTGCTTGCGCGAGACCGACTCGGCCCGCGCCGTGGCCTCGCGCCCCACCTCGCCGATGACGCCGGCGAGGTAGGAGAGCTGCTGCCCGACGTACATCTGCCGCCCTTCGATCGCCGCGAGCCGCGCCTCGGTCGCGCGCGCTTCCATCCGGAGCTTCTGGACCTCGGCGAGCGCCATGTCGCCCGCGGTGTTGTCCACACACCCGACGCAGGCGAACGACGACGCCCCCGCGAAGGGCACGACGAGGCGAAGGAGAACCGCAGAAAGGTACTTCGAGGCCATGGGCTCCGCGATGCTACCCCGCGCCGAGCGTGCAAGGAAAGGCCTCGTGCAGGCTCCCTCACGGGCCTTCCCTTTACGCCTCGACGCGGGTCGGGCATCCTCGGGGCCGCCGCGCTCCATGGACGCACCCCGGAGCTCGTCCTCGAAACACCCCTTGGAGACCCTCGACCCGGCCCTTTCGAACCTGATCACGCGCCCCCCGGAGCAGAGGCGTATCGGCCCGTTCGTCCTCGTCGAGCAGCTCGGCGCGGGCGGCTACGCGCCCGTCTGGCTCGCGCGCGAGACCTACGGCAAGGCGGAGCTGCGCACCGCGGCCGTCAAGCTGTTCTCGCTCGACGTGAACGCGAACGACAGGAGCCGCATCCTCGAAGAAGCCCGCGCGCTTTGCCGCGTCGAGCACCCGAACGTCGTGCGCTTCTACACGCTCGCCGTGGACGAGCCCGCCGGCGTCATGGGCCTCGCGATGGAGCACGTCGCCGGCCGATCGCTCGAAGATCGGCTCGACGCCGAAGGAACGCTCTCCGTCGACGAGACGTTGCGCGTCGGCGTGGCCATCGCCTCCGCGCTCGCCGCCGTCCACGGCGCAGGCCTCGTCCACCGCGACGTCAAGCCGAGCAACATCGTCGAGGAGGCCGGCGGCGCGTACAAGCTCATCGATTTTGGCATCGCGTCCGCGTCCTCGACCCCTCAGGCCGTCGAGGACGTGATCCCCGCGGGGCCGGACGACGACGCCACGCCCCGCGCGCTCGCCGCCACCGCGCGGATCTCGGGCCGCATCACGGGCACGTACGGCTACATTGATCCCGCCGTCTTCGGCGCCGGCGTGTTGCCCTCGGCCGCGAGTGATCTCTACGCGCTCGGCGTCACGCTCCACCGTTGCCTCTCGGGCGCGCTCCCCGCCGAGCGCCTTGACGGCGACGGCGCGCTCGATCCCGGCGTGCTCACGGGGTACGCGCGGCCGCTTCCCCTCGCCGCGCGCATCGAGGGTGTGCCCCGCGCGCTCGCTGCGCTCATCGATCACCTGCTCGCGCCGCGCCCCGAGGATCGGCCGCCGCGGGCCTCGTGGGTCGCGCACCACTTCGAGCAGATCCGGCGTGATCTCGCGGGCCGCGCGCGCGTCCTGCCCGACGAGGACGAGGGCCCGTTCCGGGGCCTGCGCCGCTTCGAAGCGCGCGATCGCGACGTCTTCTTCGGCCGCACGCCCGAGGTCGCCGCGGCGATCGAGCTCTGCCGCGGCCGTGGCCTCGTCGCGCTCGTTGGTCCCTCGGGCAGCGGCAAATCCAGCCTCGCGCGCGCGGGCCTCCTGCCGGCGCTCGCGGAAGGCGGGATCGTCGGCTGGCCCGACGTATGGGACACGGCCATCGCCGAGCCGGGCCGCGATCCACGCGCCGCGATCGCCGCCGCGCTCGGGCCCTTCCTCCCCAACGCTGCCACGCTCGCGCCCGGCCCTCTCTGCGAGGCCATGGCCCGCCGCGCGAGCGAGGAGGAGCGCGGCCTCGTGCTCTTCGTTGATCAACTCGAAGAGCTCGTCACCACCTCCTCGGGCGAAAGCCGCGAGGAAGCGGCGGCCCTGCTCGTCCGCATCGGCGCGCAGCCCTTGCCCGGCGTGCGCGTCATCGTCGCGGCGCGTAGTGATCTCTTGCATCTGCTCCTCGCGATGGGGGATCTCGGCAACACGATGGCGCGTGGCCTCTGCCGCGTGGAGCCGCTCTCCCCGACGTACTGGCGCGAGAGCGTGGAGCGCGCGCTCGCGTCGTACGGCTACGCGCTCGAAGACGCGGCGCTCGCCGAGGAGCTCTTCGCGGGCATCGACGCGACGGCGGGCGCGATGCCGCTCGTCGAGTTTGCGCTGACCGAGCTCTGGGGCGCGCGTGACAAGGAGAAGAAGCTGCTCTTGCGGTCGGCGCTCACGGCCGTGGGCGGCGTCGAGGGCGCGCTCGAGCGGCACGCCGAGGCCGTGCTCGCGTCGCTGGAGCAGGCCGAGGAAGGCTCGATCGAGGCAACACGCGCCGTGCTCCTCGCGCTCACGACGGCCGAGGGGACGCGGCGCGTGATGAGCGTGGACGAGCTCGCGGCGATCGCGGGCCCGCGGGCGCGCCGCGTGATCGACGTGCTTGGCCAGGCGCGGCTCGTGGTGCCGGCCGAGGGGCCCGAGGCTTCCGTCACGCTCGCACACGAAGCGCTGCTCTCGCGCTGGGAGCGGCTCGCGTCGTGGATCGCCGAGGCGAAGGGCGATCGCATGCTCGCCGAGGAAATCGAGCGCGACGCCGCGCGCTTCTCCCGCGACGCCGAAAGCGTGACGCTCTGGCGAGGACGGCGCCTCGAGTTCGCGAAGGAACTCCTCCGGAAACACTCGGTCCGTTTGTCGGCGGCCGCCGAACGCTTCATCCACACGAGCGCGCGTGTCTCCCGGCGCGGCACCGTGCTCGCGGCGACCGCGGGGGCCATCGTCGCGGCGTCCGTCGTCGTCGGCGGGCTCGGGTACGTGCGGGCCGTGCGCGCCGAGGAGCGGGCGGCCCAGGAGAAGCTCGAACGCGAGCAGAAGGAGCGCGCCGAGGCCGAGCGAAACGACAAGGAAAAGGCAAACCTCCTCGAAGAGGTCCGCGCGACGGCCGAGCTCAACAAGGACCTCGAAGAACGCATCCGCAAGACCCTCTCCGGCCCCACGCAGCCCGACCCTGCCGCCTCGGCCTCCACGTCCCCCACGCCCGGCGCGCCCCAACCTGTCCTCGCGATCATGGCGCCGGGCGCGCATCCGATCCCGAAGGGGGGCTCCCCCGCGGCCGCGGCCCCCACGTCGACCACGGTCCCCGCGAGCACGCCCGCGCCCCCGGAGAACGCCACGCCCACGCCGACGGGCGCCGCGGCCCCGACAGCAGCGCCGGCCGATGCGAAGGGCCCCGTGACGAAACCGGACGACGAATTCTAGTGAAACGCGCCTCCCGACACGCCCTCGGCATCGGCCTCGCCGTGCTCACCTCTGCCGCTGCGGTAAGCCTCGCGCCCCCGGCGTCCGCCTGCGGCCCCTACCCCCCGCCGCGCGTCCTCTCGCCTGCGGACAAGGCCCAGGCGCAAAAGCTCTTCCAGGAGGGCCGCGCGCTCGAAGGCGAAGGCAAGCTCGAACGAGCGCTCGACCGCTACCTCGCCTCCCGCGACCTCTTCCCGCGCAAATCGAACACGAAAAACGCCGCCGTTTGCCTGGACAAGCTCGGCCGCGCCGCCGAGGCGATCCCCCTCTACGAAGAGGTGCTCGATCGATTCCGCAGCGAGCTCACGCCCGAGGAGCAAAAGGCGCTCATCGACGACGTCCGGCGCCTGCGCGAGCTCGTCGCCACGCTCCACGTCGTCGACGGGCAAGGCTCCCTCTTCATCGACGGCAAAGACCTCGGCGCCCTGCCGCGCCCCTGCCCGCTCTACCTGCCCGCCGGCCGCCACACCGTGCGCGTCAACCGGCGGGCCGTGCTCCTCGATCACGACCTGCCGGCCGGCGAATCCCTCCGCATCGTCGTCGGCGCCGAACAGCCGCCCCCGACCCCGGCGCGCTCCGAGGGCTGGTTTGCCCAGGCCTTCGGCGGCCCCGCGCTCGGCAGCTCCATGGATAGCAATGCCGAGCGCGACGCGCAAAACGCCTGCTCGAACCATTGCCCCTTCGCGAGTGGCTTCCTCACGGGCGCGCGCGGCGGCTACATCACGGCGAACAACGTCTCCGTCGAGCTCTTCACCGGCTTTTTTTCGGTGGAATCGACCTTCGAGCGCACGATCACGCGGGACGTCCCCGTCAGCGACGGCCTCTCGACCGTCACGTACACCCTCTCGCACGACCTCTCCCTGCGCGGCCCGTTCATGGGGCCGGCCGTCGGGTATCGAGTCGACCTCGGGCCGCGGTGGACCGCCCTCTTCCGCGGCTCGCTCGGCCTCGTCGCCGCGCAATCGTCCGATCCGGTGAGCGGCGTCGGCCGCGACGATCGTGGCCACGCCTCCCCGCTCCTGTTCTCCGGCACGAGCACCGTCCTCCGCTCGGCGCCGACGTTCTTCATGCCGGAGCTCGGCATCGAGGCGAAGATCGGCGGCGTCCGCGTGGGGTTGTCCCTCGGCTACGTGCTTTTCCTGGCGCAGGGAAATGTCTTCAATGGCCGCGCCTTCGACGCGCAGGCCGCGTGCCCCCCGACCGGCGACGACGCCGTCGCCTGCGCGCCGGAGACCCCGGCCGACGTGTCCGGCCAGGGCCTGCAGACCGCGCACGGCCTCATGCAGCTCTGGATCCCTCAGCTCACCTTCGGCTTCTTGCCCTGATCGCCGCGGCGATCCCGACGAGCACGAAGAGCCACGCGCCCCGGCCCTCCGCCTCCCCGCCGCGCGCCTTGCACGAATACGCCGGCGGCGGGCCGTCCGCGATCATCACCGCCCCGCAGAAGCGGTCGGTCTTGCAGACGAGGCTCGCGGGGCAATCGCGGTCCGACGTGCAACGCTCGTAGCACTGCGAGCGACGACAAACCCCTTCCCCTTCGTCGCCACACTCCGTCCCCTCGCCCTCGCATTGATCGGGGAGCTGCACGCAGTAGCCCTCGCCGCTGCATGTGTAGGAATGCTCGTCCCGCTGGGGTGGGTTGCACTCATCGACCCCGGGCACCTGGCTGCACTTGCACTTGCCGCCCAGGCACACCCCGCTCGGGCAATCCTTGTCCTTCTCGCAGTACGGCGGGACCGGCAGGCACTCCTTGTCCGGGCAGATGTAGCCGCAGAGGCAGAACTGCGTCGGTTTGTTCGGGCAACGCGGCATCTCGCCGCAGATGCCCCCGCTCCCGCCCGCCCCGCCGGCCGGAGGCGTCTCGGGCCGCAACGAAACCCACGGCTCATCCAGGCCGCCGGCGCCGTCCCCGTAGGCGCCGAGCAGCGTCACGAGGCAAAAGAGCCCGAGGATCATCCGATGGGAGGAGCGACGTGGTGCTGCCATCCTGCGCCCCCGGCTACCTCTTCCTTGGCCGCGGCAGATCGTACTCTTCGAGCCGGGACACGAGCGTCCGCCGCGAGATCCCCAGCATCTCGGCCGCGCGGGTCTGGTTGTGGGCGCACTTCTCCAGCGCGTCGAGGATCCGCTGCCGCTCGTCGAGCTGCTTCTGCGCCTCGCGCACGTCGTCCTCCGAGATCGGCTGCGTCGCCGAGCGCCCTTCCCGGCCCTGCGCGGGCGGCGGCCCCGACGGCTGCGCGATCCGCATCCGCGGCGGCAGGTGCTCGGGCAGCACGGTATCGCCGGCGCAGAGCACCGCGGCCCGCTCCATCGCGTTCTTCAGCTCGCGCACGTTGCCCGGGAACGCGTGCCGTTCGAGCAGCTCCCGCGCCTCCTTCGCGAGGGTCGGCGTGCCCTTGCGCTCGAGCTTCTTCCACGCGTCTTCGAGGAAAAACGACGCGAGCTTCCCGAGCTCCGCCTTCCGCTCGCGCAGCGGCGGCACGACGAACGTGATCCCGTTCAGCCGGTAGAAGAGATCCTGCCGGAACGCTCCCCGCAGCGCCTCGGCCTCCAGATCCCGGTTCGTGGCCGCGATGAACCGCACGTCCACAGGCTTGGGCGCGACCGCGCCGATCCGCAGCACTGCGCGATCTTCGAGCACGCGCAGGAGCTTGACCTGCACCGACGGCGAGAGCTCGCCGATCTCGTCGAGCAGCACGGTCCCCCCGTCGGCGGCCTCGAAGAGCCCCTTCTTGTCCTCGGTCGCGCCGGTGAACGAGCCCTTCTTGTGCCCGAACAGCTCGCTCTCGAGCAGCGTCTCGCTGAGCGCGGCGCAGTGCACGGCCACGAACGGCTTCGCCCGCCGCGGCGAGGCCTCGTGGATGGCCCGCGCGAGGATCTCCTTCCCCACGCCGGTCTCGCCGAGCAAGAGCACGTTGAACGGGGATCCCGCGGCCCTGCGCGCTTCCTCGTGCAGCGCGCGCATCCCGGGGTCCTCCACGATCACGCGCCCCGCGGCGCCCTTGCGCCCCTCGTCGACCGCCTTCGGCCCTTCCTCGTGCCGCGCGCGCCGGACGACGGCGATGACCGAGCCGAGCACGATACAATCCCCGAGCTCGACATCAAACGTCTCGCCCGGCGCGCGATGCACCCGGCGTGTCTCGACGGCGCTGCCTTTGTCCTCGCTCGTGCGCACGAACGTGCCGTTCGCGCTGCCCTTGTCCTCGATGCGAAGCACGGGCCCGACGTGGAGCACGGCGTGCCGGCGCGAGACGGACGCGTCGTCGATGCGCACGTCGTTGCCTTCGCCGCGCCCGATGGTGACGCTGCCCGCAGCCGGCAGGACGGTGGCCGCGGCCTCGTCTCCCGCGGCGTACACCACGAGCTCGAGCGCCCCTCGTTGCTCCTCCCGATCCGCCTGACCCATCCTGTCGTGATCTCCGAGGTCGAGGGTACGGGAAAACGAAGGCCGGAGGAAGCGATGCGTCAGGGGGGGTGCGGACGGGCCTGCTCCCGAGTCCAGACCATGCGCCCTCACGTGCCGCGCGGAAAAAGATGACCAGGGATGGAAGGTACATCGACGCCATCAGCCGCCACCGGTGACCCTGCGAAGGTCAAGCGAAGGTTCGAGGCCGCACGGAAGATCGTCAAAGAGGCGAAGCCGTGATCGTTTGCCGTACTGCTCAAAGGGGGATTCGGAGCTGAACGCGATCGGGCAGTGGCGGCGCTTCCTGGGTTTTCTCAATGATGACGATGCCCGCCTTCTCCAGGCGAAGCAATGCCGGCACGAGTGTACGGGAAACCGACATGTCGCACAGAATGTCACGCAATCGCGCAAACGAGACGAATCCATCGGCATCCGGCCGCATACGCGAGAGCGCGAAGTGGGCAAGCCCCTCGGCATACGCATCGCTGCCGAGCTTGCGGAGGGCCGATGCGTAGTTTGCCACGTAGACGGCGGCGCGCTGGTAGGTCGGGGGCGCGCGCATGATTTCAAGCAAGAGCACCTCGCCGCGCTCGTCGTGACGGATGGCGCCCGCGGAGACCCACGTTGCCCTCACGGATCGCGGCGGCGGAAGCTGTGGGAGGCGATCCGAAAGACGCGCTCTACGAACGCGCTCGCGCCAGTCGCGTAGCACGGCACCCGCGAAAGCACAGGCGCGGCTCCACGCGGACGGAGTATCCGCGATTGTGTCGTGCGGCGGCTCGGAATGCGCGACGGAGACACACGTTCCGCTCACCGGGGGCAGGAACGCCGGGCGGCTCATGACAGCCGTTTCGGCGTCATCGTCATCGATATGCGGTGCGACGCTCATCGGTTCCCTCCAAGAAGTCACCGACCCGAGGCGGCTGCGTCGCGTGGGGCGTGCGCGTAGGGGAAACGCCGCGCGGCGCAACCGGCTCGGATCGGTGACGAACGACCGGCAGGAGAGGACGATGGAGGCGAGAGGTGCTGCCCAGAATGCACGCGCCCCCATCGCCCTCTCCTGCCGGTCGTGGAACCCGCCCGAAGCCGAACACGGCGCCTTTTCGTTTTACGAGGCCAGGAGGACCGCGTTCGGCTCGGGCAGGAGGGGGCGACGCTCTGCGCCGTGCGCCGCGGGCTCGCCGTAGGGGTCAACCTCGCGAGGCCGCCGAGAGCGACGTGTCACATCGCCCCCTCACCTACGCTCTTGCCCGGACACGGCAAACGGTCACCGGATTTTTTACTCGGCGAATTCGAACGGCGCGAGGCAGCAGAACGTCACGGCGTCGGCAGGGTCTTCCGAGGCCGCGCCCGTGGGCTCCCCGCCCGTCGCGAGGCAGAGGCCGGGGATGTAGGCGAGGTCCGTGATGGCTTTGCTCCCGAGGGCTTGCCCGGGTGGCGACACGTGGACGCACTGATCGATGAACGACGACAATCCGACCGTGTCCGCCTCCAACGAGCACATCCCATCGCTATAGTGGCGCATCTTCGCGGCACACCCGCTCCCGACCGGGTTCCCGCCGCACGCGCACGCCGTACAACCGCGCGTGTCGACCGGCAACTCCCCGTAGAGGTAGATGGGGTCATATCGGTCGTAGTTGCCGGGGCACGTAGCGTGTATCCCCCGGAGCGCGACGCACTGGAGAAACGGATACGGCAGGTCGTACATGCAGCGGTGCGTGGACGTCTTGCACGTGCCCTCGCGCTCCTTCGCCTCGCAGGCGAGGCCCACCCATAGCCAATCCGTGGCCTTGGTGAATGCGGCCGGCTTCGTGATCGCCGGGCACGCCTCGCTCGTCGGGCCGGGGAGCGGAGAGGCATAGACGGACTGCGCGCAAAACTCGCCGCCGCAATCAGCCCCCGCCGGCAGGGCGTTCGTGCTCGTGCACGAGCCGTCCCAGCCGGCGGGTCCCCCGAAAGGGAGCGCGGGGGCTCCGTTCTCCGCGCAGGTGCCAGCGCGGACCTCGATCGTCTCGGGGAGCTTGGTGCACGAGCCTTCCGAGGCCGGGCACGAGCACTCGCACGCCGCGGGGGGCGCGTCGAGGTACGCGTAGCGTCTGTACTTCTCGAACAGCTCCACCTCGTCGCCGTAGCCGCTCAGCTTGCGCGCTTCGTCGCAGTTCGCAGGCGCGAGCTCCCGCGGCCCGTACCAGAGAAGCATCGGCGTGCGTGGCCAGTCCCCGGCTGACGCGCTGCTCGGCTCGGGGACGCAGCGGCCGGTGCACGTGGCGGCTTCCTGCTCCGACTCGGGGGGGTCGTCACTCGCGGCGGATGCGTCACTCGCATCGGTGCCGGCGTCGAGCTGCGTGAGGCAGAACTCGTCAGGGAAGGGCGCGTTCGGATCGCACTGGTTGTAGACGAAGGCCGGCGGCGCAGTGCATGCAGTCGCAAGAGCAGCGATCGATCCGTGAAGGAACCACAGCGTCTTCTGCATGTTCAGAACTCCCACGTTCCCATGAGTTGCACACTCACCATCAAGGGTGGCGTCTCCGAGAGCACGCGGTCGCCCACGCCCACCTTTATGCCACGGGACAAACCAAGCACATCCACCGCGCCCTGTACAGCAAAGGAGCGCGCGGGGACAAACTTGGCCCCGAACCGTCCGCCGCCGCCAGGCATGACGACACTATCGGAGCGAGCGAGGAACACCTCGCTGGACCAGTCGATCTTGATCACGCCCACATGCCCGATCACGCACCCGAAGGCCCAGCGGTAGTGTCCGCACGCGCTCGCGATGCCGCCGGCCGTCATCGCGCTGATTGGCAGTCCACCGATCCCCGCCGTCAACCACGCCGCGCGCCCCTCCAGCCCGAGCGACACGTACTCATTCGGCCGAAAGCTCCCTCCCGCCACGACGCCCACCGCCGGCATCCACGACGCGACCCCGAACACGACGACCGGCCCCGCGCCGATCGACCAGCGCGTAGGCGCAGGCCTCTCCATCAGCTTCGGATCCTCGTACCCGAACGGATCCTCCTGCTTCGTGAACGTCGGTGCATCGGACGCGGCATGCCCGAGATCGCTCATCGTCTCTACCGGCGGCGCACTCTTCTCTCGCGTGAGGAGCTGCAACTCCCGCTCGTCCTCGAACAGCGGACGCGGCTTCAATGTCAGCTCGATCCGGAGGTCCTTCCGCGGGACGACGCGGAACATCCGCGCATCGTCGCTATACCCATCCATGCCCGCGCGCAGCTCGTGCTCGCCCGCGAGGACGAACATCGAGAATGCGGACAACCCCGCCTTGTTCCTCGGGTCCCCGTCCAGCGTGATCCGCGCGCCCGCATGGGAGATCACGACATCGACCCACGCGCCTCGGGCGCGCACGGCCTCATATGCGTTGAAAAACGTCTGCCGCTCCGCGCTCGTCGTGTTCGCGCGCTTCAACGCGTCGTGCAGCAGCTCCGCGGCCTGCGCCGGCCGATCGCGGACCATCAGCACGCCCAGCCGCCCCTCGACGACCGGATCGCGCCGCATCTTCATCGCTGCCGCGTAGGACATCGCGGCCTCGGAAAAACGCCCGCTGGCGCGCTCGCGATCTCCCTTGGCGACGAGCGCGGCGAACTCGCTCTCCCGCGCGGCTTCGTCGATCGCCTCCGGGGCAACCGGGTGCAAATCCTCGGCCCACGCGGGCGATGTGGACACGACGACGAGCAGGATTGAAGCGAGACGGGCGCGCACGCCCTACGGATATGTCATCCAACGGCGGGCGAAAAGCGGCTACCGCGCGTCGACGAGAAAGCCCTCCTCGATGTCCACGTCCACCTCGACGCGCTGCTCTTGCGGTGGGTTTGACCGCGGCGCGGGCGCGGGCGTCGGTTCGCTCGGCGGCGGGGCGCCCGGAGGCTGGATCGTGGGTTCGTCGAGGGCGGCCTCGGTCGTGATCGAGAGCTTCGTGGCGCACGCGGAGACCTCACGCGCGACGCCGACGTACGCGGCCCGGGGCGCTTCATCGCGCGGAGATGGGAGCATGAGCAAGGCCGCCATGAGCACGCTCGCCACGTGACCCAGCATGGGCGCGAACCGCTGCACGAGGGAGGTAACCGGCCCACTCGGCGGGATCGGGGGCACGACGCTGTGGTACGCGTCGCGGAACTCGTGCATCTCCCTTTGGAGGTATTTGCGTACGCGGAACGCGCGCATCTTCACGGCATCCTTCGAGATTCCGAGCACCTTGCGCGCTTCGTCGAGCGTGTGCTCTTCGAGGTAGACGAGGAAGAACACCTCGAACAGGACGTCGGGCATCGTGTCAACTGCCGCGTAGAGGCGCTCTCGCGCCTCGCGGAGTTGCGCGCTCACGTCGGGGGCGAGGCCGGGCGCAACGGCTTCCACCGTGTCCTCCGGCTCCGTCACGATCACCTGGCTGCGACGACGCAGCGTCCGCCGATGGCGCCGGTACACGTTGTTCGCGATGCCCATCGTCCAGCGCCGCAGCTCCCCGTCGGAGCGGTATGTGTGCAGGCTGCGGACGCCGCGGATCAGCGTATTCTGCGCGAGATCATCGGCGTCGGCGTGCCCGCAGCGGAGGCGCGCGAATCGCTGGACGAGGTCCGGGCGGAGAGCGAGGAGGTCGGTGAGAGGATCAGGTTGGTTCAGCTTCTTCCCCACACGCGCTTCTTGCCCGCAGCCCGAGATCGGTAACCGGAAATCGACACGGAGGCGTTCGAGGGGCTCAGCATGAACATGCTCCGAAGTGCGGCTTGCTTCGTACTTCTATCCTTGACCGGCAGGATGTTGGTCGGACAACCTGCCGCTTACCCAGGCTCTCCAACTCTCCGGGGATCCGTACGTAGGGGTCAGGGCAATGAATATCCTCCTTTCGTTGTTGCGCGAGGCATTCTTTCTGCGTGGCGCGTGGTCGTCGTCGTGGCGTCCGTCCCGGGTCTGCCTGGTCCTGCTCCTCGCCTTCGGGCTCGTCTTGTCGGCGCCGCCTGCGCTGGGACAGGCGTGCAAGCGCAAGACGCCGATCCATTACATCGGCATGTGCATGCACCCGCACGGGCCGACGCACAACGAATGGACCTACGATTTCTCGGGCAACCCTGTGTTTGGCCCCGCGGCCCGACAGCTCGTCGCCTGCCACGACGTCTTGCCTCTCTTCGTCTTCGATCCACGCGCCGATCTGAAGAATCGTGGATTGATTCCCCTCCAGTTCCACGACAAGGCGGGGGCTTGCGAGCCGCCGCCTCCGCCCAAGCCGAAGCCCGTGCCTCCGCCCGCGCCCGCAAAGAAGGAGGATCCGCCACCGAAGGAGAAGGCGGACGGCAACGAGGGCGGCGGCGGCAAAGGTGGGAGCGGCAAGGGCGAGGGCGGCGGGAGCGAAAACGGGAGCGGTGGCAATGGCGGGAGCGACCCGGACAGCGTCGAGGAGCGGGTGGAGAAGCATCGTATTCGTCGCGAGGACCCGCCGCGGAAGGAGGCGGCTTCCGGAGGCTCGCGCTCGAAGGATATGGTTTTGCCGAAGGAGGGGGTCCTCAGCAAGGAGGGCGTCTTGCCCTCGCGTGACGAGGTACATCCGCCGAAATGCGTCGACGAATCGTGCACGTTGGTCGATCGGGGAGGGGCGCTGCCGGAGCTTCAGCGCCGGGATGGGCGAGCGCTCGTGAGCGCGGTCCCGTGCGCGCAGACGAAGGAGGGATGCAAGGGCGAAGGAAAGGGCAACGGCGACGAGAAGGAGGAGGAGGAGACGGACTTCGACAAACTCGCCCAGCAGCTCGCCCTCGTGGCGGGGCTCGCGGAGGACCCGAGCCACGACCTCCACCGCAAGGACGGCAAGAAGCACGGCATCGTGGGCGGGGAGGACCCGGATGGGTTCAACCACCCAGCGCTCCAAGCAGCCGTCGCCTTCTTGCAGCTCTCGGCCCTTGCAAAGGCGCAGGTCACGGCATTCGAGGCGCAGATGAAGGCGGCGGGGAAAAAGAACCTGCCGGTCCTGATCCAAAAGACGGAGGAACTCAGCAAAGAAGCGATCGAGTACCTGCGGAAGAAGTACGGAAAGAAGAAGCTCGCCGGCTCGCTGGCGGACATGCAGGTCATCGGGCCGTACGAAACCATGAGCCAGTTCACGGACGGGCTGAACGGGATCTACGAAGCGCATCACATCCTGGAGGAGGCGATGGCGCGGAAGTTTGGGATCACGAAGGAGCTTGACAAGTTACCGTCGGTGATCTTGGAGAACGCGGAGCACAAGCGGTTCTCGGGTCGACTCCGTGATGCAAGAAAGGCTCTGGCTGACGCGCGGGTGAAGCTGACTCCAGGCAAGCTGTGGACGATCTATGAGGAAGTATATGCGGATCATCCGCGCTGGTTGGCAGCGATCAAGCCGTACTTCGGCAGCAAGTAGGGTGTCGTTACGGCAGGGAGCATGAGCGATGATAACTGTAGCGAAGATCTGGTTTGATGGGTTGGCTCTGCTGGGCGATCCACGGGCTGTCCTCGAATCCATCGGCTGCGGGCCGGACGTCGCAAAGATCGCCGATGCCCCGGTCGGGGAGCGGGTGGACGTGTGGGTCACCCTCGACGTAACGGACGAGCGACTCTCCAAACTTCTGGCGCTCCTCCAGGAGCGCGGCGCCAAATGGCGGGATATTCGCTCCGACCGCTTCGCCGAAGAGGAGATCGAAGCGGCGCCGCTGCTCACTATGTGGTTCAACTTCGACGACACGGTCTTCGGTGGGCCGCGGATGGGCACGACCTACGACATGTCCGAAGCCTGCAAGCGCTGCGGCGCCGGCGCCCGGCAGACGTCCGCGATGATCATCGACGGCCAAGACCTCCACAACCTCGAAGGCCGGCGCGCCGCCGCGACCCCGTACGACGACATGCTCGTCGATGAGAAGCTGGCAAAGGTGCTCGCGGAGAGCGGCGCGACCGGAATCTCGTTCCGGGGCGTGTTCGTGGCATTCGCGAAGAGGGGCCACATGCAGCTTCCATGGCGGCAGCTCTGCGCAGCGCACACGATGCCGCCGATGTCGCCACGCTCGACCGCGATCAAACCTTACAATCCATGCTCTTGCAGGCGGACCGGCTTTGAAACGCCCTGGGAGATCCCCGTCCGCGTCGTCTACCGCGCGTCCGATCTCGCGGATATCCACGACGTGAACGTGACCTGGGAGTGGTTCGGCGACACGCACTACGAAGGTGACGTGAGCGACGCCCTCTTCGCGTCCCCCTGGTTCCTCGTCACCCCCAAGGTCCGCCGGATCTTCCTCGATGCAGGCGTCACCGACTTCAGTTGGCGTCCCATCTACGTCGTCGACGAATAGGCCCGGAGCCCTGCGGGCCCGTCCCGCCCGGCCCCCTTACGACCCACCTCCCTCAATCGATCTGCAAATGCCAGCGCGGATGCGCCGACTCTTCGAGCAGCGCCACGCCCGGCGAAGGACGCGCCCGTCCGCATTCGGGCGTTTCGCCTTGGAACTGCGCGCGGCTCTCGGCTGTCTGGGCGCTCCACTCGCAGGGCTCGTCGTCGTGCTCTCGCCCCTCTGGGTGCGCGACGCAAAGCGATGGCTCGACGTGGCAGAGCCGTCATCGTCGCTTGGCAAGCTCGCGGCGCACCTTCGCCACCTCGCGCGCGGGCATCTTGCGGAACAGCTCTGCAGCGCGTGCCCACTCATCGTCCTCCGGGAACGTCAGCAGGTAGAGCGGCGAAAGCCCGAGCGCGTGCGCGATGCGGAAGATCGTCGGCACCGTGATCGCCGCGAGGCCGTGCTCGATGCTCGACAGGTGGCCCTTCGAAAACTTGGCCGCGTCGGCGACATCGCCGAGGGACAGGCCGCGTTCGAGGCGTAGAGCACGGAGACGCTCGCCGACCTTCGCGGCGTGCGGTTCGGGGATGGTCCTTCTGGGCATGGCGGAGGTGCATCTACCATGGCCCCTTCACGAGGACAAACCCTGTTGGCGAGAGGACCACTGCGGGATCTCGTCCGCGCGTTCGTGCTTCGTCGGCACGACAAACCACGACGCACGTACGTGCGTGGTGCTGACGAGGTCCTTCCGTTCGCGCTCCCCGCGAACGGAAGCGCTCGCCGCTTGCAGCGCGCTCGACGCGTGACGCATGGTCAGGGTGGTTCTGCTGGATGTCGCAGCCATCGGGGCTCTCGGCGTGTGCCACGGCACTACCCTTCAAGCCCACGACGCCTTCGCGCTCCCGCCAGGCACGAGGGAGCCCAGGAGGTTGCATGACCGCCCCTTCCCTCCCCCCTCGCCTTTCGTAAACCATCTCTGCTGTCCCTCCCCGCCATCCGCTCCCCATCAGAACCCCGTCTCACCTCCCCTTCCCTCGCCCCTCCTCGTTTGTAAATCATCTTTCATCTCTGCCTCCCTCCTGCGTCCCATCTTGTAAACCATCTTTCATCCTCCTTACACTCCACCGTCCCTCTCCTCAAATCCTGTTCTGAACGTGCCTTCCCTTCCCCGAACCCCTTGTGCCTCCGGCAAAGATCCCTGTACAGTCCCCCACACTTTATCACTCGAATTTCACCGGAGCCCCCTTCATGGCCGACCCTGATCTCCAAAAAGCCTACGAAAAGCACCTGCTTGCGGCGAAGGCCCTCCCCGCCTCCGAGGTCCTCCCCTATCGCCTCGACCCGGATCTCGCCCTCGTGAACATTACGACCGGCATGAAGGTCATTTACGATCACCAGGCCGTGATCCCCGCCCACTTGCCCCATATCGACCTCGCCTCCCTGCTCGCCCTCCGAGAGCTCGCCCACGCCACGAAGTATGCCGCCCTCGCAGCCGAACAAGAGGCGCCGAGCGAATCGCTCGTCCAGGCGAAGCTTTCCCTTGCGCGGGACCTGCGTGGGAAACTCCTGTCCGTCGCCAAGGGGCTCGCCGAGAATGGGATCGTCCCCCAGGCCGAGGTCGACGCCATCGCCGCCGGACGCGGCCTGCGCGATCGCGCAGAGGATTGCGTCTCCCTCGCCTCCCTCTTTCGCAAACACGCCGCGGCCATCAGCGGCAAACAGCCCATCACCGACGCGCAAATCAACGAGACCGCCGAGGTCGGCTCCTGGCTCGTCGCGAACCTTCGGCCGGCGGACGCCCCGCCCAAACCCTCGACGGGTCCGACCGAGGCCGTGGAGATCCGCAACCGGTTCGCGACCTTGCTCGTACGCGCCCACGCACGCCTTCAGGTCGTCGCCCACTATTTCCACGAGGAGGATTGGGAAGAACACGCGCCCGCCCTCGGCTCCAGGCGGGTCAAGCGGCAAAGCGGCGATACGAAAGAGAACACGGCCACGCCGCAGGCAGGTTAACGCGACGCGTAGGCGGCAGGACGGCGGCCGCGGCTTCCGCATTCGGAAATGGATGGTACGCGCGAAAACGTGTACATCCATAACCCATGTCCCTCGACGTACGCGACAAGACGGTCGTCCTCACCGGCACCTTCTCGAAGTTGAAGCGCGCCGAGGCGGAGAAAAAGCTCGCGGCGCTCGGCGCCAAGATCGGCGGCAGCGTCGGCAAATCCACGCACATCCTCTTCGCGGGCGAGAAGGCTGGCAGCAAAATCAACGCCGCCGGCCGCCTCGGCGTCACCGTCCTCGGCGAGGACGAGCTGATGGCGCTGCTCGCCGGGAAGAGCAAAAAACCGGCAAAGGCGCGCGCTGCGGTGTCGGGGTTTTCGGCGCTCGATCCGAAGGCACCCGGGCCGGCGCTCGCCGCCGCGATCGAGGCGCTGCCGTGGGACGACTTCGAGGCGGACCGCGATCTGCCGGCGCTGCGCGAGGTCTTGTACGCCCACGAGGCCACGCACGGGATCACGGCAGCCCACCGGGCCGCGACGGCGCGCCTCCGGCCGCAGGCGACGCTGGGGCATGCACACGGGCACGACGTCGAGGTCAGCGAATGCGACCTCTCGCCCGACGGGCGTTTCCTCGCCACTGGCTCGTGGGTCGGCGACGATTACGATCGCGGCGGCGTCTTGCAGATCTGGGACGTGCGCGCCGGGCGCTGCGTGAACATGCTGCGCGTGCGCGGCGGGGTCGGCTGGCCCGATTATGGCGGATGTATTCAATGGCGCCCCGACGGCAAGCGCGTCGGCCTCGCGTTCGATACGAATGGGGTCGGCAGCTTCGACCCGTTCGGCAAGTCCGGCGAGCCCGATTCGTGCGCCTACGTGACCGACGGATGGAACCGGCCGCCGTCGTGGGCGTGGTCGTCGAACAACCGCGACGTCTACATCGCCTGCTGGGGCCCGAACATGGCGCTCGGGGCGATCGTGCCGCTCGTCGGCCGGCGGCCGCAGCCGCGCTGGTGCGAATCGATCGGCCGCAACGACCCGAACGACCCGAACGCCGAGCCACGCCTTCAGCCGATGAGCGGCATCGATTGGTCACACCCCGATCGCATCATCGGCTCCAGCGGGCAGTCGCAGGTCTTCGCCCTCGACGCGAAGACCGGGAAGATCTCGTGGAAGCAAAAGGCGCATCCGCCCGTCTCGTTCTCGCCCGACGGCAGCGAATTCGCGATGCACCCGGCCGGCATCGTCTATTACGACGCGCGGACAGGATTGCCCAATGGGAAGCTGCCGATGCACGTCGGCGCCGGGTCGTTGATGTACACGCGCGACGGCGCGCGGCTCGCCGCGATCGTGCAACCGGAGAACAAGTGGGGCGCCGATCCGGGGATCTTCGTTTACGATCGCGGCACGTATCGGTATAGCCCCGACGTGCCGGCGCCGCGGAGCGACGACGAGACGTACGGCTTCTCGTGGCGCCCCGACGGCCACGCGGCGGCAATCTCGGCGGGCGGGCGGCTGCAAGTGTGGGAGCTCGGCGAGACGCCGGCGCGCGTGCTCGATATCGCCGAGCCGAGCGGCGGCGTGTCCTACGGGGACGGCGTGCTCGTCAGCCTCACGTCGAAGGGGCTGGCCTTCTTGCGTGATCACGACGGGGCGGAGATCGGTCGGTTCCGCCCGGCGGTCGAGGCGAGCGGCGAGAGCCCGCTTTTGGTGGGCGGCGACGATTTCGGATCGACCTGGGATTGGAACCCGGCGTTCCCGCTCGACCACGAGCGGGTGGCCGCAGCGTTGCCCGAAGGTGTGGTGATCGGGCCCCCCGACGCGAGCGCCAGCGTGGCCGAGGTCGACGCCAAGATCGCGTGGGTCATCGATCACAAATGGGCGTGGCCGTGGCGCTGGGGCGAGGCGAAGGTGTGGCCGGACGCGGCGGCAGCGGCGGCCGATCCTGCGGCGCCGGCTTCGTTCAAGCGCAAGTTCGGCAAGAAGGGCACGGCGCCCGCGCGGACGCCGAAGTCGAAATGGCCGATGGAAGGGGGCTCGATCGACGACATCGCGGCGCTCGTCGAGGAGGCCGTCAAGAAGTTCGAGAACCCCCACTTCGAAGCCGATTACCGGCGAACCTTGGCCGAGCGGACGATGGCGCTCGGCCTGTTCGATCGCGCCGCGGCGGCGCTCGACGGCACCGGCGGCTGGTCGGCCTGGAAGAACCCGTGGTTTGCGGCCCTGGCCCGCGCCGAGGCCGTGGTGGCCGCGCTCGCGTGGCGCAAGGGCCCACCGCTGACCGACACGCAGACGGCCGCGCTGCGCCGCTGGCTCGGCGAGGCCGAGAAGCTCTTGACGAAAAAGGAAGCCAAGCAGCGGAACCCATTGCCGGCGCAGGCGATGATGGGCGCGGGCTGGGTGCTGCTCGGTGAGACGGCCCGCGGCGAGAAGCTCCTTTCGTTGGCGATCGCCAACGTCGATCCCGAGGACAACCCGGGCGAGAATCGCCGCGTGGTCGCCGAAGCGCTCTGCGCGGTCGGACGGATCCGCGAGGCCATCGACATGCTCGCCGACGGCGAAGAAAAACCGTCGTGGACCGAGACGAGGCCCGCCTTCTCGGCCATCTGCCCGCGCGCGTCGACGGAGGAGTTATCGCACCTCGTTTCGCGGATGAAGGCGCGCGACGCGCACAACGAATTCGAGCTGCTCGACCGCGGGCTCACGCGGCTCCTCGCGCAGAAGGCGTGGGACGAGGCGAACGCGTGGATCGGCGAATTCGACGGGCTCTCGACCACCCGGGCGCGCCTCCGGCTCGTCACGGAAATGGTGGCCGCCGGCGAGGTGGCGCGCGCCGAAGCGGCGATCGCCAAGGAGCTCGTGCCGAAATACGCGAGCTGCGCGGAGTTCTTGCTGGGGCTCGCGCGCGTGGCGCCGGAGCGGGCCGAAAAGCACCTCCCGACGATCGTCAAGGCGGCGCCGAAGCTGCGCAAGCAATGGAACCGCGATTTTTTGCGGCACCTCGCCGCCGCCGCGGCGACGCTCGGGCGGCTCGACGTGGCGACGAAGCTCGAAAAGGTCGGGCCCACGGAGCCCGAGAAACACGAGGTGCGTGTGGGCGTGCTCGACGCGCTCGACCCGACGCATCCGGAATGGAACGACTGGTTCACGCGCGCCCGCGAGGTCATGCCCGAGGACCGCAAGTCGGTCCAGCGCATGGCAGGGATCGCGTCGCGCGGCGGGCTCGTGGAGGTCAGCGCCGCGCTCTTGGACCAGGCGATCGAGGCGGCGCGCGGCGAGGGGTATCCGGACATCGCGCTCCAGGATGTCGTTTCGGTGATGGCCGAGGCCGGCGACCTCGCCGGGGCGCATCGCGCGTTCATGGCGATCAGCAAGGGCATGCGCTCCTATCGCAACGGTCCGCTGCTGTCCGCCGCCGGGGCGCGCGGATTGTGGGCGGCGGTGCTCGATGTCTTGCGGCAGATGCCCCCGGACATCAATGGCGCGCCGCAGCGCGGGCTCTCGATTTTGCTGGCGGCGAGCGATCGCGACGGGTTCTAATCTCAAGCACCGTTCAAAGTTCGACCCCTGAGCGCCCCCGCTCTGTCCCCCGAGGGACGGGCACCGGAGGGTTGCGAAGACTTGTGCCCATCGCAACAACCTCTTGACATTTTGCGCGAGGCGGGGCGATGCTGAAGGCCCTCATCGATCGGGATCGACGATGAGGTGGGGGATTACGCGGGGGGACACGACGGGGGGATACGAGCGGGCTCGCGCTGCGTTCGCAGCGGCATCTCGGCAGCAGCGCTTTCCAGGCATCCGTGCGACGCGCACGAAGAAAGGCGAGAACCATCGTGAGAATCGCGGTGATCAATACCGGGGGTACGATTAGCTGTGTCGGCAACCCCCTGGGGCCCATGACGGCGAGCGACTTCGCTTCAGCGTGCGAAACGATCATGAACCCGATCCTTCTCCAGAAGTTCCCGGGGCTCAGCATCGATTACATCACGGACCTCGTGTTCCCGGAGTCCAAGTCCGGGACGCTGGACAGCACGAACCTGCAGCCGACGGATTGGTGCCTGCTCGGCGCGTACATCTTGAACCATTACGCCGACTACGACGGGTGGGTGGTCCTGCACGGCACCGACAGCATGGACTTCACCGGCACGGCGCTGCCCTTCCTGCTCTCGTGCTTCGACGCGCGGGGCGTGGCGACCGCCGCGCTGAGCAAGCCGATCGTGATCACCGGCTCGCAGGTCCCGATGTTCTATCAGGACCCGACGACGAAGGCGCTCTCGCTGAACTACAACACGGACGCGTTTCAGAACTTCTGCGGCGCGGTCGCGTCCGCGCAGACCGGCATCCCCGAAGTGTGCGTCTATTTCGACAGCAACTTGTTCCGTGGGAGCCGGGTGCTGAAGACGAACGCCAGCGAGTTCGACGCGTTCTCCTCGCCGAACTACCCGGCCCTTGGGCAATACGGCGTCGCGTTCACCTTGCATGCCGACAACGTACAGCCTCCGCCCGTCAGCTTCGCCGTCAGCCTCGACAACACGACGGCGCGATCCGCGGCGATCGCGCAGCTCGCCGACATCCAGGCGTGCATCAACGCGTTCCCGGTCATGCAGTTCAATGCGTTTCCGGGTTGGTACAACACCAGCAATTCCACGGCCATCCTGGCCAACTTGATCACCGCTTGTGTGGGTCAGGGGATCAAGGCGTTGATCCTCGAATCGTACGGCGAAGGGAATTTTCCGTCGGGCAACCCCGACACGCCGAGCGCCGGGGCCATTTACAAGGCCCTCGACCAGGCAAACGAGGCGGGCGTCGTCATCCTGGATTGCACGCAGGTGATCCGCGGGGTGGTGAACGACAGCGCCTACGCGGCCGGCGCGTGGTTGCCCGCCGTGGGCGCGCTCAGCCCGGCGGACATGACGCCGACGGCGGCCTTCGCGAAGGTGATGGTCCTCCTCGCCGCCGCCAAGCACAACGGATGGTCCCTCGCCGACGTGAAACAATTGACGCAGCTCGATCTGCTCGGGGAGATGATGAGCGTGAGCCGGCTCGACAGCCGATCCAATGCCGCGCTCCTGGCGGGCCAATCGATCTCGGCGCTCGACGGCAGCGCCACGCTGAGCAACGACCCGGCGCGTGGGCCGATCCTGACGACGAGCACGGGCGCTGTCCTGTGGACCGCGCTTTCGAGTCCACCGCCCGACGAAATGCCGGGGCGCCTCGTCATGCAGGACGACGGGAACCTCGTCTTTTACGGCAGGTACAACGGCGCGTTGTGGGCCACGAACACCGGCGACGCACGCGGCGCGTCGTCCTTGTTGATCCTCGGCGGATCGACGAGCGACGAGAGCTTGTACCTGCAGGTCTACGACTACTCCGCGAACACGGCCACCATCACCTTGTATCAGCAGGCGAACGCAGACATCGAGAAAGGAAGACCTATGAAATCGTCCTCCACGCCCCGACGTTTCAAGTTCAGCGGCATCGCCGCGCCCGAGGACACGCGCCATCGCATCACGTTTGCCGCGCTCGGCGGGCCGGCGCCCGACGAACACCAGATCGCCCCGACGACCGTCAACGTCACGATCACGAATCCGCCCCCCACGCGGGTCATTGGCGTCCCGCAATACGCGAAGACCGTCCGCGGGATCTCGAACAGCTACAACCCGGCGGGCGATTGTGACGGATCCTTCATGTCGTCCAAGTTCCAGCCGAACAACAACTGTTATGCCTACGGGTGTAACATCGCGACGAACACCTTCCCGCAGCCGGGTCGGGCGAGCGGCAACCTGCTCACGCTGGACACGCTCGACGGCGCCACCGTCGCGGCGTATGCCACGAAGGACGGCCTCATCGAGGTCGGCAAGGACATGGCCTCGCTTTTCGCCTTCGCGTCGAGCCGCAAGGGGACCAAAGGCGCCCTCGACGGCCATTTCGTGGCGCTCATGATCTCGCCGCCGGGGGACGCAAACTGGCCCGGTGATTACCACTGGGCGCGCTGCGACGACAACGTCGAGTTCCGCTCCTGGTCCCAGAAGGACGGGAACGACCAGGTCACGAACTTCGATTTCGCCGGCAACCCGATCCGGGATCCCGCGAAGGCGAACTGGCAGGTCAACCAGGGCCCCATCCAGCCCGACAAGACCGCGCCCGACTACAACCCCAATGACTTGATCGTCGAATACGCGTTCTACTGCTACATGTTCGTGCCAAACGCGGGCGTGAACATCCTCTGACGCCCGACACTGGAAAGACGAGGTGACGCCATGTGTACCATTGGGTGGGTCCGCGTCGAGGGCACGACGCATGTGTTCAAGCAGTGTGATTTGACGCAAAAGACGAAGTTTCTCGAGCCCGACATCGCCGAGGGGATCGCGGGGCGCTACCTCGCCTTCCGGCGCGAGGGGCGCCCGGGGATCTGGTCGGGGGTGAACCAGCGAGGCGTCGGCTTCGTGGCTGCCGACTACTACACGGAACAAGACCCCGGCAGCCCGGACACGCCGCCTTCGTTATGCGCGCGCACGAGCAGCCACGTGGGCGAGAGCAGCCCGGTCGACGCGTTGTTCCGGGCTTACGAGGCGTCCATCGCCGACCACGGCACGAGCGCGGACGCCATCGCATACCTCTCGAATTGGTACTTGACCCAGGGAGATCCGGGCAACCCCGATCCGAGCTTCAAGTCCCCCGACATCGTCCTGATCGCCGATCCCACGCAAGCGATCTTTCTCGAATACTACCCCGGCGACCGGCCGGGCACGGCGAAGGTCCTGACGCTCTCGCCTCGGCAAGGCTGGTTCGTTTCAACGAACCACGCGCGGATGTTCCAGCAAACCGTGAAGTACAGCCAGAATCACAGCACGTACCTTCGGCTCGCCCGCGCCGAGGCCATCCTCGATCGGCAGCCGAGCATCGAGGCCATCAAGGCCGTGCTGCGGGATCAGTACTACGGCGAGACGGAGCTCTCGATTTGCCGCATCGCGGGGCAGCCAGGGCAGTATTTCACGCAGGCCACGTTCATCGGCACGGCGGCCAACGGATCCGTGAGCGCCGACTACCTCCTCAACGGCAATCCGAGGACGAAGTCGTACGAGACGAAGCGGCTCTGAAGCCGAACAGAGCCGCGGGGTGAGCTCGCGGGGCTCGACGGGCTCCTCCGCGAGAACGAGAGGCCCTCGGCCGACGCGCTCGGGCAGATCGACGGGCGGCGACTCCAGGAAGCATTCGGCGACGTACCCGGGCCGTACATTTCCAGGCAGAGCGATACGGGGTACCTCCCGGCCACGACGCCGCGCGTGAGGCTCGCCTACGGTAAAAAATGATGTTTTACCATCAATGCCGTCGCGACGGCCGAACCTTTCATGTAGCGTGGCCTCGGCGATGGGGTTTTGCGGGGAGACAGGCGGGACGCTGCGTGATCGCAGCATCCGGGGGGACCTACCACCGTCCGCATCGAGCGAGCGGTCAAGGGCCACTTGGAGCCCTCTCGTGCACGTACCGCCGCAGCCTCCACGAGGGAGAGGCCAATGACCTGCACCCGCAATCGCGTGTACCCGTGTTTCGTGGTCGCCCTGCTCCTCTGCACGGCGACGCCCGCGATCGCCCAGGGGGACGGAGACGCCGCGACGGGGGGCCAAACCCAAAGCACTCCATCCGCGCAGGATCTTTACACCTCAGCGCAAAAGCTCTTCGATCAAGGCAACTTTGCCGAGGCGCTCATTGGCTTTCGCCACGCCTACAATGCTTCAAGCAGCCCGAACGCGCGCATCATGATAGGCACCTGCCTCGTCGCGCTCGGGAGGACGGCCGAGGCCTACGAAGAAATGTCCGCGACGCTGCGCGAGGCCACGACGCGCGCGGAGACCGAGCCGAAATACGTACGGACCCGCGACGCAGCCGCGAAGCACGTCGCGCTCCTCGAGTCGAAGGTGGGAAAACTCGTCGTCGAGCTCGTGAATCCCGCGGGCGTCGACGTGACGGTCAATGGAACACGTTTACCACCGGACAAACTGGGCGTTCCCATGGCGGTGGACCCCGGGACCCTCGTCGTGACGGCGACCCACACGGACGGGCGCGTCGAGCGGCGAGAGCAAGCGGTCAAGGCGGGCGAGAGCGCGCAGGTGACGGTGGTGTTCCCGGAGCCGCCGCCCAAGAAGGTCGAGCCGACGGCCCCGGTGCGCGTGGAGGCCCCGAAGCCGGCCGGCGACGAGGTCCGGCGGGGCGGCGCCGTGCGGACGGCGGGGATCGCGCTCGCGGGCGTCGGCGTCGCGGGGCTCGTCGTCTTCGGCGTGACGGGGCTCATGGCCCGGAGCCGGTTCGCGACGCTCGAAGACGAGTGCCACGGGGCGCGCTGTACCGATCTGAAATATGCCGACGTCGTCGACAGCGGCACAGCGCTGACGACGGCCGCCAATGTCAGCCTCGCCCTGGGCGCGGCCGGGCTCCTCGGCGGGGGGCTCATGGTCTGGCTCGGCGGGCCGTCGGCCGGTCGCAGCGCTCCACCCTCGGATCCTGCACGCACGCGTTTCGGGTCGCCCGCGGGCCCCGCCGTGGGCGCGGGCTTCACGATGTCCCCGGGGCGCGCGGGCTTTCACTGCACGGTAGCTTTTTAGGAGGGGGAAATGGGTCCGATCCTTGGGCGTGGTCCCGCGTCGTCTCCCCTGCTCGCCGTCGCCGCCGTCGCCGCGGTCTTCGTCGGCGCGTGTAGCTTCGATTGGGAGGGGTACGATCCGCGGCTCGCCCCGAGCGGCGGGACCGGGGCCACGGGTCCCGGATCCGGCGGCGCCGGAGGTGATGCCGGCGCAGGTGGAGCGGGCCTCGGCGGAATGGGCGGCGGCGGCATGGGGGGAGGCATGGGCGGCGGCGGCATGGGCGGCGGCGGCCCGCCTCCGGACGGCCTTCGTTTGCAATACAAGGCGGCCAACACGAAGGCCGACGACATCCAGATCAAGCCGCACTTCAAGATCGTGAACGACACCCAGGACAACGTGCCGCTGAGCGACCTCACGATCCGTTACTGGTTCACGAGGGACGGCGGGGCGAACTTCGTCTACAATTGTGACTTCGCCCCGTTCAACTGCATTTACACGGCGGGGACGTTTGGCGCGGCGACCGGCGTGAAAGCCGACATGTACGTCGAGATATCGTTCCTGCCCGACGCCGGGGTGCTCGTCACCGGCGACACCACCGGGGAGATCCAGGCGCGCCTGCACACGCAGAACTTCACGCCCGTGAACCAGACGAGCGATTACTCGTTCGATCCGACGAAGGTCGACTTCGAGGAATGGACGAAGGTCACGCTCTATTCGAAGGGTGTGCTCGTTTGGGGAAACGAGCCTTGAGGGGAGCACGATGGATCTGCGCGGAGGGCGGTACGAGATCCTGCACTTGATCGCATCGGGCGGAATGGCGACCGTGTACCTCGGGCGCGCCCGCGGCATGGGCGGCTTCGAGCGGCTCGTGGCGGTCAAGACGATGCACGCGCACCTCGCCGACGAGCCCGAGTTCGTCGCGATGTTCCTCGACGAGGCGCGCCTCGCCGCGCAGATCCGCCACCCGAACGTGGTCGGCACGATCGACGTCCAGCAGGACGAGCGGGGCGTCTTCATCGTGATGGAGTACATCGAGGGGGCTTCTTTGCAGCAGCTCCTGCGCTCCCTCCACAAGCAAGGGAACACGCTGCCGCTCGAGATCGCGCTCCGCGTGTTTCTGGACATGCTCGCCGGGCTGCACGCCGCGCACGATCTGACGGACGCGCAGGGCAAACCCCTCCATCTCGTGCATCGCGACGTATCGCCGCAGAATGTCCTCATCGGCGTGGACGGCGTCGCGAGGATCACGGATTTCGGCGTGGCGCGGGCCGAGGCGCGTATCTCGACGACCCACGGCTCGCAGCTCAAGGGCAAAATCGGGTACATGTCGCCCGAGCAGGCGGGGCGATTGCCGGTCGATCGGCGGACGGACGTCTATGCGGCCGCCGTCTTGTTGTGGGAGCTCATGGCGCTGCAGCGGCTCATCCGCGGCGACAGCGAGGCCGAGATGCTCGCGAAGGTCGTGGCGAGCGAGACACCCTCCCCGCGCTCCGTGAACCCCGACGTCCCGGAGGCGCTCGACGCCGTGTGCATGCGCGCGCTCGAGAAAAACCCGGACGATCGATATTCCACGGCGGCCGATTTCGCCGAGGCCCTGGACGAAGCCGCCCGCAGCATGGGAATGAAGATCGCCACGCCGCGCGCCGTGGCGTCGTTCGTCCGGGCGCACGGGGTCCACACCCCGCTGGTCGATTTGCGCGCGAAGAGCAACGCGGAAGGCCAGGCCGCGCAGGTCCCGACGCGCATCGAGAATCCCGTCTCCGGGCGAGCGTCGGCCGCGAGTTTCCCCGACAGGATGAGCTCTCCCGACAGGAAGTCCTCGGAGAGCGCGTCGGCCGTGATCGTGCCTCCGGACGAGACTCGCGGCAAACACATGCGGACGGCGCCGCTCGTGATGGCGAGCGTCGCGGCGGTCGCGCTCGCCGCCGGCGCCTTTTGGATGCTTCGTGCTCCGAGGACCAACGAGGGCGCGCCCGTGGTGTTGTCACAGCCGGTGCCCTCGGTCGATCCGCCGACGATCACGCCGACGCCGAGCATGGTTCTCGCGCCCGCGCCCCCGCCGAGCGCCTCCGCGGCGCCCACGCCGCCCGCGATGGAGTCCGCGCGGGCGGCGCCCTCCGCGTCGAATACGGGAAAGGCCACCGCGACGACGAAGCGTGATCCAAACGCGCCCCCGACGGCGACCGCGCGGCCTTCGAGCGGCGGCCCGATGTATCGCCCCTCGGAGCTTTAGCAGGCTGAAAAGCGCGCATTCAACGCGGCTCTGCAATCGTCGCGAGCGCGGCGAAGATACGCGCAGCCGGTTCCGCGCGCCGGGGTCCCATCAAGAGCAGGGGATCGATGGGCGCAAAGAGCGTCGCGGCGGGGCGCGCCTCGAAGTGCAAGTGAGGGACACCGTTCGCGTTGCCGCTGTCCCCCACGTAGCCGAGGAGCGTTCCTTTCGAGACGACCTGCCCGACATGCAGCCCTGGGGCATACCCATTGAGGTGCGCATAAAAGAAAAGCAGCGCCCCACGACCCGCAACGAAGACGACGTTCCCGCCGTGCCGTTGCTTCTCGATCGCCACCACCACCCCCCACGCAGCGCTGCGCACCGGCGTGCCACGCGGCGCGAGGATGTCGATGCCCTGATGGCGCGAGCGCCGGCCGTCGCGCGGCGCGCCAAAGGAGCGTGGAATGCGCGCGGGTGATACGCCGTCGACCGGCGGGTGAAGAGGAGCGCCGTCGAAGGCATACGCCGCCCAGGACAAGACGAGGCCGAGCACGAAGCTCAGAAGCGCGATCCTTCGTCGTCGCGAGGGCGGCGGGCGCTTCACCGGAGGCCTGCCGCGCTGGCGATGTGCGCCGCGGCCGGCACTTCTTCACGCCCCGCGGCGTTCTTCTTTTCGGCGCGACGCACGCCAATTTGCGACAGTCGCAACGGCGCCTCCCTCGGATCGGGGTGCACGATCTGCCCTTCTCCATCGATCGGCGGCGACGCCGGCTCGTTGCCCAGGAGCTGTTTCAGACCGTAAAACCCGTTCATCGCCGCCGACAGCATCATTCCGCCGCGGCTCAATTGCCGGGCTCCACGCGCGAGCCGATCCATCACCAGCGCCGGCGAGAAGGCGCGGTTCCAGAGCCGCCGATGCGCCGTGAGCAGCTCGTCGGGGCGCATTTTTGCGGGACGGAAGGCCACGCCGTAGCCGGTGTAATGGCCCCAGTCGCGCTCCGTGAGGATCCGGCCGTCGCGCAGGTATTCGTCGTAGAGCGGCGTGCCGCGGAAGGGGGTGAGCACGCTCAGGAAGGGCACGTCCACGCCCACGGCGTTGAGGCGGTCGGCGGTCGCGACGATCGTCTCCGGCGTTTGATCGTCGAAGCCCGAGATGAAGCCCGCCATCACGCAGATTCCTCGATCGTGGAGGCGCTCGATCGCATCGCGGTATTCGCGCACCCGGTTCTGGCGTTTGTCGACGCTGCGGAGATCCGCCTCGTCGAGGCTCTCGATGCCGAGGAAAATGCCGATGCATCCGGATCGCTCCATGAGGTCGAGCAGCTCGCGATCCTTGACGATGTCGATCGACGCCTGCGTGAGCCACCACCGATCGAGGCCCACCATCGCGCGGAGCAGCTCCTTGGCCCAGCGCCGCTGGACGAGGAGGTTGTCGTCCCAGAACCAGGCGACCTTGTCCTGCCAGAAACGAGGAAACCGCGTGGTCGCGATGTCGCGCACGACGTCATCCACCGGACGCACGCGGAAGCCCGGATTCAAATCGGGCACGGTGCAGAAGCTGCATGTGAAGGGACAACCTCGCGTGGCCTGGAGGACGCGCGGGACGAGGAAGCGGTCTTCGAGCAGATCGTAGCGGGGCGTCGGCAATCCAGCGAGCGACGCCGGCTCCCCGCGGTACACGCGGCGCGGTGTTCCCCGATCGAGGTCACGCAAAAGCTCGGGCCACACCGACTCGGCCTCGCCGGTGACCACCACGTCGACATGCTCCAGGGCCTCTTCGGTCCAGTACGAGACGTGCGGACCGCCGGCGACCACACGCACGCCGAGCGCACGGTAACGATCGGCGAGCTGATACGCGCGGCGGGCGAATCCCGAGAAAAACGAGAGGGCGACGACGTCCGGCGTCGTGTCGACGGGGACGGGGCGCACTTGCTCGTGAATGACCTCCACCTCGTGCTCGGACGGCGTGATCGCCGCGAGGTGGATCCCCGTCACGGGCGGGACGAAGTGCCATTGATGACCGTGACGGTAGCGGGGCACGTAATCGACGACGATCCTCACCTTCATCGTGGGTCTCCTGGGGACACGACGATAGCCGCGGCAGCCGGGCGAGTCGCGCAAAGGTGCGTGAACGGTCGACCGTGGGGCGCGAGCGGTCGCGGCGCCGTGTCGAGCGGTCGCACGTTCCGCCGTGTCGCGAGATCGGCTATCACCTTCGCCAATGACGGCGAACGTGGCCTCTGGACCCGAAGAGCCTTCCGAGCCCCTCGCGCTCGCGACCCTGCGCGCCCTCGCCGCGCCGCGCCGCCTCGTCCCGATCCTCGTGGTGATCGTCTCGCTCCTCATCGCGCAGGCGCGCTCGGGCGGCTCGGCCTCGCTCGCGGTCGGCGTCGCGCTCTGCGCCTCGTTCACGCTGCTCGCGCCGGTCTCATGGCGCGTGATCGCCGCCGATCGTCCCACGCTGCTTCGTATCCTCGTGTATGCGGCGCTCGGCGTGATCGTGGTCTTCGGCATCGGCGGCGTGATCCCTCGCTGGTTCCGCCTGCCGCCGAGCTTGCTCACCGCGCCGTGGAACCTGCTCAGCTCGCTCGCGCTCTACTGGGTCGGCGGCTGGGGGCTCGGTCGAGACATCGATCTCGAGGCGCGCCTCGTCGCCCAGCGAGCGCGCGCCGAGAAGCTCGCACGCGAGGCAGAACGCGCGCAGCTCCTCGCCCTCCGCGCGCACCTCGATCCCCATTTCCTTTTCAACACGCTGAACGCCATCGCCGAATGGTGCCGCGTCGACGGCGCGGTCGCCGAGCAGGCCGTGCTGCGCCTCGCGTCGATGCTGCGCGCGGTCCTCGCTGGCGTGCGCGCCGAATGGTGGCCGCTCGAGCAGGAGCTCGCGCTCGTGCGCACGCTCTTCGAGCTCTTCAGCTTGCGTGATCCGTCGCGATTCACGGTCGTCACGGAGATCGATCCGGACGCCTCGCCCTGGCCCGTGCCGCCGCTCGTGCTTTTGCCGCTCGCGGAAAACGCGATGAAACATGGCCCCGGCGCGGGGCACGCGGGAGAGGTGCGCCTCGTGATCCAATGCACGAAGGGCACGCTCCGCATCACGCTCTCGAATCCGGGCCCCTACACGGGCCCGAGGTCGGGCAGCGACGGATTGCCTACGGTCGAGCGCCGGCTCGCGCTCGCCTACGACGGGCGCGCGCGCCTCGCGATCCGCGGCGAAGGCGACCACACGCGGGTCGATCTGGAGCTGCCGGAGGTGACCTCGTGACGGCGTTGCGGGTGCTCGTCGCCGACGATGAAAAGCTCGCGCGGGCGCGCCTCTTTCGGCTGCTCGGCGCGATCGAGGGCGTGGTGGTCGCGGGCGAGTGCGATCGCGGCGACGCCGTGCGCAAAGCCGTGCAGCAGGGCGGCATCGACGTGCTCCTGCTCGACATCGAGATGCCCGGCCTCACCGGGATCGAAGCGCTCCGCTTGTTGCCCGAGCCGCGGCCGTACGTGATTTTTTGCACCGCGCACGCCGAGTACGCCGTCAGCGCATTCGAAGTGGGCGCGGTCGATTACTTGCTCAAACCCGTGGAGGCCGGGCGCCTGCAGATCGCCATCGAGCGCGCCCGCCGCATCGTCCACGCTGCCAAAACGGACACCCCTCGCCCCGCTGCGCGACGGCTCGCGATCGAGACTCGCGAGGGCGTGTTGCTCCTCGATCCTGCCGAGATCGCCTTCGCCGAGCTCGATGGCGCGCTCGTCACGATTGCGGCCGGCGGGCGGCGCGTGCTCACCGTCCTCTCGCTGGCCGCGCTGGAGGAGCGCCTGCCCGCGGACACCTTCGTCCGCGTCCATCGTCGCGCGCTCTTGAACCTCGAACACGTGAGCCTGCTCGAACCCACGCCCTCGGGCGGCTACCTCGCGCGCATGAAGGACGGCCAAGCGGTCGAGGTCTCTCGCCAGGCGGCGAGGGAGCTGCGCCGCGCGCTCGGGATCACGCGCGGGACGGGCAGCGACGAGGATTGATCCTCGTTGCTGCGCAGGACGACACTTCGCGATATCCTGCGAGGAGCCACCATGACTTCACTTCGATCCCTTTGGGTGCTGATGGTCCCCCTCCTCGGCGGCTGCGTCACGAATCGCGAGCCGCCGCCGGTCCAGTACAGCGACGGTTTCTTCGCCGCGTTCGACCAGATGATGGACGACACGATGTCCCAGGGCACGCGGGGCGATCAGGCGCGCACGCTCGACGTCGAGTTCGCGCGTCGCGTGGACGAGGGTCCGGGGCCCGCCGAGATCGTGGCCGTCGGAGCGACGTGGGACAAGGTGGAGGCCTTTCTCTCGATCGGGCTGCTCTCGGCGGATGTCATGGCGCCGATCGACGGCTCCGAGCAGAGCCGGGTGGACATCTTCGGGCACGCGGCGGACCGGGTGCTTCGAAGCGACCACGAGGCTATCACGGCCTGGAACGAGACCGTTCGTTCCATGAACTTCCCCGACGATGTAAGAATGGAGCCGACGGGGGAGATCGTATGGGAATCCCTCTACCTCGTGCTCACCGCCTCGGAGCACGCTTCGCAGGAGGTCTGGATCGAACGCGGAGCCTGGGTCGAAGGAGCGTGGGTGCGCTCGGACGGGTATTACGAGCAGCTCTGGGTCGACGGATACTCCGAGTCCTTGTGGGAGGAAGGCGCCTGCTACGACGAATACGTCGAGACGGAGTGCGAGACGTATTGGGTCGAGGCGTCCTGCTACGAGGTGTGGATCGACGACGGATACTGGGAGAGCTACTGCTCCGCGTACGACGACGAGGGCAACTGCGTGGAGTGGACCGACGAATGGGTGGACACGGGGTATTCGGAGACCCAGTGTGATCCGGGGTATTACGAGGAGGACTGTACCGACATCTACGAGACGGTCTGCGATCCGGGGCAATGGGTGGACGTCTGGACCGAGGGGCACTGGGTCGAAGGGGCATGGATCCCCGGCGAGCTCTCCTGGGTGGAAGGATACTGGGCCGACACCTCGGGGTATGAGACCGTGGCGCTGCCGGCGCAGGAGGCGGAGATCCTCGCGGCGGGAATCAACTACGTGGCAGGGTTTGGCCCGGAACGCGTGGGCGGCGATTGTTACGCGGGGCTCGACGACGCCCTCGCGACAGGGGCCACGAGCGCGCCGGAGAACGCCGTGAAGCTCTCGAGGGACGCGATCCTGGCTTGCCTGTCACCACGCTGAGTCGAACCAATGGACGGCTCAGAATGCGCCTGCCACGCCGAGCACCGTATGCCCCTGCCGAACGTCGATCACCGGCGCGAGCGAGTCAACGAGGCGCGGGGGCCTTTGGGCCGTGCGCGGCGCGGGGGCCTCGTAGGTCGAGAGCGCTGCGGCGTCGATGACCACGCCGATCAGCGCGCCCAGGTAGCTCATGGCAATGCCGTATTCGAGGTAAAACCCATCGCATTTCTCGAAGATGCACGCGACCGGCAGGGAGAGGCCGAGGGCGGTCCCCGCGGCCCCGACGTTCATCCCGAGCACCGCGAATCCCCTGCCGACCCGCCCATGTTTCCAGTGCATGATGGGCCCGCTGAACACCATTCCGCTGAGTGAAAGCGGCCAGACATAAGGATGCACGCCGAAAAACACCGCTGGAACGGTCCCCACGCCGAGGGAGGCGCCGGCGATCGTCAGGGTTTGCCAGCCGTACCAGACCTCGCGTGACCCCTCGACGGACGGGAGGGCATACGCCGCCATCGGCGGTGCCGGCTCTGCGGCGGAGGCGGCCGTGGTGGCGGCGAGGGACGTCAGAAGGAATGCCAGACAAGCTCCGTGGGTTCGCATGTGACCTCACGAACGAGCGTCTCCGTCTGCGGAGCGAATGTCAACGCGCCTGCTACCGGGGAACGGGCGGCCTGATTCTCACCTTTTTGACGTGTCGTGGCGTGGCCTCGACGACCTCGAGGCTCGTCCCGTCCGGCGTTTCGAGCCGCGCCCCGACCGGGGGGATGCTTCGCGCGAGATCGAGGACGAGCCCCGCGAGGGTCGAAAAGCCCTCGCCGGTGGGCAAATCGAGCCCGAGCTCGCGGTTCACGTCGTGCACCGGCGCGCTGCCGAGGACGAGGAACGTCCCGTCCGGCTCGCGCCGCACGAGTTCCGGCCCGGGCGCTTCGTGTTCGCTGAAGACGTCGCCCACGAGCTCCTCGACGAGGTCTTCGAGCGTGACGATGCCGCTCGTCGCGCCGAGCTCGTCGACCACGATGGCGAGCTGCGTTCGGCGATTCTTCATTGCGTCGAGCAAGGAGACCGCACGCATGGTCTCCCCCACGAAGTACGCGGGCCGCAAGACCTCTTTCACGGTGAACGGCGCTTCGCCCGTGGCGCGCGTGAAGATGTCCTTCACGTTCACATACCCGATGACGCGATCCAGATCCCCTTCGTACACCGGCATTCGGGTATACCCATGCGCGGCGACGACGCGGCGCACCTCGTCGAGCGGCGCATCGTGCGGCAGGCTCACCACGCGCGGGCGCGGGACCATGACCTGCACCGCAGACAGCTCGGGCAAATCGAGCGCGCGGGCGGCGATCTCGCCTGCGCTCGGATCGAGCGAGCCGGCCTTCGCCGCCTCCCCGACGAGCTGCTGCAGCTCGTCCGGCGAGAGCCGCGCCTCCGTGAAGGTGGTTTTGTCCCCGACGAGGCGGAGCACGACGTTCGAGCTCGCGGTCAAGAACCAGACGAGCGGGCGCGCGAGCCAGGAGAGGCCGAGGAGCGGCCTGCCGATGAAAAGCGCATACGTCTCCGCGTAGCGCAGCGCGAGCGACTTGGGCACGAGCTCGCCGAGGACGAGCGAGAGGTACGAAATCAGCACGACCACGAGGCCCAGCGCGATGGCGTCGGCGTGCTCTCCGAGAAAGGGGACACGCCGGAGCAAGGGCGCGAGATCTTCGGCGAACGTGGCGCCGCCGAACGCGCCCGCGAGCGCGCCGATGACGGTAATGCCGATCTGCACGGTGGCGAGGAACCGCTCGGGATCATCGCGCAGCTCTTTCACGGCGCGCGCGCGCCTGCTCTTCTCGCCGACGAGCTGATCGAGCCGGGAGCCCCGCAGGGCCACGACCGCGATCTCGGCGCCGGCGAGGACGCCGTTCACCAGCACGAGCGCGAGGATGACGAGGAGCTCGGGGACGATGGGCGACCTCCTTCGAGAGAGCCGATCAATCCCACATCTGGGCGGCCGGCGCCCGACGAGGCGCGTGATCCTGCGTCCCTTCGGCGCGTCGCTCTTCGAGGTGATGGTCGACCTCGATATCGATGTGCCCCGCCTCCGGGATCACAGCGCGGACGGCCACCTCGATGGCGTCGATTTCGTCGCTGATGGCGCGGAGGGCGCCGTCCGCCACCGTCCGGAGCGTCGCTTCGCGTTCCACGCCCGAGAGGGCGCCGGGCTGCGGGGGCAACGCCTGATCGAGCCGCGCCGCGAGGAACGCCGGTTCGAACGTGACCTCGGCTTTGAGCTTGTAGAGCTCGGGCGTGATCCGCCGGCTCTTCACGTCGCGCACCCCGCGGACGCTGGGCCGCTCGCGCAGCACGCGGACGAACGTCTCCTCCACGCCGTCGGGGACGGCCATCCCAATGAGCAAACCGCGATTCTGCGTGACGAGGTGAATCGCGACGAACCCGAGGAGCAGGCCGACGAGGATGGACGCGATCGCGTCCCAGACCGGGCTCCCCGTGTGGTACGACGCGACGATGCCGGCCGCGGCGAGGAACAGACCCAGCACGGCGGCACCGTCCTCGAGCAGGATCGCCACCGACGCGGGATCCGCTTTCTCGCGCACGTACTGGAAGAACGGCATGCTCCCGCGCTGCGCGGCGATGCTCCGAACGGCGAAGAGCAGCGCGCTCCCCTCGATCAGGAACGAGAGCCCGAGGACCACGAACGTCACCACGTTCACCGAGGTCGGGTGGGGATCCCGCAGCCCCTCGATGCCGTGGTACACGGTGACGCCGCAGCCGATGAAAAAAATGCCGGCGGCCGAGAGCAAGCCGAACACGAAGCGCTCGCCGCCGTATCCATAAGGGAATTCTTCGTCGCCTTGCCGCGCGCCGCGCTTCAGCCCGATGAAGAGCAAGAGCTGGTTGCCCGTGTCCGCAGCGCTGTGGATGGCCTCGGAGAGCATCGCGCCCGAGCCGGACAGGAAAAAGGCCACGAACTTGAGGAGCGTCACCAGCGTGTTCGCGGCGAGCGCGGCCATCACGGCGGGCAAGGAGGAAGGAGTCGCCATCGGTGTTCCTCTGCATCCCAGCGCGGGACGGCCTCCCGGTCAAGCCACGCCCGCAGGTACGAGGAAGGAAAATGCTGTACGCGGGGCGCTCTGTTTGCGTACAAAGGCGGGATGAGCCCTCCGCTCGAGTGGATGTGCGGGAAGCAACGCTTATGGCTGGAGGCCCCGGATTTCCTGTGCATGGAGATGCACGGCACGTTGGATGTCGCGGAGGTGGATGCGTACAAGAGCCTCGTGTACGAGCTCGGCGACCGCTACGGCACGTTCGCGTTCCTCGTAGACATGCGCGACCTCGAAAGCATCCCTCCCGATGCGCGGTCGAAGCTCTCTCGGGCCGCTCGTCCGTATCCGTACCGCGCCATCGCCGTTCATGGCACGAGCTTCACGCTCGGAATCGTGGCGGCGATGGTCGTCAAAGCGGGCCGCGCGCTCGCCCCTCACGCTTTTCCATTCGAGCTTGCTTTTTTCAAGACGGAGGCCCAGGCCCGCGCGCAACTCGTCCCTTTCCGCGATCCGCCGCCGCCGCGCCAAGGACCGCGGCGGTGACGCGAGTCCCCTTCGCCGGGTTCACCCGGGCGTCCCCATCGCCGGATCGGTGATCGACGGCTCTCCATTTTCGATGCGCCCCGCGACACGACGATGGAAAGACGCCTCCCCCTCCACGGTCACCGAGAAATCGTACCAGCGGCCGCTCGGGGATACGTCGAACCACGCGTCCGCCGTGCCCATCGCATCGACATCGAGCGTCGCCCCCTCCTTCGTGTACGCGCGTGGCGTCACGAGGAAGCGGCGCATGGCCGCCCCCGCATTCGTGCAGCGTATCCCGAGCCGTGACCCGGCCACGTCGTACATCGTCTCGATTTCGATCCCGCCCTCCGACCCCGCATCCACGAAATCACGATGGAAGCCGTTCGGCCCGAGCACGAAGAGCGAATATTGCTGTCCGGTCGCCGGCCAACGCCCTTCGAGGGATTTGCCTGCTTCCACGGCATAACGCCGCGGGATCTCCGTGAGCGCGAGCCGGTCGTACACGTGGAACACGGCCCCTGCGTTGCCGGTGTTCACGAAGGTCAGCATGGCCTCGGCCTCGTCGATCACGCACCGGACCTCGAGCTCGTAGGGCAGCGCGCGCGACGGCCGAGTCCCTGTCTCCTGCTGCGGGAGAGAGCCGTTTTCCCCCGTCGGGACCGTCACCTGCGCGAGCGTCTCCTGCTCCGCGCGGAGGGCATCGGCCTCTTCCTGCGTGAGGCTCGGAAATGCGGGCAGGTCCTCGTCGTTCGGCGTCACGAAATCGAACGCCGAGAGGAGATCGCCGCACATTGCGCGCCGGTAGGGGCTGATGTTGGGCTCTTTCACGCCGAATCGAGCTTCGAGGAAGCGCAAGATCGACGTGTGATCGAAGGTCTCGGAGCAGACGAACCCGCCCCGGCTCCATGGCGAGACGACCCACATGGGAACACGCACGCCGGGCCCGTGCGGGTGACCTCCGAGCGGCTCGGTGAGCGTATCGTCATAACGCTCTCCCGTATCGTCCACGGTGCTCGCCCCCATGAGCACGCCGTCGTCACGCCGCGAGGGAGCACAAGGCGGTGGCACGTGATCAAAAAAGCCGTCGTTTTCGTCAAACGTGACAAAAAGCACCGTCTTGCTGAAGACCTCGGGATTCTCGATGAGCGCCTCGAGGACCTGCTGCACGTACCAGGCGCCCTGCACGGGGCTCGACGGGCCCGGATGCTCGGAGTAATCCGCCGGCCCGACGATCCACGAGACACGCGGCAAGCGCCCCGCGAGCACGTCTTCCCGAAACCCATCGAGGTTCTGATTTGAAAGCCTCGACGCGATGCCCTTCTTGAAGAGCGGCGATTCCTGGTCCTCGAAGAACGCCTGTCGAAACGAGCGGAACCCGATGAGCGGGTTGTCCGAGAAATTGTCGGTATAGTCCTGATAGACGAGCCACGAAATCCCCGCTTCTTCGAGCCGCTCGGCGTACGTCTTCCAGGTGTAGCCCGATTCAATGGCGCCCAGGAAATCGCGCGAGTTGTCGATGGCCGGGCCGCCGTGCTGGCCGAGGCTGTCGATGGTGCCAGTGAACGCGAAAAGGCGGTTCGGGTTCGTGCTGGTGTGGGCGCCGCAGAAGTACGCGTCGCAGACCGTGAACGCCTCGGCGAGCGCGAACTGGAATTCGAGCTCGGCGCGCTTGTAGTACCCCATCGACTGCGGCGCTTTCCACGCGGGCCATTGGCCGTACCGGCCGTGATCCCAGGCTTCGTGTCCGTCGACGAAGCTATGGGGCGTGCCCTCCACGCGCTGGGCGTTGCCGGCCGTCGAGTCGAGGTGATAGGGCTGGATCACCTCCGCGCCGTTGCGCTGCCGAAAGACGCTCTCCTCTTCCGCCTGGGGAATGGTGAACCGGTCCCCGAAGCCACGCACGCCGCGCATCGTGCCGAAATAGTGGTCGAACGAGCGGTTCTCCTGGATGAGGATCACCACGTGCTCGACGTCCATGATCGAGCGTGTCCTCACGTGGGCCGGGATCTCGACCGCCTTCTCGATGCAGCCCGGGAAGGCCCAACCGCTCGCGGCAAGGCTGCTCACCTGAAGAAAGGAACGCCTGCTCAGCTTCGACACGGAAGACCTCCAACCAAGACGTCCCGGGAGACTATCCCGGCTGGAGGACTTCTCAAGGCCGAAGCAGCCCCGCGCCGCGCGTTCGCGAACCTGTCACATTCCGTCCAACCACGCGTCGTGGGGCGGATGCCGGGGCCGTCGTGTCGAGGTCAGGGGCAGTTCCCCGCCGACGCGACGCTCGTACCGGCGGCATTCGCGGTACACGCATTGGAATGCGTCTGGCCGTCGCATCCGCACACCGGATCGTAGTTATGGTCGCACGCTTCGGGCCTGGGCTTGCAGGTCCCGAGCTGATCGATGATCGCCCCGCACATCGTGTCGATCGGGAAATCGCAGAAAAACCCTTCTTCACACGGCATGCCGGCTTCTTCGCTGCACAACGTGTCGCCGACGACCACGCAGTCGCCGTCGTCGACCACACAGAAATCGTCGCACGTGCCGTCGTCGTACCAGCCTTCGAGGGCGCAGACGTCGGTGCCTTCCTTCGTGACGCCGTTCATCGCGCGGGCCTCGTCCTTGGTGTAGCCCGTTTGCTCGCCGCCCGAATCGACGTGGACTCCGCAGGCAGGCAAAACGAGGAACGCGAGCGTGAGGACGGCGAGCGTATTCGATCGAAACATGGGGGTTCTCCTTCCGTAGGGAATCGCTTGGGTGTTCAGGGGATGACGAAAAGCGTGAGGGGACGGCGATCGCGAACGGCGCCGGTCGTCTCGACGAAGAGCACGTCGACGCGCTCTCCCGCCGGGGCGCCGACGTCGACCGTGATCGTCTCGGCGCCCCCCGGCGCGAGGACGAACGGCGCCGTCGGCGTGAAGCCGAATGCGGCGGTCCCGCGGCGGAGGCGCGGCGCGAGGAACGAGAGTTCGTCCGGGCATTCATTGCGGACGACGAGGGTTTCCGTATCGCCCGCTCCGGTGAACGCGAGGGAGAGCGCCGGCTCGATCACGAGGCAATCGGAGAGGGGCCGCGGACCCGGCTGGAACGTGGCGCCGCCGGGGCTCAGGACGAGGTCGACGGGGTTCGAGCGACCGCCGCCGGGCCCCACGATCTCGACGCGGAATTCATGCATTTCTGCGCCGGGAACGGTGATGTCAAAACTCCCATCCGCGGCGACCTTCCCCACGAACGGCGGATCCGCCGTGTCCAGGTTCGTGACGACGACGTTGCCTTCGGGCGGCGCGGCCGCGCCGGGCTCGCCCTTGAAACGCACGGTCTCCGACATGTCCATGGGCCCGCCGGGCGAGATGAGATCCGCGAGGAGCGTGGGTTCTTCGGGAGGCGTTGGCTGGGGGCTCACGATGCACGCCCCAAGCGCGAACGACGCAGCGAGCAGACGAAGAAGCACGCGACCGGAAATCATGCGCGGGCCCCTTAGCAGGCGGCGTACCAAGGCCACGCCACGCGGAAACCATGCGCATTTGCGGGGGAGAACGCGCGGTTCCCCTCTCGAAAAGTGTCTCGTTGTGACACTGAGACATCTGTGAGACACTTTGCGGGCTTGGTCGTCCCGGGAGAGATCCTCGCCCACCGCTATCGGATCGTCGCGACGCTCGGCGAGGGCGGCCTCGCGCGGACGTTCCTCGCGAAAGACCTCGTCCTCGAGACCCACGTCGCGCTGAAGGTGCTGCGGCGCGCGGAGGACGAATGGGCGCTCCGCGCAGAGCTCGGCTATCTGGCCGGCCTCGTCCACCCGCACCTCGTCCGCGTGCTCGATTTCGGGTCGTTGCCGCGGGATGGCGAGACCTCCGCGCTGCACTACCTCGCGACCGAGGTCATCGAAGGGCGCGAGCTCGATCGGGCCGCGTCTGCATTCGAAGCGCTCCGCGCGCCGCTCGTCGATGCCCTCTCCGCGCTCGCGTTCCTGCATCACCTCGGGCTCAGGCACGGCGATTTCAAGCCTGCAAACGTGCTCGTCGACGCGCGTGGTCGCGGCGTGCTGCTCGATCTGTCGTGCGCCGGCCGGCTCGGGAGGGCGGCGGCGCCGAGCGGGACGCCGCGCTTCATCGCACCCGAGGTTCTGCGTGGAGAACGCGCCGATGCGCGCAGCGATCTCTATGCCGTCGGCGTCACGTTGCGCGAGCTCGCGCGCGGGCACGAGCTGCCGCCTTTGGTGGAGCGCCTCGCGTGCCGGCTCGTCGACCCGGATCCCGCCGCGCGTCCCGCCTCCGCGGAGGAGGTCCTCGAAGCGCTCGGCGGGCACGCATCCTGGGTGCGCGTGCCGCCGCGGGATGCGCCGCGGCTCGTGGGTCGCGAGGCCGAGCTCGGCCGCCTCGTCGGGCTCCTCGATCGCCTCGAAGCAGGGCTCCCCGGGCCACGCGTGGCGGTCGTTCGTGGTCCCGAAGGCGCAGGGAGGAGCCGGCTGCTGCGCGAGCTCAAATGGATCGCGCAGACGCGGGTGGTGACGGTCGAAGCCATCGCCACGACGCGGCGTCCGTTCGGATCCCTCGTGGAGCGCGCCGCCTCCGCGCCGCTCGCCGAAGGTGGCCTGCGCGCCGCGCTCGAAGCGCGGGATCGGCTGGTTCGTCGGGGCACACCGGTGGCGCTGCTCGTGGACGACGTCCACCTCCTGCCCGACGACGATCGCGAGGCGCTCTCGGCCCTCGCGCGGTCGCTCGACCCAGCCGATCCGGTGCTCGTCGTCGTCACCGAAATCGATCACGCGAAGGGCGTGCTTCTGGGCGACGCGCCCGCCGGCTGCGAGGAGATCGCGCTCGGGCCGCTCCCGGCGCACGCGGTGAAGCAATGGATGCTGGACGTGGGTCTCTCCGGCGTCGAGGCGGAGCTCTGCACGGCCACGGGCGGGCACCCCGCGGCGATCGCCGACGTCGTCGCGGAGATCCAGGCCGGCACCGCCGCGGAGGGCGAGCTCGATCGTGCGGTGAGGAAGGGCAGGTCCGCTCGCAACGAGGCGATCCGCGAGGCCCACGCGTCGATCGCCGCGTCGTTCGACGCACGCGTGGCCGATGCCACGGCGTCGGCCGAAGAACGCATCGAGGCGGCAGGGCAGGCCGTGCGGCACTGGGCGCTCGCGGGACGAACGGCCGCGTCCGCGCGTCGGCTCGCGGAGCACAGGGCAGACGCAGTGAGGCATCCACGCGTGTTCCGGGGTGCGGCCGAGGCCGTGCTCGACGCCGAACACGCCGACGACGAGGCGTGGCACCTCGCCGTGCGTGTCATCGAACTCGCCGGCAATCCGGCGCGCGCGCGCGAGGCGATCGAACGAAGGCTGCCACGCCTCCGAAAAGGAGCGCGGCGCGGCGGCGCGCTCCTCACGCTCGCGAGTTGCCTCGCGCAGCAGGGAGAGGCGCAGCGGGCGCTCACGGTCCTCGCAGAGGCCGCGCGCGCGCCGTTCGACGCGGTGGACCAGGCGCGGCGCGCGGATCTCGAAGCACGCGCGCTCACGCGGCTCGGGCGCCACGCGGAGGCGCGTGGGGTCGCCGAGGCTGCGCTCGCCGCCGCGCCCGCGCTGCCGGACGACGACGTGCGCGCCGATCTCCTGGAGGATCTCGTCGTCGCCGCGACCCACCTCGGTGATCTCCGCACGGCGCGCCATTTCTTGGAGCTTCTCTCGGCCGCCGCGACCGAGCGCTCGCCGCGGCGTTTGCTCCGCGCGCGGAGCTATCGCGCCATTCACGACTACCGCGCGGGCGACGTCCGCGCGGCGCTCGCCGGCCACCACGAGGCGCTCTGGATCGCGGAGGAGCACGGCCTGAGCGACGCCATCGCGCGGACGTGCTCGAACCTCGGCACGGCGTGTCACCAGCTCGGCAGGTTCGCGGAGGCCCTCGAAGCCTACGAGCGCGGCGCGCGGGTCAGCCGCGCGCTCGGCCAGCAAGACGTCGGCCTCCTGTTCGCCTCGAACCTCGCGAAGTTGTGGGCCGACGTCGGCGCGTTCGAGCGCGGCCTCCGCACGGCGACACGCACCGAGGCAGACGCCACGGCCGCCGGGCTCGTGGCCATCGCCGCAGCGGCCGCCTCTGCAGTCGGAGAGAATGCGCTGGGCCTCGGGGATCTCGCGCTCGCCCGCGACGCCGCCGAACGGGCCCGCGTGGCCTTCGGCCGGCTCGGCATGACGCGCGAGGCGGCCGAAGTCGCGCTCGAACGCGCCGAGATCGAGCTCGCGGCCGGCGACCTCCCGGCCGGCGCACGCGCCCTCGATGCAGTCGCCGCCGAGACGCGCGAGGCGCCCGATGTCGCAGCACGCGAAGCGCTCGGGCGGGCGGAGCTCGACCGCCTGCGTGGTCGACCGGCCGGCGAGCTCCATCGGCTCGAAGAAGCGCTCGACTTCGCCGAGCGCGCGGGGCAGCCCGATCTCGTCGCCGTCTGCACGAGCCGGCTCGCCGCCGCGCTCGACCATGCCGGCGAACGCGCGCGCGCCTCGACGCTCCGCGCCCGCGCGGACGCGCTCTGGGAGGAAGCCGTCGCGGGCCTCGCCCCCGAGCTTCGGAGCGCATTTTTCGCCCATCCACGACGGCGAACACGGGCGCCTGTCCCGCGCCACGCCGCGGACGCGCCCGAGGGACGCGCGGACAAACTCGCGCGCTTGCTCGACCTTTACCGAAAGCTCAATGGCACCGACGAGGCGAGCGGCATCCTCGTGATGGCGCTCGACGCCGCGATCGAGCTGACGGGCGCCGAACGAGGTTTCCTCGTGCTCGAAGACCCGCGCTCGGGAGCGCTGCACGTGCCTGCCGCGCGCAACGTCGATCGCGAACAGATCGGCAAGAGCCACCTCAAATACAGCCGCTCGATCGCCGAAAAAGCCATGCGAACGGCCCAGCCCGTCTGCACCGCCGACGCGCGCGAGGACGAACGTTTCCGGGACAATGCCTCCGTGCACGCCATGCGCCTCCGCTCCGTCATTGCCGTCCCGATCCGATCCCCCGACGGCGTGATCGGCGCGCTGTACCTCGACAATCGTTTCACCGAGGCGAGGTTTCGCGAGGCCGACATCGACCTGCTCCTCGGCTTCGCCGATCATGTCGCGCTCGTCCTCCGGCGCGCGCGCCTCATCGACGATCTCCGGCGCCGCACCGAAGAACTCGAAGCCGAGCGCAGCAAGGTCGAGGAGTTCGCGCGGCTCCAGGCCGCCGAGATCGTACGCCTCGGCGACGAGGTGCGCGCGAAGCAGGAGGCGCTCGACCATCGCCACGACGATCGGGGAATGGTCGGCCGCAGCCCTGCCCTCCGCCGCGTGCTCGCGACACTCGACCGCGTCGTCGCGTCCCCGCTGCCGGTGCTCGTCCTCGGGGAGAGCGGCACCGGCAAGGAGCTCGTCGCGCGCGCCGTGCACGAAGCGAGCCCGCGCCGGACAGGCCCCTTCGTGGGGATCAACTGCGCGGCCTTGCCGGCGAGCCTGCTCGAAGCGGAGCTCTTTGGCCACAAACGAGGCGCCTTCACCGGCGCGGATCGCGACCGCGCGGGCCTCATGGTGGCGGCGTCGGGCGGGACGCTTTTCCTCGACGAACTCGGCGAAATGCCCCTCGAAGTGCAGGCCAAATTGCTCCGCGTCCTGCAAGAGCGCGTGGTGCGCCCTCTCGGCAGCGACACCACGGTCCCCGTCGATTTTCGGCTCGTCTGCGCGACGAACCGCGCGCTCCGGGCCGAGGTGCGTTTCGGCCGCTTTCGCGAGGATCTTTATTACCGCGTCGGCGTCGTGGAGGTCACGCTCCCGCCCCTCCGCGACCGGCTCGAAGACCTGCCGGAGCTCGCGGCCCACCTCGTCGCGCGCGCGTCGCGCGAGCTCGGCAGGCCCGCGCCGCGCATCACGCCCTCGGCGATGCGCGTGCTGCTCGCCCATTCCTGGCCCGGCAACGTGCGCGAGCTCGAAAACGTGCTCATGAAGGCGATCGTGCTCGCCGAGGGCGACGTGATCCGGCCCGGGGATCTCGGCCTCGGGGACGCGCGCCCCTTTTCCTCGCGGCGGATCGAGCGGCCGCGCGGAGACGCCGAGCGCGAGGCCATCCTCCGCGCGCTCGCCGACAGCGGCTGGAATGCCGCGCTGGCGGCACGATCCCTCGCCATTCCACGCGCGACCTTTTATCGTCGCCTCGAACGTTATGGCATCACGCGACCCAGGTGATCCCGGTCGCGCAAAGCATCGCCGCAGCGCGTAATTCCGGTTGACACGCTGGCTTACCTGCCGCCAGATGCGAGCGCGATCGGCGCCTACCTCGGCTCGAAGGCCCGGGGCGGGCCAACATCCTGCGAGGAAACTGCATGTCTACGGTTTTGCGCGCATCCTGCTCCCTCGGGTCCTTGGTTCGATCACGGCCGCGCACGGCGCGCACGGCCTTGTGGTTGGCGCTGACGAGTGCCTCGCTCGGGTGTACGAACGCAGAACCGCCCGAGGGCGGCGCGCAGGCAACGCACGCGCCCCCGAGCCACGCCCCGGCGTCCGCAGCGGGGCAGCTCGGGCTCGGCGATGTCATGCGACGTGTCCACTTCGCGTTTCGCCCCGAGGGAGATTCGTTCCGCGGCGGCCACACGACCTACGCCGTGCGCGCGGATGCGCGCTCGTTCGAGGTCGCGCCGTACCAACCTGCCGGGGAGGGGCCAGGGCGCGAGGCCGTGAAAGGCGCCGCGTTCGTCGCCACCCTGACGTCAATCGAGCGAGGCGGCGTATCCTTGCAAAGCGCGCGCGGCGCGCGCGCGGACCTCGATCCGAGCGCGCGCGTCGCTATCACGCACGGCGATGTGGTCGAGCACCTCGAAAACACCGAGCAGGGCGTCGAGCAGAGTTTTTCGTTTGCGACGAAGCCCGAGGGGCGCGGGGATCTCGAGGTCCGGATCGCGGTCTCGGGGGAGACCTTCGCGAAGGAGACCAAGACCGGGCTTCATTTCGTGGATCCGGCGACGGGGCTCGGCGTACGTTATGGCGTCGCGACGTGGATCGACGCCCGCGGATTGAAAACTTCGGTGCCCGTCGATTTCGAGGCGGGGCACATCGTCTTGCGTGTCCCAGAGCGCGCGCTCGACGAGGGCGCTTTTCCGGCCGTGCTCGACCCGGTCATCGGACCCGAGTTCGGGATCGACCAGGAGATTCAGGGCGGAGCTCCGGGAACTCAAACGGAGGCGGTCGTCGCCTACGGCGCTGGGAAATTCCTCGTCGTCTGGCGGGACGGGCGCACCGGCACGGATGACCTGTATGGGGTTCGTGTCTCCAGCGCGGGGACGATCCTCGATACCTCCGGAATCCTGATCTCCGGCGCGGCCGGCGTGCAGCAGAAGCCCGACGTCGCCTTCGACGGGACGAACTGGATGGTCACGTGGACCGACGCGCGGCAAGATTCCTCGAATGACATCTACGCCGCGCGCGTGAGCGACAGTGGCGCCGTGCTCGATCCCAACGGCATCCCGATTGCCGCGACGACCATGATGGGGGCCGAGGGGCCGGCCGCCGTGACGTTCGGCGGGACGAACTACCTCGTCGCCTACCGGCGGGGTTATGGCCTCTACGGCCGCCTCGTCGCGCCGAGCGGGGCGATGAACCCGGAGTTCACGATCGCGCCGCCCAGTGTCTACCTCAATGACATCAGCGTCGCGTTCAATGGATCGAACTACCTGGTAGTGTTCGATAACGTTAGCAGCAGCACCGATGTCGTCCACGGCCGCCGTATCACACCTTCGGGCGTGGTGCTCGACGCGTCGAACCTCACCCTCTGTTCTTATTGCAATACGAGCGACCTCGACGTCGCTTCCGATGGCACGAACTGGTTCGCCGTATGGCGGGACAGCGGCATCTACGGCCAGCGCATCACGAATGCGGGCGCGATGCTCGATTCCAGCTCCGGCAAGTACCTCGCGGAGAACGGCTCGGGCTTGTCGGTGGTCTTCACGGGCAACGGGTACGGCGTGTTCGCGGAGACGAGCAGCGAGATCTACGGCCTCTTGGTCGATTCGCTCGGCAACGTGACGACCCCGAAGACAGCCCTTATCGGGGAGCCTGGCTCGAGCACGCTCGCTGCCGCGGCGTACGATGGGACGAACTTCTTTCTCGCCTTCCGCGATACACGGCTCACGAGCTCCTACAACCCAGCCGACGTCTTTGGATTGCGCGTCTCCCCCACGCTCACGAAGGTCGACGCGACAAGCCAGCTCCTCTCCCGCGCGGCGAACGCGGAGGTACGTCCGGCCGTGGCCTACAACGGGACGAATTATCTCGCGATATGGGAGGATCGGCGCCCGGGCGCGACCGCGGACATCTATGGGGCTCGCTTGACGACGAGCGGGACGGTGCTCGATCCGAGCGGGATCGCGATTTCGCAAGCCACGGGCAGCGAATACTATCCCTCGGTCGCCTCGCTCGGCGCCGATTGGCTCGTCGCCTGGACCGATGGCCGCGCCGGCAACGACGACGTCTACGCCGCGCGCGTCGGCGGCGACGGGAGCGTGCTGGATCCGCCGGGGCTGCCGATCGCGACCGCCACCGGCAGCCAGAGCTCCCCCGCGGTCTCGTCGGATGGAACGAACTGGCTCGTCACATGGCAAGACGGCGTGAGCGCCGAAATCTGGGCGAGCCGCATCTCCCCGACCGCGACGAAGCTCGATGCGACGGGCATTCAAATCTCGTCGAGCGGCGGCTCGTCGTCCGCGGTCGCCTTCAACGGGACGAACTACCTCATCGCATGGGCGAGGCCCGGTGCGCCCACGTTCGACATCGCAGGCGCGCGCTTGACGCCGGCCGGCGTCGTGCTCGACACGGGCAATTTCGCCATCAACATCGCAGCCACCGCGTCGTCCGAGTGGAACCCCGGCGTGGCGTCGAACGGCGCCGACTGGCTGGTCACGTGGGACAACGGCGCCGACGTTCGGGGCGCGCGCGTCGATGGCAGCGGCGCCGTGCTCGATCCGATGGGAATCGGCATCTCCACGGCGACAAACCGGCAAGCCGAAGCGCGACCGATCTGGGACGGCACGCAATACTGGGTCGTTTGGGAAGACGAACGCGCGGCGGGCGGTCGCCAGGATCTCTATGGCGCGCGCCTCACGCCCGGCGGCGTCGTGACGGACACGACGGGCATCGTCCTTGCGAATGATCTGGCGCAAAACGAGCTCGCCCCCGCGATTGCCGCAGGCCCCTCCAAGGAGGCGCTGCTCGTCTACCACCGCTTCGACACCGCGCAGCCTCATGGCGCTGATCGGGTCCGGGCCCGCCTCGTCTCGGATCCGACGCTCGGCGTGAATGGCGTCTCCTGCCAGACCGGCGCCCAGTGCGCGAGTGGCTCGTGCGTCGACGGGGTCTGCTGCGACACGGCGTGCAATGGCGCCTGCGTGGCCTGCACGGCGGCGAAGAAGGGCGGCGGCGTCGACGGCGAATGTGGTTCCATCACGATGGGCGCGGACCCGGACGACGAATGCGCGAACCAGGCCGCGGGCTCCTGCGGAACGACAGGGAGCTGCAATGGCGCCGGTGCCTGCCAGCTCCACGCGCAGGGCACGCCGTGCGGAGCCGTGTGCGTGGGGGATGCCGCGCAGTCGAACACGTGCAATGGAATGGGCACGTGTGCCGCCGCGGGAGCCGCCACGAATTGCGCGCCGTATGCCTGCGCGGCGGGGGCGTGCAAGACGACCTGCACGGCGAACGCCGATTGCACGGCGGGCAACGTGTGCGTCGGCGGCGTCTGCGGCAAGCTCGAGCCGAACGGCGCCGCGTGTACGAGCGACGTCTGGTGCCAATCGGGCGCTTGCGTCGACGGCGTCTGCTGCAACACGGCCTGCACCGGCCTTTGCGAGGCGTGTACCACGGCGAAAAAAGGCGCCGGCGCGAACGGCGTGTGCGGGCCCATCACGAGCGGTACGGATCCCGAGAATGAATGCGCGCTCGAAGCTGCCGGGAGCTGCGGACAGAATGGCCAATGCAACGGCGCGGGGGCCTGCCAGCTCCATCCGCAGGGGACCTCCTGCGGGGCCTCGCTTTGCCAGGGGAACGTCGTCAAGGGGCAGATCTGCGACGGCATGGGCCAGTGCGTGACCGATCCGGCGGGGAAGGACTGCGCGCCCCACGTTTGCTCGGCGGGATCGTGCAAGAACCCGTGCGCGAACGACAACGAATGCCTGTCCGGCACCATTTGTCTCGGCGGCGCCTGCAAGCCCCCGGGGATGCCCGGCGTCCCCTGCTCGACCGGCGCCGCGTGTAGCTCGGGCTTCTGCGTCGACGGCGTCTGCTGCGACACGGCCTGCGCGGGATCTTGCGAGGCCTGCACGGCCGCCAAGAAAGGCCAGGGGGCCGACGGGCAATGCCAGCCCATCAAGATGGGCACGGATCCCGACGACGAGTGTGCGGCGCAGCCGCCTTCGAGCTGCGGGCTCGACGGGCAATGCAACGGGGCCGGCGATTGCGCGATGTATGCGGCGGGCACGTCGTGCGCGGCGGGCTCCTGCGAGGGCACGACGCAGACGAGCCCCTCGCAATGTGATGGGAGCGGGACATGCGCCCCGGGCTCGCAGACGAACTGCGTGGAAGGATATACGTGCATCGCGGACAAGTGCGCCACGAGCTGCACGGACGACACGGCGTGCGCCCCGGGCTACGTGTGCAATGTCGCGATGAAATGGTGTGAGGCCGTGGTTCAGGCCGGATCGAGCAGCAGCTCCGGTGCCGGCGGCGGCACGAGCAGCTCCAGCGCAGGCGGCTCCGATCCCGGCGCCGGTGGCTCCCATCCGGGCGCGGGTGGTTCAAACCCTGGCGCAGGCGGCGCAGGCGGCGATTCTTCCGGCACCGGCGGGCGTGATTCCGCGGGCGAGGAGGGTTGTGGATGCAAGGTCGCGGGCGCGCCCCGCGCGGCGTCCCTCGCGCCGAGCGCGCTGATCGCGTGGGCCCTGGGCATCGTTTTGCGCCGGCGCGTGCGCAGGAACAGGAAGGGGCATGGGTACGGGTCCAGCGCTGATCAACCGAGGTGACCTGTTCTGGCTCGAGCCGGATGAATCACGCGGGTCCGTCCCGGGCTACGTTCATCCGCATGTGGTGGTGCAGGACGATGTCTTCAACCATTCACGCATCCACACCGTGGTCGTGTGTGCATTGACGTCGAACCTGCACCGGGCCCACGAGCCCGGGAACGTGCTGCTCGACGAGGAGGAAGGCAACCTGCCCAAGCGGAGCGTCGTGGTCGTGTCGCAAATCTCTTCGGTGGAGAAGGCCCGGCTCGGCGAGCGCATCGGGGCGCTCTCCGATGAGCGGGTCGAACAGATTCTAGCGGGCCTGCGATTTCAGCAGTCGTCGTTCTTCCCTCGGTAGCTCCCCTCCCCCTTGTGGGGCTACTTCGCGCAAGCATGGCGGCAACGGTGGCTGCTGCTGAGCAGCCACCCTTTTGCGACGTGGTTCGAGTTTTTAGAAGCAAGGAGACGCCCATGAACGTCCTCAAGCCTCACGTATCGTTGAACGTCACCAACATCGACCAATCCGTCGCCTTCTACGAAAAAGCGTTCGGCGTCGCAGCGACGAAGCGGCGTCCCGGGTATGCGAAATTCGATCTGGAGGTCCCCTCGCTCAACCTGACGATGCAGGAGGCTCCTCGCACGGGCGTCAATGCCAGCCATTTCGGCGTTCAGGTCGCCAGCACGGACGACGTCGTGGAGGCGAAGGCCCGCTTCGAGGCGGCCGGGCTCGAGACGATGACGGAGGAGGACACGTCCTGCTGTTATGCGGTGCAGGACAAGGTGTGGATCGAGGATCCGGACGGAAACGCCTGGGAGGTGTTCGTCGTGAAGGCGGACGCCGCCGTCATGGGTGATTCTCCGGCCCTGAACAAGAACACGAGCGCATGCTGCACGCCCGTCGATCTCTCGAAGAAGCCGGAGGCCAAGCCTTCGACGTCGTCTTGTTGTGGTCCGAAGACGGCAGGGTGATCGGCGAGGGTCGCCTCCGACCCCCCGTGGCACAGCGGGCCTTGCTCGTCAGCCGCCGTTCGCGCGGATGAAATCGCGCACCTTCGGGTAGACGTGCTCTCGCCACTTCCGGCCCGAGAAAATGCCGTAATGACCGGCGCCTTCGGCCACGTGATGCTGCCGCTTCGCCGCGGAGACGCCCGTGCAGAGCGCGTGCGCCGCCTCTGTTTGTCCGAGGCCGGAGATGTCGTCCTTTTCGCCCTCGATCGTGAAGATCGCCGTGTCCTTGATCGCCGTCGGGTTCACGCGCACGCCGCGCACGTCCCAGGTCCCCCGGGCGAGGGCGAACTCCTGGAACACGAGCTTCACGGTCTCGAGGTAATACGCGGCGTCCATGTCGAGGACTGCGTTGTACTCGTCGTAAAACCGCTCGTGCATCTCGCGCGCGGCCGCGCCGGACTCGCCCTTGTGCGCGTCGATCCAGTAGCGGAAGCTCGCTTTCCAGTGGGTCTTCGGATTCATCATCACGAAGGCCGTGAGCTGGAGGAACCCGGGATACACCCGCCGCCCCTTGCCCGCGTAGGGGCCGGGGACCTTGTGAATCATGTTTTTTTCGAACCACGAATACGGGTGCCGCGTCGCGAGCACGTTCACCTCGGTCGGGCTCTTGCGCGCGTCGATGGGCCCGCCCATGAGCGTGAGCGAACGCGGCGTCGCCTCACCCGCCTGCGCGAGGAGCGAAACGGCGCCGAGGACGGGGACCGTCGGCTGACAAACGGACACGACGTGCAAGGAGCCGGCCCCGAGCAAACGCAAGAAGCGCATGACGGTGTGCACGTAATCGTCGAGATGAAAAATTCCCTCGGCGAGGGGCACGTCGCGCGCGTCGAGCCAATCGGTGACGTACACGTCGTGGTCCTGGAGAAGCGTGCGGATCGTGTCGCGGAGCAGCGTCGCATGGTGGCCGGAGAGCGGCGCGCAGACGAAGACCTTGGGGTCGGCGGCGAGGCGGCGTGCGACCTCGGGATCCTCGGAGCGGCGCACGAAATGCACGAGCTTGCAGAATGGCTCGGCGACGACGACCTCCTCGGCGACGGAGACCGTGGCGCCGCGGGTCTTGACCTCGTCGATCCCCCAGGGCTGCTTCGGATAACGCTTGCCGAGGCGATGGAAGAGGGCCTGGCTCGCGCCGAGCGCGCGCACGTGGGGCAACGCCGACAGGGGATTGCTCGGGTGCCGTAGCGCCTCGGCCGAGACGCCGGCCAGGTGCGCGAGCGGCTCGAGCAGCGCCCGCTGCAGCTCGTAAAGATGGTAAATCTTCGGCGGCCTGAGGTACTGCGCGGCGGTGGAGAGGAGCGGAGGGCGCACGACTTGTTGCACCGCAACATAACTCGACCGTCGTGAAGATCAAGCACATTTTGGTCTTCCGGTCCGTTTGTGCTGCGGCGCAGCAGGAGGGCGCGCCTCGCCTTTACTTGCAGAGCCGCACCACGCGGGCCTGCATGTCCCAGGTGTGCTGCTGCTGGAAGTTGTCGGTGTGAATCACCTGGGCATCGATCTCGAAATCCACCACGCCGTTCGGCTGGATCTCGAAGGTGTTCACCTGGAGGTTCTGAATCGACACCTGCTTGTTGGGGCCCGCGAGCGACTTCACCTCGCCGCTCCCGAGCAGGGCGAAACGAATCACTTCGAAGCCCTGCTGCCAGACGACGTCGGCCCACGGCGCGCCGTACGTCGTGGTCTCGGCATAACAGCCGTACACCGTCCAGCCGCCGCTGCATTTGCAGCCCTTGCAGTCTTCCGCGAGCTGGCCGTCGACGTCGCGATGCGCGAACCGCTGGCCCAGGGGGCCGCACGAGACACACACGGCCTCCGCCCCGACGTCCGTCTTGCACTCCTCGGCGTAATCACAAGTTTGGGTCGGGACAAACTCCCACCCGGTGCTCGAATTGAAGCATTGGTAGCCGGCAATCTGGCGAAACGATTGCTTGTCGAGCTCGGTATCCGTCTTGTACATGCAAGACGCCATCTGCTGCATGCAACCGCCGGAGCCACCACTGCCGCCGCCTGCCCCCCCGCTGCCGCCGATCCCACCGCTGCCGCCCTCGCCCCCACTGCCGCCGGTCCCTGGACCGCTGCCCCCACCGCCCGTTCCAGGGCCGCTGCTGCTTACGCTGCTGCCCATTCCTCCCGCGCCGCCTGGGCCAACGCCGCCCGAGCCCCCGCCGCCCGAACCCGCGCCAGGCGGCGCATCCGGCCCGCAAGCCGCCGAGAAAACGGCGAGGATCGTCGAAAGGAACAACCACGGGCGCGAAGAACGAAGGAACGTCGTCATAGGGCCTGCGGTCCAGAATGCGAGCACAAAGGCCGACCACGAGCGCGGGGGAGTTACGTCGGAATCTTGCTCAGGCCCCGAGGCTCCCCGCGAACCGCTCGGCCAGGTGATCCTGGCGGAATGCCTCGACGACGTCGTCGACGAACACGCGCGTTTTCGAGGGCAAGAGCGGCCGGCGCGTGCTGTTGCCCCTCGCCAAACGCCGATGAAGCCCCCCTGACGCGCGCGCTTCCGCTCTATCCAACCTCCGAAGAACCGTGTAGAGTCCCCGGCCGGGGCGTGGGTTGACCGGCGTGGGGGAACATGGACATTCTCGTCGTTCTCGCTTTTCTGGTCTTCGTGTTTGGCGTGTACACGTTCGTCGCGCGCCTGCGACGCAAGGAGATCCCCGAGGAGACGCGGCAGCTCGGAGCACAAATCGGACGCGCGGCGCACGGGGCCATCCCGCTGCCGGGATTCATGGGACAAGCGCCCGCCGATTACATGCCCGTCGAGCCCTGGCGCGAGACGATCGGGCCGCCCGACGACCACACGCTCGTGGTCGACGCCGCGGGGCGACCCGTGACGTACGAGCCCCCGGCCGAGCCCGGGGACCTGGGCCCCTACCGGGATCCGGCGGTGGCGCTGGTCTCGATCGCCGAACCCAGGCCGAGGCGCCGAAAGAAAAAGCAAAAGCGCCCCTTGCTGGAGGCGTGACGCGGAGAGCCCCCCCATGACCGTTCTCCTTTACGATCTCGTCGCCGAGGGCGATCGACGCCCGAGCCCCTTTTGCTTTCGGACCAAGCTCGCCCTCGCGCAGAAACGCCTCGCCTTCGAGACGACGCCCGTGGCGATGACGGACATCCAGGCCCTCGAAGGTGGCGCCTTCAAGACGGTGCCGATCCTGAAAGACGGGACGCACGTCGTGGGCGATTCGTGGGCCATCGCCGATTACCTCGATCAGGCCTACCCCGATCGCCCGCCGCTCTTTCATTCGCCGGAGGAGCGTGGCCTCTGCCGATTCTTCGATGCCTGGTTGTACGCCAGCGTCCTCCTTCCCATCGTACGCTTCTACGTGAAGGACATCCACGACCTCCTCCTCGAAAAGGATCACGCCTATTTCCGCGCGAGCCGCGAGGCGAGGCTCGGGTGCACGCTGGAGGAGGCCGCGGCCGGCCGTGAGGCGCGGCTCGACGGAATGCGCGCGGGCTTCGATCCGGCGCGGCTCACGCTCACGCACCAGGGACAGCCGTTCCTCTCGGGGCAAAACCCGGGGTATGCCGATTTCATGCTGGCCGGCGTCTTGTTGTGGGTCGAGACCATCGGCACGGTGCCCCTGCTCGTGGACGGAGATCCCCTGGTGACCTACCTCGAACGCGTCCGTGCGCCCTTGACGCGCTGAGGCTCACCATTCGCCGTAGTCGGGCTCACCCTGACAGAAGTGGGGAACTCCCTTCGCCGACGTCGGAAATTTGCCTGCAAGCGAGGAGACGGAGATCCGGCACATCTGGACCTTTACAAATCTGGAAACACCGGATAAGGTCCGGAAAGTATCCTTTGGCCTCATTGCCCGCTGGCGATGAGCCACTCCTTTTCGTGCACGGAGGTCCCATGCCGGTCATGCGCCCCCAGGCGGCGATCCGTCCATTTCGCCGTCCGCTCCTCTCCATTCTCGCCGTTGCGCCGCTCCTCGCGGGTCTCACGGTGGGCGCCGAGGCGTCCGCCGCGACGCCGTACACGCTTTTTGAAAGCGGGCAAGTCCGGCCCGTGGCGCTCTCGCCAAACAAGAAGTTCCTGTTCGCCGTCAATACGCCGGACAATCGCCTCGAGATCTTCCACGTGGAGCCCTCCGGCCTCTCCCACCGCGGCTCCGTGCCGGTCGGGCTCGAGCCGGTCGCCGTGGCAGCGCGATCCGACGACGAGATCTGGGTGGTCAATCATCTCTCCGACAGCGTCAGCGTCGTGAAGATCGGCCCGTTCGGATACAATGGCAATGTGGTGCGGACGCTTCTCGTCGGCGACGAGCCGCGCGACATCGTGTTCGGCGGCCCCGGCAAGAACCGCGCGTTCATCACCACGGCCCACCGCGGCCAGAACGTACCGTATGATCCGCAGCTCACCACGCCCGGCGTGGGCCGCGCCGACGTGTGGGTCTTCAACGCCGGAAACCTGGGCGCGACGCTCGGCGGCACGCCCCTCTCGATCCTCACGCTCTTCAGCGATACGCCCCGCGCGCTCGCGGTGACGCCCGACGGCTCGCGCGTCTATGCCGCGGCCTTCCACTCCGGCAACCGCACCGCGGCCCTGAGCGATCTCGCCGTCCCCGACGGCGGCGAGGCGGCCGGCGGCGTTCCCGGGCCGAACACGAATTTCCAGGGCGTGCCCGCGCCCGAGGTCGGCATCATCGTCAAGCACGACGGCGAGCATTGGAAGGACGTCGTCGGCCGCTCCTGGGACAGCACGGTGCGCTTTACCCTGCCGGACAAGGACGTGTTCGTGATCGACGCGAACGCAAATCCTCCGCGCCAGCTCTCTGGTTCGTCCGGCTATTACACTGGCGTCGGAACGATCCTCTACAACATGGCCGTGAACCCGGTGAACGGGAAGGTCTACGTCAGCAACACCGAGGCCCGGAACGACCTGCGTTTCGAGGGCCCTGGCACGTACGCGGGCGAGACCTTGCGTGGCCACCTGCACGAGAGCCGGATCACGGTGCTCGGATCGGGCAGCGCGGCGCCGCGGCACCTGAACAAGCACATCGATTACAATGTGTACCCGGCCCCGGCCGCCGTGAACCAGAAAACCCTCTCGCAGCCAGTCGGGATGGCCGTGTCGAGCGACGGCACGAAGCTCTACGTGGCGGCGTTCGCGTCGTCGAAGATCGGCGTGTACAGCACGGCCGCGCTGGAGAACAACACGTTCGTGCCGAACGCCGCGAACCAGATCGCGCTCAGCGGCGGCGGCCCCACGGGCATGGTGCTCGACGAGGACTGCGGGCGCCTGTACGTGCTCACCCGTTTCGACAATTCGATCGCGATCGTGAACACCTCGACGAAGACGGAAATCGGGCACGTGTCGATGCACAGCCCGGAGCCCGAGAGCGTGATCGAAGGCCGGGCCTTCCTCTACGACGCGCGCCTGTCGTCGAGCAACGGCGAAGCGGCATGCGGGAGCTGCCACGTCTTCGGCGATCTGGATAGCCTCGCCTGGGATCTCGGCAATCCCGATGGGGTTGTCCTGAACAATCCGGGCCCGTTCGTCCCGGTCAAGCCCGAGCTCGTCCCTGTCTTCGGCACGGATGATCCGCTCTTTGGCCAGGACCCCGACTTCCATCCGATGAAGGGGCCGATGACGACGCAGAGCCTGCGCGGCATGTCGAACCACGGGCCGATGCACTGGCGCGGCGACCGGACGGGCGGCAATGACGAGGCCTCGTCGCAGCCGGACGACGGGAGTTTCGACGAGGATGCGGCCTTCAAGAAGTTCAATGGGGCCTTCGTGGACCTGCTCGGCCGCAATACGACGCTCGCCGCCGAGCAGATGCAGAAGTTCACGGACTTCATCCTCCAGGTCACGTATCCGCCGAACCCGGTCCGCAACCTCGACAACTCGCTCACGCCCGCGCAGCAAACCGGCCGCGATTTCTTCTTCACCCAGAACGTCGCGTCCCAGGGCGCCTGCGAGACGTGTCACCGCGTCGATCCCGCGGCGAACCCCGGCGATGCTTTCCCCGGCTTCTTCGGGACCGCAGGCCTCGGCTCGTTCGACGCGACGACGCAGATCCTCAAGGTCCCGCACCTGCGCAACGCGTACACGAAGGTCGGCATGTTCGGCGCCGCGTTCACGAGCGGCAATCGTCCGCCGGATCCCTTCCTCGGCGACCAGGTCCGCGGCTTTGGCCTCAACCACGACGGGGCCGTGCCCGAGCTCTTCACGTTCGTCAGCGGCTTCGATGAGGTCCCGGCGAACCCGGCCGGCATCCCGAATACGCCGGCGGGCAACCAGGCGAAGCTCGACATGGTGCAATACCAGCTCGCCTTCGAATCGAACATGGCGCCGATCGTGGGGCAACAAGTGACGCTCACCACGAGCAACCAGGCCGTCACGTCGGGTCGGGTGAATCTGCTGATTGCGCGCGCCGACGCCGGCGAGTGTGATCTCGTCGTCAAGGGCCGGCTCGTGAACGAGATTGGCTTGGTGTACGTCGGCAGCGGGCAATTCCTCGTCGATCGCGCGTCGGTCTCGCCCGTCGCGCGGGCCCTGATGGAGTCGGTCCTGACGGCGGGCGGCAAGGCGATCACGTATACCTGCGCGCCTCCTGGCTCGGGTGTTCGTATGGGCATCGACCGCGACCTCGACGGCTTCCTCGACGGCGACGAGCAAGTCGCGGGCAGCGATCCGGCCGATCCCACGAGCACGCCTTGAACGCGTGTTGACAAGGCCGCGGGGGCCTGGAAAAACCATCCCGGTCCCCGCGATGCCGCGCCAGCAAAAGCCTCTCCTCCCCGCCCTCCCGCTCCTCGTGTGGCTCGCGGCCTGTAGCCCCGCGCCGCCGCCCCTCTCCACGCCGCCGCCTCCCGAAGCGCCGCCGCCCGCGCCGCCGCCGCCGCATACGCTCCCGCTCGCTTCCTCGCCGCCCCAAGCGCAACCGCCGCCGCCTCCGCCTCCGCCGCCGCCTCCGCCCTTCCGCTCCGACGAGGTCTTCCGCCTCGCCGTCCGCGGAGGCCACGTCATCGACGGCTCGGGCGCGCCTCGCCGCCGCGCCGATGTCCTCGTCCGCGGCGATCGTATTGCCTTCGTCGGCGACGTCGATCCCTCCGTGCGCGCCGAGCGCACCCTCGACGCCGCGGGCGCCGTCGTCACGCCCGGCTTCCTCGACGCCCATTCCCACGGCGCTCCCCTCGGCAACGTCGAATACGCCCTCGCCATGGGCGTCACCACGCTCGTCGTTGGCCAGGACGGCCGGAGCCCGGCCACGCGCATCGGCCCCTGGCTCGCAAAAATCGACGCCGGCAGGCCCCGCGTGCACGTCGCGGCCCTCGTCGGGCACGGCACGGTCCGCAGCCTCGTCGGCGCGGCGGCCCATACGAAGCCGAGGCCCGCCGAGCTTCAACGAATGCGGGATCTCGTCGCCCAGGGTCTCCACGATGGCGCCTTTGGCCTCAGCACCGGCCTCGAATACGATCCGGGCCGCGGCGCCTCGATGGACGAGCTCGTCGCCCTGGCCGAACCCGTCGGCGCGCGCGGCGGCGTCGTGATGAGCCATGTCCGCAGCGAGGACGACGATCGTGTCGAATCCTCGCTCGACGAGCTCTTCGAGATGTGCCGAAAGGCGAAGGCCCGCGCGCACGTCGCGCATATGAAGATCGTCCTCGGCCGCGGCGCCGCCCGCGCCGAGCGCCTGCTCGCCCACATCGAAAAAGCCCGCGCCGCGGGCCTCTCCGTCACGGCGGACCTGTATCCATACACCGCGAGTTACACCTCGCTCGCCGTCCTTTTCCCCGACTTCGCGCGCCCGCCGTCCTCCTATGCCGACGCGCTGCGGAGCCGCCGCCCCGAGCTCGCCGCCTTCCTGCGCGCCCGCGTGGAGAAACGCAATGGCCCCGGGGCGATGCTCTTCGGGACGGGCGCATTCGCTGGCAGGACACTCGAAGAGGTCGCCACGTCGCGCCGTGTCCCCTTCGAGGACATCCTCATCGAGGTCGGGCCGGACGGCGCGGAGGCGGCTTATTTCGTGATGGATGAAGCCGTCATGGCGCGCCTCTTCGCCGATCGGTTCGTCATGGTCGGGACCGACGGCGGCGGCGGCGGGCGGCATCCGCGCGGCTTTGGCGCATTTGCGCGGGTGATTGAAGAGATCGTCGAAAAGCAGCGCCTCGTTTCCCTGGAGGAAGCCGTGCGGAAGATGTCGGATCTGCCCGCCCGCACGCTCGGGCTCGAAGGCGAGCGCGGGTGCGTGCGGGAAGGGTGCGGGGCCGATTTGCTGGTGTTTTCGCCGGGGGAGATCCACGAGCGCGCGACGTTCACGGCGCCGCATCGGCTGGCCGAGGGGATGCGGTTCGTCGTTGTCGGGGGGGTGATTGAGCGCGAGGGAGGAAAGGCGACGGCAGGGCGCGGGGGGCGGGCGCTCCGATTTACGGGGGCGGAGCGGCGGTAGCGGGAGCGGGAGCGGGAGCGGGAGCGGGAGCGCAAGCGGGAGCGCAAGCGGGAGCGCGAGCGCAAGCGCAAGCGCAAGCGCAAGCGCAAGCGCAAGCGCAAGCGCAAGCGCAAGCGCAAGCGCAAGCGCAAGCGCAAGCGCAAGCGCGAGCGCGAGGGGGAACGGTATGCAGGGATGCCGCTCGGGGACGGTGATCGTACCGTCGTGCTCGGCCTCTTCAAGGCCAAGCCGTGCTCGCCATCCTCGCCACGCAGAGCGTGGCTCCGGGTGGCTCCGCTCGGTGCTGCGCAGCCTTGAAGAGGCCTCCGCGCGACGGTGCGGGACGGGGGTCCCGGCGAAAGGGTCGTCGGGCGGAGGGTTTCGTTATGCTCAGGATCTATGAGGTCGTTTTGGTGATGGCGGGGGATACGGCGCGGATTGCCGAGCAGATCGAGCGGAGGGACAGGGACTTGGCTCGCCAATTGCGGCGCGCCATGCAAAGCGTGGCGCTGAATGTGGCCGAAGGCATGGGCAGCCTCCACGGACACAAACGGCAACGTTATTCCTCCGCACTCGGTTCGGCCCGGGAGGCGCTCGCTTGCGTTCAGGTCGCCCAGGCCATGCGTTACATCGGTCCGGTCCATGAGCAGGTCCTCGATCGCATGGACCACGTCATCGCCACCCTCGGCCGCCTCGTCTACCGCCGCGCTTCGTAACCCGCAGGGCGGGCCGTCCTTCCCCAGGGCGGCCCGCCCGCAAGCCCTGGATCACCGCACCCATCGAGACGTCCCAGCGCCATTCACGGCGGATCATGGGTTCTCCCGCGACGAACCAATCTCGCCTTTTGCCGTTGAGTTTTGCCCAGGCTTGTGCAACACAAAAAACCGACGCCAGCCGGCGCTAGCACCACCGACCGGCGTCTGACCCACAACCCCGAACGTCCCGGAGCCATGAGCTAATGGTCACGATAGTCGTCCGTCCGCCGCCGGCAAACTTCTCGGCATCGCACGCCTTGCTCGGCCGCCTTTATCTGGAACACCGCGCTTTTCTGCGCCGCCTTCTTCTCGGCCAGTCCGTCCCTCCCCGCGACGTGGAGGATGTTCTGCAAGAGGTCTTCATCACCGTATGGCGCCGCCTCTCGTGCCTGGTCACGCCGGAGCAGGCGCGCCCGTGGCTCGTGGTGATCGGCCTCTACCATGCGCGCAATCACCGCAAGCTCGCGCGTTGCGAGCGAGAGGTGCTCGCTGGATTTGCGGAGGCTCTTCCCGACCAGGAGGACGGGACGTCGCCGGAGACGGTTTTGCACGCGATGTACGGCATGTTCCGGCTCAAGCGGTTTCTGGAGAAGATGAGGCCGCGCATCCGGGCGGCAGTGATTCCGTACCTGGAGGGGTGGTCGGTCCCGGAGATTGCGGCGACGCTCGGAATCAAGGCAAAGACCGTCTACAGTCGCCTGCATCTCGCGCGGAAGCGTTTGGAGATGCTCTCGTTCGCGTGCAGGAGACCTCGGCGCCGGTGAGGCAGGCTTTGCGCTCGGCTTCCGTGACCGGCGGCGCCGTATAGGCCGCGACGAGCGGCAGCTCCAAGGGTTGGCCCGCGCCGCCATGGCTCGAAGAGCTCATCCCACCCGAACCCCCGCTCCCGCCTCCGCCGCCGTTTCCACTTGCGCCTCCGCTCCCGCTTCCGCTTGCGCTCCCGCCTTTGCTTGCGCTCCCGCTTGCGCTCCCGCTTGCGCTCCCGCTTGCGCTCCCGCTTGCGCTCCCGCTTGCGCTTGCGCTTGCGCTTCCGCTTGCGCTTCCGCTCCCGCTCCCGCTCCCGCTCCCGACGACCCAACCGCCGCCACAGCAAACATATCGACGGGCACTCGAGGGAGGTGATATGGTAGCCCTATTCCCTTCTCCCGGATTGACCAAGGAACGCATGAAACGCTTGCTGGTTTTCTTCGCCGCAATGTGCGCGCTTCTCCTGTTTCACGGAGAAGCCCTGGCGTCGCACTTCCGTTATGGAACATTGAACTGGGTCGTGCCGGATCCACAAGCCGCGCCGACCACCGTGAAATTCACGGCCACATACGCCATTCTTGCCGGCTCAGTCGTCGCTTTGCAGGATATCACCCTGAACTTCGGCGACGGGAGCAACAGCGGCGAGGTCATCGGTTCCGTCGTCGGAACCGGAACGAGCGCGGGTGGTGCGCAGTACGATGTGAGAGAAGTCACGGTGACGCACACCTACGCGGCGTCCGGCACGTACACGGCCTTTTTCGAGGACTGTTGCCGCATCCCCGGGCTCATCAACGGTGCCGGCCAAACCTACCGCGTGGAGGCCAAAGTGGTCCTCCAATCGGGCAATACCGCCGGGCCGGTGTCGGCTTCGCCGGCGCTCATCCAGCTCCAGATCGGCGGCACACGGACCTACACGTGGCCGGTGTTCGATCCCGATGCGGATTCCGTCACGTGCCGCCTGGCCACCGCGGCGGAGACCGGCTTTGCTAACCCGACTCCGGTCGTGCCAGACCCGCCCGGGCCCGGCACCGGCGGGCAAGCGCCGATGCTCGCGAACGTGAATAACGGCTGCCAGCTCTCGTGGGACCTCGTCGATGCCCAGGTGGGCCAGATTTACATCGTGCATGTGACCTTCGAATCGACGCATGACGGGCAGGTGTCGAGCACAGCGCTCGATCTGATCGTCGAGATGGTCCTGGCGCCTCCGCCAACCTGCGACGGCTCTAACGTGTTCGTCACCAACGTCGGACAAACCCTCACGACGATGGTGACCGGTACGCACGCGCTGGCGACCGACCTGACGGTGAGCGCCATCAATGCGCCGGCCGGCTCGATGCTCACGCCGGGCGGCAGCGGCCCGAGCCCCTTCGGCAACACGTTCTCGTGGACGCCGGATGCTGCGAGCGCGGGCTCGACGCGGATCGTGGTCGTCAACTATAAGAACGACCTGAACGTCACGGGCACGTGCTTCCTCACGGTGCAGGTACCGCAATGCTCGAACTTCGGGGAGCCGTGCACCGCCGGGCTGGGCCAATGCCAGAGCAGCGGCACGAACACCTGCGCCGGGCCAAACCTCACGGTATGCAACGCCGTGGTCGGAGCCCCGAGCCAAGAGGTCTGCGGCGATGACGTGGACCAGGACTGCGACGGCGTGCTCGACAACGGCTGCCTCGACAGCGACGGCGACGGGCTGTTCGACACCGTGGAGGTGCAGCTCGGCTCGGATCCGAACGACAAGGACACGGACGACGACGGCGTGCTCGACGGTCAAGAGCAGGGCCCCAGCGAGGACACCGACGGCGACGCGCTGATCAACATCCTCGATCCCGATAGCGACAACGACGGCCTCTTCGACGGCACCGAGACCGGCCACGACTGCTCGGACCCGGCGACCGACCCGGCCGCCGGCCATTGCATTGCGGATGCCGACATGGGCGCGACGACGACCGATCCGCTCGACGCTGACACCGACGACGGCGGCAAGCTCGACGGCGCCGAGGACAAGAACCACGATGGTCAGTTCGGCCCCGGCGAGACCGACCCGACGGTCGGTCACGGCGACGACGACAACCTCGAATGCCTGGACGACGCAGCGTGCGGCGACGCGATGAGCGGCATGGTGTGCGATACCGCCACCCACACGTGCGTGATCGGCTGCCACACGCCCGGCAACGGCTGCGCCGACGGCAAGGTCTGCACCTCCAACGACACGACGATCGGCTCGTGCGTCGAGTGCACCGAGGACTCGACATGCGGCAATGCGACGAGCGGCAAGGTGTGCGATACCGCCACCCACACGTGCGTCGACGGTTGCACCGCCGATGGCAACGGCTGCCCCAGCGAGCAGGAGTGCTCTTTGCCTGCTGCGCAGTCCATCGGTGTCTGCCAGCCCTCCACCGAAGAGCCTGAAGACGGCGTGCTCGTGTTGGGCAACGGCCTGGTTTGCTCGATGGGTCACGCCAACGACAACAGCAGCCCGGTGGGCTGGCTCGTGCCGCTCGCGCTCGGCGGGCTGTTTGCAGCACGCCGCCGCGGCCGGCGATAAGGGACAGCGCCGCGTCCCCCTCCCCACACTCGTCATCGCCGACTGCGCCCGCGGAAACGCGGGTCGAGCGCCCCGAGGGCTACGCAGTGCGCCCCGGGAGAGGTCGGCCCGTGGCCGGAGGGGTCATGCAAATCCTGTCTGAGATCGAGCCCTTCGTCCTCTCTCTGGCCTAAGAAGCGGTACACAATCAGATTTCGCTTGCCGCTTCCGCTCCCGCTTGCGCTTGCGCTCCCGCTTGCGCTCCCGCTCCCGCTTCCGCTCCCGCTCCCGGGCCCGGTCCCTCCAAGAAACCCGGCTCAGCGAGCGGGCGGCTCCACGTCTTCGAATGTCGTCCGCGCAGCGTTCTCGACGTCGCTCAGGTTGAGGAAGATCGGCAATGCCACTCGTTGCCACTCGTCGTTGGCGATGCGGCGGACGGTGACGGGTCCGGGGACATGGAGGTAAACCGCGTCCACGATATCCATGATGGTGTACATGCAATTGTCGTTGATGAACGGCATCTGCGTGAAGTCCATCTGGATCGACGCGAAGGCGCGCCCGGGTAGGATCCGGCCGAGGTCTTCGAGGAAACTCCACAGGTAACGATAGGGATTGTCGACCCGAAGGACGCCCTCGAACGTCAGCACGAGACGATCCTCGTCATCCCGAGCAGCCACCACCGTGAAGACGGTGCGTCCGCCATCCATCACCATTCCGAACGTCAAGACCTCCATCGGTCCCCACCCTACAGGATGCTCTCGGCGACGTGGAAGCCGACTTCATCGCCATCTTGCACCGGTTGGCGCGCAGGTGATGCGCAAGCGGGCCGTCCTTCGGTGGGCGGCCCGCTGCACGCGGAAGCGGGAGCGGAAGCACCTGCGCCCCCCGCTCCGCGCATACCTTCAAGTGGCCTGTGCCTTCTTTCGCGGCCCGGTGGCCATGAAGTCCACCACGGTCTGCAGCTCGGCGGCCAGATCGGGCATTCGTTCGCCCATGGACGACAGCACGCCGTAGTACGCGAGGAACGCCTCCCACGCCTCGGACCCTGCCTGCGTGCCCGTGTCCTCGGCGAGTTGCAATGCGACGCGCAGCTCCTCCTCGATCGGCAGGAGTTGCTTCGTGAGGACGAGATCGTTCTCGAGCCCTGCGAGCGGGATGGCTTTCAGCGAGACGTTGTACTTCTTCGCCAAATCGATCACCCGCTGGATGTGCGACTCCGCGCCTCTGCGCTGTCGCAGCGTACGCTTCCGCTCGTCCACGGTGAGCGTGATCCCGTGCGCCCGGAGCGTCTCCACGATCGCCTTCAGTTGCGCGAGCAACTGGATGTGCTGCTCGTGCGTCAACAGCGCGTCGCCGACTTTGTTGTTCATGCGTGGTTCCTCGCTTTCAGGGGCAGGTTACTCATCCCTGCTTGGCAATGCGAGCCAGTTGTTGCGGGCATCGCTCTCCCCGGGTTGGCCAAGGATCGACCCCCGCGGAGATGAGGATCGGCCACCGCGGGGCGAAGGATCGGCCATCACGCAGCGAAAGCTCGGCCATCACGGGGCGAAAGCTCGGCCATCACGGGGCGAAGGATCGGCCACCGCGGGGCGAAGGATCGGCCTGCCATCCGAAATCCCTTGCACGGTTCCATCCTGGCCATGCACAAGGCTCGACGGGAAGAACGCATGCCGGCTCACCGCCGCGGGATGGCTCGGGGCGCGTTCATGCCGAGGGGTCCGCCATGCTTCGTCGTGTCTTCGCCGGGTGCTTGCCGCTCGTCCTTTTCCTCCTTGGCGCGCCGAGCGTCGCGCGTGCGCTCACGTTCCGCGTCTGCGTCAAGCCACCGAATGTCCCGCCCGGCGTGAACCAGTGGGCCTATGACCTGGGGGCGGCGACGGTGTGGACCACCAAAAGCCAGGTGGAGTTCACGCAGAAGGCCGAGGGGCATGCCGTTTACATTTACGACCCTTCCGTGGGGCCGGAGAGCGTCCGGCTTTTGCCGATCCCGTACAACAAGCTGAAGTGCCCGCCGCCGCCGCCGCGTCCGGAACCAGCGAAGGCGGAGGAGGAAAAGAAGGCGCCGCCCGACGAGAAGAAGGAAGCGGCGCCGGCCAAGGCGTCCGAGGGCTCGAAGCCTCCGCCGGTGCAAAAAGACGAGCAAGCCAGCGTCCTCCCACCCGGCGTGAAGAAGATGCCGGAGCGTCCTCCTAGGAGCCCACGGGCCTCGCCGCCTCCGCCCGAGGGCGTGCTCTCGAACGAGCCGCTCTTGCCGTCGGAGTCGACGTTGCCGAAGCGGGACGAGGTGCATCCGCCGAAGTGCCTCGACGCGCATTGCACGCTGGTGGATCGAGGTGGTGCGCTGCCCGAGCGCGTGTTTCGACCCGGAGCGCCGCTCGTGAGCGCGGTCCCGTGCGAGCAGACGAAGGACGGGTGCCAAGGCAAAGGGAACGGCAAGGGAAAGCCGAAGACGCGGCTCGAAGAGATCGCGCTGGAGCTCACGATTGCGTCTGCCATCGCGAACGGCGAGATGAACGCCGACCTTTCGCGGAAGGACGGCAAGCAATTCGGCGTCATCGGGGGGACGAACGAGGACGGGGTCGACCATCCGATCGTCCAGGCAGCGGTGGCCACCGCGGCGATCGCCTCGGGCGTGGTCCTCGGGCAGGCCGACAAGTTCGTGAAGAAGCTGGAGGAGGCGTGTGCGAAGAAGGCGCCGCTCGTCCTTCAGGGGACGGAGGAATTGTCGAAGGAGACGGCGGAGTTTTTGGCGCAGCGGTACGGGGCGGACATCGCGCATGCGCTGGAGCAGAACGGGGCGATTGGCGCGTACGAGGTGATGAAGAAGTTCACCGATGGGCTCGGTGGGTCCTACCAGGCGCATCACATCCTGGAGGAGGCCATGGCGAGGAAGCTGGAGCTTGCCAAGAACTTCGATAAGCTGCCCGCGGTGATCTTGACGGAGGCGCAGCACAAGAAGATCACGCGCTGGCTAAACCGGCAGAGACCTCCCAAGGTAAACACCGACGAGCTGTGGAAGCTTTATGAAGAGGTATACGAGGCGTACCCGCACTGGCTGACAGCCATCAAGCCGTATCTGGGCAAATGACCTTGCCATCGAGGCGTGACATGTGGACGGAAGTAGAAGTGATGATCGACAACCGACGCGTCCCCAACGGGCCGCAGACGATCCTCGGCCCTGCGGGTTGTGGTCCTGATGTGGCAGCCCTCGACGAAGTCGCAGACGCCACCATCATCACCCTCGACGAGAAGGATGAACGCCTGCCACGCCTCCTGAACCTCCTCAAAGAGCGCGGCATTCGGTGGTTCGAGAAACGTCGCGACCGCTTCACCGACGAGGAACTCCAAGCGGCGCGGCTTCTCGTCATGGAGTACGGGTCCCTGGAAGGAAAGATTTTCGGGGGGCCACGGGTAGGCACGAAGTACGATATGTCCGAGGCCTGCAGCCGCTGCGGCGCCGGAGCGCGGCAGACATCCGCGCTGGTCGTCGAGGCCGACGAACTTCGTCACCTGGAAGGTCGGCGCGCGGCAGCGACTTGCTACGAGGACATGCTCGTCGACGAGAGATTGGCCGGCGCCCTCGCAGAAAGCGGCGCGACCGGGCTCGAGTTCCGGGGCGTCTTCGCGGCGTTCGAGAAGCGAGGCCACTTCCAGCTTCCCTATAGGCAGCTCTGCGCCACACACGTCATGCCCCGCATGTCGCCCCGATCGACCGGAATCGACCTCTCCCAACCATGCCCCTGCGGTCGGAGTTGCTTCATGACGTACAATCGAACGCCGGCACGCCTCGCCTACCGCGCCGCAGACCTCGCCGACATCCGCGACGTCAACGTGACCTGGGAATGGTACGGCTACTCGAAATACAACGGCGACGTCTACGACTCCGTCCTCCCGTACCCCCTGTTCCTCGTCACCCCCAAGGTCTGGCGCATCTACCGCGACGCCGGCGTCACCGGGTTCGACTGGCTGCCGATCCGCGTCGTCGACGCGTAGGCCCGCGTCCGCCCGTCCGCCCCCCACGCCCCGATCCTCCCCGGCGCCCACCTCCCGCCCTGGCCACCATTCCAACCGACCTGCACGCAGCCAGCCACAGCGCAAGGTCGGATCAATGCTCTCCTTCGGATCCACATCGTTTGCGATTCCATTGTTCCACGCATTCGATCTATTCTGAGCTTCCATGATACCCTCTCGTCTTGCTGCGCTCTCGCTCCTCCTCGGCGTTGTTGCGGCGTACGGCTGCGGGAAGGAGGAATCGGCGACCGAGACGTCCCAGGGCAACGGCGGCGGGGGCGGCGTCGGAGGCGCGAGCGGCAGCGGCGACGCAGGCGGCCAAGGCGGGGGCGGGAGCAGCGGCGGGAGCGACGGCCAAGGCGGCGGCGCGACGTCCTGCACGCCGAACACGACCGAGCCTTGTTATGGCGGCCCCGCAGGCACGGAGGGCGTCGGGGTTTGCAAAGGCGGGACGCGCACGTGCAACCCCCAGGGGACAGGCTTCGGAGCCTGTGAGGGCGAGGTTTTGCCCTCGCAGGAGGACTGCACCACGTCCGACGACGAGGACTGCGACGGCGCGACCCCCACGTGCGGGAGCGACAACCTTTGGAGCCGTAGGTTCGGCACAGGCGAAGGCCTCGGGCTCATCACCGGCAGCGGCGGGCACCCGATCCTCGTGGGCCGATTTCCCGGCACCTTGAGCTTCGGTGGCAACACGTTCACGAGCTCGGGCGGCTACGACGCGTTCGTCGCCAAGCTCGACGGCGCCTCGGGGGAGCACCTCTGGAGCCGCAGGCTCGGCGGCGCCGAGGATCAGGCCGCGTGGAGCGTCGCCGAGGACCCCCAAGGCAACATCGTCGTGATCGGCGAGTTCCTCGGGCAGATGAGCGTCGGCGGCGGCAACACGCTCCAGAGCGAGGGCGGCTACGATATCTTCGTCGCCAAATACGACGGCACCGACGGCGATCACCTCTGGAGCCGGCGCTTCGGCAACAGCGAGGACCAGAACGCGCGCGGCGTCGCCATCACGAAAAACGGCGAGATCCTCATCACGGGCAGCTTCTCCGGCGGCGTCGATTTCGGCACCGGGCTGCTCGAAAGCGAGGGGAGCTTCGACGTCTTCGTGCTGACGCTCGACAGCAGCGGCAACCCCGTGCGCGCCCAGCGCTACGGCGACGGCGAGGATCAAAACGGCCGCGCGATCGCCGTCGACGCAGGCGGCAATGCCGTGATCACCGGGGATTTCCGCGGGAGCATGACCTTCGGCGAGACCAAGCTCACGAGCGCGGGCGGCTTCGATCTGTTCGTCGCCAAGCTCGATCCAACAGGCGGCGTGAGCTACGCGCGGCGGTTCGGCGACATGGATCCGCAGCGCGGCTACGCCGTGCGCATGAACGCCATGGGCAACGCAGTCGTGAGCGGGCTCGTGCGCGGGACCGTGGATTTCGGTGGCAATGCGCTCACCGCGCAGAACCTCGATGTCTTCCTGCTGGAGCTCTCGCCGAGCGGCGGGCACGTGCGGAGCTTCCTCATGGGCGGCTCGAAGGCCGACAGCGCCGGCGGCGTGGCCCTCGGCGCCGGGGGCCGCTACATCATCGGGGGCGGATTCATGAAAGACGCGAATTTCGGCGGCATCGCGCTCAACGCGCAGGGAGGCGCGTCCTCGCCCGACGCGTTCGTCGCGCGGTACGACACCTCGGGCACCGTCCTCTCAGCGACGCCCTTCGGCGACAAGGACGACCAGCTCATCACCGCGATCACCACCGACGCCGCCGGCCGCATCTTCGTCACCGCCCAGACCTCCGGCGTGGTCGACTTCGGCCAAGGCCCGCTCGCAGGCGGCGCCGCAGATCTCGCCCTCGCCAAGCTCGCACCCTGATGGGAAGCGCCACGCCCCGGGGCGCCGCCCCGGTCCCCGCGGGGGGCTGTCCGCCCCCTCGACCCCGGACCAGCGAGGCGCTGGACCCAGGGTTGAAAAACTGCGCTGCGCGCAGTTTTTCAAACAGGCCGACGAACAAGCGGGGGTGCCAGCCGGACCCGCCACGCGGCTGTCTTGGTGGGCAAGGTCGTTGCTGGTCTTGAACGGGCCTGTTCGATGAACTGCGCATCGCGCAGTTCATCGAGCTTGGGTCCAGCCCCTGGCTGGTCCAGGTCCAGGGGCGGACAGCCCCTGGTCGGGGTCCGGGGTGAAACCCCGGCGACGGGGCGTTGTGGAACGGCGCGGGCGATCGGCGCGTCCGGTGCTACGCCTCTCTTCGATGCGCCTCGCGACGGTCGCCGCCCTCGCGCTCTTCGTGCTCGCCCCGTCCGGCGGGGCTGCCCGGCCCCCGCCTCCCCCTGAGGCGCCCTCGGCCCCCGCGCCGCAAGCGAACACGAAGGCCGGCATCGTCACCCTGCAAAACCCCGCGCCGGAGGCCTTCCTCCTCCGCGAGGGGACGTTCACCATGGGCTCGACGCCCTCCGAGGTCGCGCACGCGCAGACGCTCTGCGCCCTGGAGCCGATGGGGCGCGAGTGCCCCGAGCAGATCTTTGGTGACGAGTACCCGCCCCACGAGGTCTACCTCTCGGACGTTTGGATCGATCGCACCGAGGTCACGGTCGCGCGCTACCGCCGCTGCGTGGCCGCGGGCCATTGCCTGGAGCCGCCGTACGCCTCGGGCGCGGCGCGCTTTGATCGGCCGGAGCTGCCGGTGGTGATGGTGAGCTATGGCGACGCCGCCGCCTTTTGCACGTGGGCAGGCGGGCGGCTGCCGACCGAGGCGGAGTGGGAGCGGGCGGCGCGGGGCGCGCGGGGCCGGCGTTACCCGTGGGGCAATCTCTGGAACGGCGTGATCGTGAACCACGGCAAGCTGTCCTGGGACGAGCTCGACCCCACCGACGGCTTCCTCGAGCTCGCCCCCGCGGGCTCCTTCCCGGACGGCCGGACCCCGGACGGGTTCGCGGACATGGCGGGAAACGTCGAGGAGTGGGTGGCAGACTACTACGCACCTCGATACCAGGACGGCAGCGTGATGAACCCGCGCGGCCCTTCGTCGGGGGAGGAGCGGGTCCTGCGGGGCGGCGGCTATGTGCATGGACGGCCGTTCTTGCGCGCGGCGTCGCGCCAGCACGACCTGCCGTCCATGCGCAGGCCCTGGCGCGGGTTCCGTTGTGCCCGCGACGCGTAGCGAAGGGCGCCCGGCGACATCATAGTGGGCGCGTGAAGATCGCCCACCTCTCGGATCTACACCTGCTCTCGCTCGAAGGCGCGGTGCCGATGCGCCTCTTCAACAAGCGCATGACGGGCTACATGAACCTGCGCTTCCACCGCAAGTCGGTCCACAAGCCCTTCGCCGTCGAGGCGGCCGCCGCGGAGATCCGGAAGCTCGGCGTCGACCACGTGGTCATCACGGGCGATGTCACGAACCTCGCCCTCGAGGTGGAGTTCGAGCTCGTGAAGAAGCTCGTCGAAGAGGACCTCGGCCTCACGCCCGACCAGATCAGCATGGTCCCGGGCAACCACGACACCTACACGCGCGGCTCCTTCCGCGGAAAGCGCTTCTTCCGCTACTTCGAGCCCTACCTCGCGACCGATCTGCCCGAGATCCCGGGCCCCTTCCCCTTCGTGCGCCTGCGCGGCCCGGTCGCGCTCATCGGCCTGTCGACGGCCGTGCCGAGGCTGCCGCTCGTCGCCGCCGGCGCGCTCCGCCCGAAGCAGCTCGGCGCCCTCTCGCGGGTGCTCTCCCACCCCGAGGTGCGCTCGCGCACGCCGATCCTGCTCCAGCACCACCCGTGGCACAATCCGCCGCGGCTCGCGAAGACGCTGCTCGAAGGGCTCTACGACGCCAAGGAAGAGGCCGCGCTTTTGGACGGGGTCGAGCGGGGCCTGCTCCTGCACGGCCACCTGCACCGGCGGATCCACCGGACGCTGCCGACGGCGCGGGGCCACATCGACGCGGTGGGCGCGACGAGCGCGTCGCTCCTGCACGAGAGCGACGAGCGCATGGCGGGCTTCAACCTGTACGAAATCGATGATGCCTCCGGGGCGATCCGAGCGATCACCTCGTGCAAGCTCGATCCCGTGACGAAGACGTTCTCCGAAGTGCCGATTCCGAAGGGATAGGCAGGAAAAAAGGCGGGGGACGCCCGAAACGAACCCGGCGCCTGCGGACGGTTCGAGCGTCCGAGGCGCCGGGGGGACGATCCGTTCTGCTCAGCTCGCGGCTGCGGCGAGGCGCATCACGTTGATGGCCTGCAGGCCCTTGGGGCCTTCCTTGATCTCGAACTCGACCGTCTCATCCTCGAAGAGGCGCTTGCGACCCGCGTCCGGTTGCTGGATCTGCGAGTAGTGGACGAAGACGTCGGGGCCCGTGTCCTGCTTGATGAATCCCCAGCCCTTCTCGTCATTGAACCACTTGACTTTACCTACTGCCATAACTCCTCCAACTTCACGGTCTGCTCGCCGATCGCCGTCGATCCCCGCGATTTTGCGCGTATCCAGCGCACGCGCCCCCGGTCGAGCGGCGCCAAGGTAGACGTCCGCTCGTCCGACCGTCAAGCGCAGTGCCACGTGTAGGATGCACGCGGGCACACCTCCCGCGCCTGACGCACACTGCGAAATCAAAATCGCGTCGTGCGTGACGCACGTGCGTAAAGGCGTTCGCTTCCAGAAAAAATATGACCGGGAAATGACCGAAAATCGGTACCCCTTGCTTCGGCACGACCATCGCAAGGGGCGACCGGCATGGAGTTCCCCACCCCCAAAGCCGAGATCACGGGCGCCTCTTCCGAGAGGAGCGGTGACGCGACGCAGCGTCCCCGCCCTTATGAACACGCCTCCCGCGATCCGCGGGCGCTCCGCATCCTGGCAAAGACCATCTACCGCGAAATGCGCCAGGGTGGCCTCGCCGAAGAGGACGTGATGTCGGTCGCCGGCGAGCTGCTCTCCCTCGTCGCCGGGGACATGAAGGACCGCCGCGAAAACGGCGACCCAGCCTCGATCCCGCCTTCGTCCGCCCCCACCCGCAAACCGCGCTGATCCGCCCCGCCTACGCGCGATCGTCCCCTCTTCGTTGACAGGCTCCTCGGGGCTTGCTCGTATTGCCGGGCGTGGCCCGGGATCCATCCCGCAAGGCCGCCCGAGCGGAATGATTTTCTCGGTCATCATCAGCGAGAAGGGCGGCGCCGAGCGCCGAGAAGCCTTCGATCGCGCGGAGATCAACGTCGGCCGCGTGCAGGGCAACGACCTCATGCTGCCGAAAGGCAACGTGTCGAAGCGGCACGCGCGCCTGGTCCTGCGTGAAGGCCGCTTCATCGTCACCGACCTGAAGAGCACGAACGGCACGTACGTCAACGGCCGCAAGATCGGGCAGCCGACGATCGTCCGCGAAGGCGACAAGATCTACATCGGCGACTTCGTCCTGCGCATCGAAGCCGGCCCGGGCGCGCAGCTCGCCGGCGGGCGCATTCCAAGCGGCGAGTTCAACGCGATGCCCGAGATGGGCTCGATGGACGGTCCGCTCTCGACGCCCGGCGGTCCGCCCTCGGCCGTCCCTGCCAAACCCCGCGACAACGTGCTCACCGGCGAACAAGTCGCCGACGTGGTCAGTCACTTCCCGCTCGAGAACGATCCCGACGAAGCGCCCGTCCCCGTGCCCGCCCCGCCGCGCGTGCCCCGACCGACGCAAAGCACGAAGCCCAGCGGCTCGATGCTCTCGCCGACCGCGCTGTCGCCGCTGCCGCCGCACACCGCCGCCGGCCCGCCGACGCTGAGCGCAGGCCCGCGGCCCACGGCATCGAGCATCCCCGCGCCACCCCAAAGCCCCTTCCCGCCGACCTTTGGGCAAGCCTTCCCGCCGCGGCACGCCGTCCCGCCCGGCCCGACGGCGGTGCCTCCGTCCCCGGTGAATCGCGTGAACTCGGAGCCGATGCCGGGCCCGACAGCCGCGCACCGCGCCGCGCTCGTGACGCTCGTGGAGCGCGTGGCCGAGGGCATCGATCTCACCCCGCTCGCCACAGGCGCGGCCATCTCGTCGACGTTCGCGACGAAGATCACGGCGGCGATCGAGGAGCGCGTGGCGGTGATGAAGACCGCGGGCCTCATACCGGACAGCGTGGGCATCGAGCAGCTCGTCGTGGAAGCGCGGCGCGAGCTTCTGGAGCTCGGCGCCCTCGGTCCGCTGCTCGCCGACGACGACGTGATGGAGATCCACGTGCAAGGCAGCACGCGGCTCGTCGCATTCCGCAAGAGCCGAAGGACGCCGACGGGCGAGATGCCCTTCACGAGCGAGGAGGCCGCAGCGCGGGCGCTCGGGCGGCTGCTCGTGCGCGCGGGCGCGTCCTTCGAAGCCTCCGGCGCGGTCGACGTGGTCACGCCGGAGGGAACGCGGATCCTCGGGGTCGCAGCCGCGCCGGGCGCGAGAGGTCTGCTCGTCGTGCTGCGCAAGCCGCAGCGGATCGAGGCGAGCACGCTGGAAGATCTCGTGCGCGCGGGGCTGCTCTCGCGGGCCGTAGCGACGCTGCTGTCGCAAAGCATGGCCGGGCGCGCGAACGTGCTCGTGGCAGGCCCGATGGGCTCGGGGCACGGGTCGCTCGTCGCAGCACTCGCGCAGAGCTTCAGCGCGGAGGAGCGTGTCGTGTCGCTGCAAGACGACGACGAGATCCCCGTGACCCACACGAACGCGCTGTCCATCGCGCTCGGCCCGAGCGCAGACGCAGCAGCAAACGCGACGCGCGTGGCAGCGCGGATGCGGCCCGACCGACTCGTGATCGGCGCGCTCGCCGGGCCCGCAGCCTCCGAGCTCGTCGGCGCCCTCGGCGAAGGCGCAGGCAGCGTGCTCGCAGCGACACGCGCGCCGACGTTGCGCCACGCCCTCGCGCGGCTCACAGCCGACCTCGTGACGGCGCGCCCCGGCACGACCGTGGACGCAGCACGGGAGGCGCTGGCGAGCGCATTCGACCTCGTGCTCGAAGTGGCCCGGCTGCGCGACGGTCGCGCGCGTCTGATGCGGGTCGCCGATCTACGGGTGGAAGGCGGCGCGCTCGTGGCGCGGGACATCTTCACGTTCCTGATCGAACGGACCGCCGCAGGCGGAGCCATCGAAGGCAGCCTGCACCCCACAGGCGTGGTGCCAGCCCTCGTGGAAGATCTGGCAGCGCGGGGGACGCCGGTCGATCCGGCGATCTTCCGACGCGCGAAGTAAAAACACCGGCAAGCCGAGCGCGTCTTGACGAGTCTCGGCAGGACGACGACGTTCGACTAAGCTACCTTTCATGCGCTGTCCTGTCGCCAGTTACGTAGCGGCAGGGGCGGCTCGAAGGGCAACAAGAAGCGATCATGGCCATCCGCACCATCCTGCATTATCCCGACCCTCGCCTTCGCCAGAAGGCGCTGCCGGTCGAGCGCATCACGCCCGAGATCGAGCGGCTCATCGACGACATGGCCGAGACCATGTACGCCGCGCCAGGCGTAGGGCTCGCGGCGACGCAGATCGGCGAGCCCCACCGGATCTTCATCATCGACATCGCCGCCGAAGACGAGCCAAGCAACCTGATGGTCTTCGTCAACCCGGAGATCCTGTCGAAGGTCGGCGAAGAGGTGGGCGCCGAGGGCTGTCTGTCCTTCCCCGGCGTGAGCGAGGAGATCAAGCGCGCAACCGAGGTCCGCGTGCGCGCCCAAGGTCGCGACGGCAAGACGTTCGAGCTGACAGCCGACGGTCTGCTCGCGGTGGCCATCCAGCACGAGCACGATCACCTCGACGGCGTGCTGATGATCGATCGCGTGGGCATGCTGAAGAAGCGCATCATCCAACGCAAGATGCAGAAGCGCGCCGACGCGACGAGCTGACCCGCACGTCGCCTTCCGTTTTATCTCGAATCATTGGAGGCGCGGAGCTGGGGCTTTGCCCCAGACCCCACCGGGGCTGTCCGCCCCTGGACCCGGACCAGCGAGGCGCTGGACCCAGGACGATGAACTGCGCGATGCGCAGTTCATCGAACAGCCGGGGTCAAGACGGGCGACGGCCCTGCCCGCGAAGACCGCAGCGCTGCGGGTTCAAACGGCAACGTGCCCGTCGCCCGTGGAGACGCACCTACGTGGTCTTGCCACCGGCCCGTTGGAAGAACTGCGCATCGCGCAGTTCTTCCACCTTCGGTCCAGGCCGTGCCTGGTCCGGGGTCGAGCAACTGTTTTCGTTCTCGGCCTCAGCTGGCAGGGCCCTCCGACAGGGGCGTCCGCCATCGCCCTTCAGACGGTGGCGCCGTGCTCGCGAGCGTCCAGGCTCTTCGACCCGC
>NZ_JARZHI010000041.1:0-93431 GCF_029946465.1 Polyangium sorediatum
GAACCCTGAACAGCCAGAGCGTCGCTTCGCTCCGATCACGATGGCGCGAAACGGGTGGTCACGATGGCGCGAAACAGGTGGTCACGATGGCGCGTAACGAGCGGTCACGATGGGCGGGATGCGCACTCGCGTGTCTTCGACGACGCGATCCGACCCTGGATGGCGAAGCATCCCGGGGGCACCATTGTGGAGCTCGCCGCGGGGCTCGAGACGGAGTTCCAGCGGTGTGACGACGGCAAGGTGCGCTGGGTCTGCGTGGACGTGCCGGAGGCCATCGCGGTGCGCGAGCGGTTTCTGAAGGCGAACGAGCGTTGCAAGCACGTGTCGAAAAGCGCGCTCGACTTCTCCTGGATGGATGAAGTCGACGGTTCGCGCGGGGTTTTCGTGACCGCGCAGGGGCTCCTCATGTACTTCCACGAGAGGGACGTGCGGCGGCTGTTTCGAGCGATCGTGGAGCGGTTTCCCGGGGTCGAGCTGATGTTCGACGTCATTCCCCGGTGGTTCTCGAAAAAAACGCTCGCGGGGCTGCGCAAGACGAAGCATTACACGGCGCCGCCGATGCCCTGGGGCGTGAATCGGAGCGAGGTGAAGCGGCTGATCGGGAGCTGGAGCCCGCGGATCACGTCGGTGGAGCAAGTGTCGTTCGGTTATTTCCGTGGCGTGCCCGGCCTGCTGCTGCCGGTGTTCTCGAAGGTGCCGATGCTGCGCGACGTCATCCCGTCGATCGTGCGGGTTCAGACCTCGCGATGGACATCCTGACGAGCGACGCGGACAGGCGCCATGGACGAGGGGTCTCGCGTCGGTCGATTCGAACGAAGACCTACTGGGCGGACAGAAAGCGGGGGCTATAACCGGCGGGAGCTTATTCGAAGAAGCTCGTGTAGATGTCGGCGTTCGCGCCGTTCGTGCCGGCCGCCGTGCGGTTGTCGGTCCAGACCGTGATCGCCCGGGCACCGGCTGCGTTCGTTACGACAAACGGATTGCGAGATTCGGCCGCGCCCGCGGCCGAGGGGGCGCCTGCCATGCCGACATCCATGCGCAGGTCGAGCGGCTGGAAGGTCGCGCCGTTGTCGAAGGAGTGGTTCGCGAAGATGTCGCGTTGACCGCTCCGCGCGTCCTCCCAGGTGACGAATACGAGGCTCGCGCCGCCGAGCGCGAGGCGCGGGCGGGTCGAGGCGCTCGTTCCGGGGACGGTGGCGAGGTCCGCGCGCGCCGAGGTCGGCTGCCAGGTGAGGCCGCCGTTCGTCGAATGGTTCAGCCGAATGTCGGGCAAACCGCTCCGCGTGTCCTCCCACGCGATGACGACGCGCCCGCCGGCGGACACAATCGCCGGCGCGGAGGCGTCGGCGAACGTGGAATCGACGTTCACGACGGCCCCGTCGGGCTGGAACGTCACACCGGCGTCATTGCTGCGGTTCTGGCGGATGACCTTCTTCGCGCCGCGCAGATCGGTCCAGGCGACGTAGACGTTCGGCCCGCCCGCATCGGCGGCGACCGTGATCTGCTCGGCCGGATTGCCGCCCGAGAGCGCGACGTTCGCGCCGAGCGTGCCCGTCTCGGCGTTGTACACCGCGCCGTAGACCTCGGACTTGCCATTGCGCGCGTCGCGCCACGCGAGGAACACCTTGCCATTGTCGTCGGTGGCGATCGCGGGGAGCTCGGCCTTGCCCTGGACACCATTGACGCGGAGGTCCGCTGCGAGCCACGTCGTCCCGCCGTTCGTCGATCGCTGGAGAAAGACGTCCGTCGTGACGCTCGCGCCGGTGCCGCTCAGGCTCTGCCAGACCACGACGAGCGTGTCCTGCGCGCCCGCCTTGGCCACGACGCCACGCACGAAGAATGCGTCGGCCGTGCCCGCGTCCTTATCGACGCGCACGGGGACCGTGTACGTATTGTAAGGCGCAGGGGCCGAGGCAATGTACACGTCGCGGTGCGCGGCGCTCGGGAACTGCGCGAGCGCCACGTAGGCGCGCGTCGGCGAGAGGAACGCCCAGGGCTCGACCTGCGTGAGCGTGCCGCTCGCAACCCCGGCGTCGGTCGCGAGCCACGTGGAGCCGCCATTCGTCGAGACGTTCGCGCGGATGTCGGCATTGCCCGCGCGCCGATCGAGGTAGGCCGCGATCACGACGTCGCCGCGCGACGCGACGGAGAGCTGCGTGCTCGGCGCTTGTCCGACGGCCGAGTTCGCGCCGAGATCGAGGCGCGTGTCCGTCGCCTTCGCCACGGGGCAAGCCTCGTCCGCGCCGCCCGAGCAATCGTTGTCGAGGCCGTCGCAGAGCTCGGTGCCGGGGCCGATCGCCCCGACGCAGGCGAGCACGCCGCCCTGGCAAGCCTGGGTGCCGAGCGCGCATTCGCCCACGTCGGAGGTGCCGCACGAAGCCCCGACGCCCGGGAGCGCGCCGTCGTCGACGAGCCCGTTGCAATCGTTGTCGGCGCCGTCGCACGTCTCCGCGCCCGAGGGCGTGCAGGCGTACTCGCAGCCGTTCGCCTCGATACCGTCGAGATTGTAATGTCCGGGCAAACAAGGGCCGAACGCGCAGACGCCCGCTGTGCAGGTGCCGACGGAGTTCGGGTAGAGCGCGCTGCAGTTCGTGCCGCAGGTGCCGCAGTTCGCCGGGTCCGTCTGGACGTCGAACCCCTCGTCGACGGTCGCGTCGCAGTCGTTGTCCGCGTAATCGCAGAGCTCGACGCCGCCGTTCGTCTCGGTGCACGCGTACTCGCAGCCGTCGCCGAGCGTGCCATTGACGTCGTGGTACCCGACGAGGCACTCGGCGAGCTGGCACGTCCCCGCCAGGCACGAGGGCGAGGCGTTCGCGTACGCGCAGACCGCATTGCAAGCGCCGCAGTTGAAGGGATCCCCTTGCAGATCGGTGAGCTCGTCGATCGCGCCGTTGCAGTCGTTGTCGATCGTGTCGCAGATCTCGTCGCCGTTGTTCGAGACTGTGCACTTGTATTCGCAGCCGTTCGCAACCTGGTTGTCGAGGTCGACGAAGCCCGACGCGCACGTGTCGACCACGCAAAAGCCGACCTCGCACGTGGAGAACGCGTTCGGCAGGTTGCAGACGACGCCACAAGCGCCGCAGTTCTGCGGGTCGGTGAGGACGTCGGCATTGCAGCCTCCCGAGCCGCCCGAGCCGACGAGGATGAGCCCTCCCTCACCGCCGTCGCCGCCCATGCCGCCCGTGCCGCCCGTGCCGCTGCCCGAGCCGCTGCCCGAGGGCGTGGCGTTGCAATCCCAGCAAAAGGCGTCGGTCTTGCAACCGCTCGTAAACACGAGCGACGAGAGCGAGAGGCCTACGATGGATGCGCCGAAGACGACAGACCTTTTCACGCACTCCTCCGAGAGCCGCGTCGCCGCGCCACGAACGCGCTCGCCGCAAGAAGAAGAGTCATGGCCGCGCCGCCCGCGCGCCCGCCGAAATGCGAGGGAGACGCCGCGCAAAGCGCGCCGCCGCCGCCCGTCGCGAGCCCCCACGCGTTGGATTGTCCCGACGCGCCCGTGCCGGTCCCGGTCGCGCCGGCGCCGCCGTTTCCACCAGCGCCACCATTGCCGCCCACACCGCCGTCGCCGCCCGCGCCGCCCGATCCCATGGGGTTGTCAGGGACGCACACGCCCTGCGTACAGGAGTACCCGGGCTGGCACGTAACGTTGTCGCACGTCGCCGGGACGCAATAGCCCTCCTTGCAGACCTGGCCGCCGGGGCACGGGAACTCGCCGAACTTGCATTGTTCGGCGCAGGTGCCCTCGACGCACTTGGAATCGCCGGGGCACGCGGCGAGGTTGTCGGCCACGCCGTCACAATCGTTGTCGAGCCCGTCGCAGATCTCGGAGCCCGGGCCCACGGCGCCGACGCACACGAGCGAGCCGCCGACGCAGAACTCCGTGCCCGCCTCGCAGCTCCCCACGTCCGTGCCGCAGCTCGCGCCGCCGCCGGGGTTGCCGTCGTCGATCGCGCCGTTGCAATCGTCGTCGATCCCGTTGCACGTCTCCGGCGTTCCCGCCGTGCCCCCGACACACTCGATCGAGCCGGCCACACACGCGAGCGTGCCCGGGAGGCAGGCGCCGATGTTCGAGCCACAAGGCCCGCCCGAGTCCTTGGTTTCGTCGTCGTCGACGCCGTTGCAATCGTCGTCGAGTGTGTTGCAGACCTCGAGCGAGGGCCCCTTGCCGCCGAGGCAAACGATCACGCCGCCAATGCACTGCGAGGTGCCATAGGTACACTCACCGACGTCGGTGCCGCACGCGACACCCGCGCCCGCGGCGCCGTCGTCGACGACGCCGTTGCAATCGTCGTCGAGCTTGTTGCACTGCTCGGGCGAGGGCCCGACGGCCCCGACGCACACGAGCGCTCCGTTCTGGCAGGTGACGGTGCCGAACGCGCATGCCCCGACGTCGGTGGCGCCGCATTCGCCGCCCGCGTCGACGGGCGCGTTGTCGACGATGCCGTCGCAGTTGTTGTCCTTGTTGTCGCAGATCTCGGCGGAGGGCGTGCACGGCGCGAGCAGGCCCGTCACCTTGAGGAACATGTCCTCGAAATCGTTGTCGCCGCCGCGGTAAAGATCTTCGAACCCAAAGTAATACGCGAGCGGGTTCGCCTTGGACTGATAGAGCAGATAGTGAACGTAGTTGCCGTCGCCGTTGCGGGCCTGCTCGGTGTAATAGATGTGCCCGACGTTGCCGATGGAGCCGCAGTTGTTCCCGACCGGCGCGTTCTCCGGGGTGATCAGGAAGAAGCCGATGAACCCGCCGAGGTACCGGCCTGCCGTGAACTCCGTCTGAAAGTTGACGGTGCGGCTCGACCCGGGCTCGTCGGCGCAAGGCGTGATCGCGTAGAGCTTCGTCGGGTCGGAGGCGTTGTACCAGCCAAACGTGTTCTCGTACCCGGCGCCCTCGATGAAGTCCTGCACGGTGACGTTGCCGAAGTTGCCGTTCGTCTTGGGAATGGAGAAGAGCTCGGGGCTCGTGACGGCGTTGAAGATCGCGTTCAGCGGGTTGTTCGCCGCCGTGGCCGCGAGCCCCTCGCCGATGTTGAGGCCCACTTGGATGCAGCCCTCCGCGTTGCCGCTGCCGGGGCAGTTCGCGACCTGCACGGGGACCACGAGCCCATCGGTCTGCTCCACGACGGCGCGCGCGTCCCCGGGCGACAAGCATAGACCAAGAGCCACGAGCGCGGGCCATGCCGCCCGCGGAGGACCTGATCGAAGGATCTCCATGATGGCACGTTAAGCGATCGCCGGGTTCTGCCACAAGGGGCTTCAGGGCGCGCGGCGGCGAAGGTCGGCGCGTCGGTCCTGGAAGCGCCGCGGCAAAAGCGGGTTCGTCGCGATCGCCTTGTCGAGCCATTCCACCGCCAACCGAATGTCGTCCGCCCGGACGGCTTCCTTCCCGGCGCGGGCACGCTCAGCAAGGAGGACGCCCTTGGCGGCCAGGGCGAGGGCCCATTTCGGGTTGTGCTGGAGGGCCTCCTCGGCGACGGCGAGGCCCTCCGCGAGGAGTTTTTCGCGCGCCGCGTCACGCGTGGGCTGCTGCTCGGCCCGCAGCGCGAGCAGCTCGGCGAGCGCGGCGTGGAGCGGAGCGTGGCGGGTATTGATGCGCAATCCCTCCCGAAGCACACGCTCGGCCTCGTCGAGCAGGGCCACCGGCGCCTCGCCGCGAAGCGCCGCGCGTCGGGCCATGGTCATCGTGAGCAGGCCGAGCTCGAGGCGAATGAGGGGCTCCCGCGCGTCGAGCTGGGCGGCACGGCGCAGCTCGGCGTGCGCCACGTCGAGGGCGTTTTGCGAATCGGCGTTCGTGCGGAGGAGGTAGAGCGCGCGGACGTGCTTCGCGGCGCCCATGCCGAAATGGGTGTCGGCCTCGTCCTTGTTGAGGTCGAGCGAGGCCTGGAAGCTCGCCTCGACCCGATCGAGCGTCGCCGTGGGATCGGCGCCGGTGGCCTCCTCGTATTGCGCGGCGACGAGCTCGGCCCAGCCGCGGTTGTTCAGCATGGGGAGCCATTTCGGGTTGATCTCCGCGCCGCGCGCGCAAGCCTCGACGGCGCGCTGCACGGAGGGGCGCGGGTCCTGTCCGATCGAGAGCTCGTAGCCCGCGCGAATCGCGAGGACGAGCGCCATGTTCGAAAACGCCGAGTTGTAGGTGCGGTCCTCCTTCCCCGCCCGCTCGTACCGTGCGACGGATTCGTCGAGCGTCCTGCGAGGATCGAGCCCGTGGTCGGCCTCGTATTCCGCCCGGCTCTGGAGGGCGATGCCCGCGTCGTTCCAGGCCCACGCGAAGCTCGGCTGAATGCGGTTCGCTTCGTCGAAGCTCTTCATAGCGCGCTCGAGCGAGGGGACGGGATCGAGCCCGATTCTGCGCTCGTACTTCGCGATGTAGACGTGTGCGATCCCAACGCCGTCCATCGAAATCGCGTCGCCCGGCGCGATCTCGATGGCCGCGCGCCCGCTCTCGACCGCCTTTTCGAGCGTCGGGCGAGGGTCTCCCCCGCTGCGGAGCTGGTGATCGCCGAGGTGGTAATAGGCGCGGCCCTGCTTGCTGTACGTATTGGCGCTCCGCGGGTTCACCGCGAGCGCGTCGTTGCACGCGGCGAGCGCGGATTCGAACGCGACGCGGCCGTCGCGCCCCTCCCATTTGTCGAGCCCGAGGACCTGGATCCAGGATTCGGCCAGCGCTTCGTGGACGACCGCGTCGCTGCGCGCCATGGCCGCCGCCGCGCGATACGCCTCAATCGCCCTCATGAAAAGGCGACGCCCCTCCTCCTGACGCCCGCTCTCGCTCGCCGTGATTCCCGCCTCGAATCGCGCGTCCCCTTCGAGCTTCTTCGCCTCGTAGAGCCAGGGAGACTCTTCCGCCGCCAAAAGCGCCTTCGCCGCGGCGTCGTCGTAGCGTTTTTCGTAAAGCGCGACGAGCCCCTCGATGTACGCCCGCGACTCGACCGCGGTCCCGCCGCTCGCTTGGAGGTGTTGCAGCGCCGGGTCGCGGAAGCTCGCCTCGGCCTTCCGTATCGCAGCCTCGCGCGCCGCCCCGTCCTCGAGGCGACGCGCGCCGTCAAGCTCCTCCTGATACCGCCCGCCCAGCGCGAGCCCGAGCGCGTAATGCACCTCGGGCTTCGTGTACCCGGCCGCGAACGCCCGCGCGAGCTGCGTCCTCGCCGTCTCGTACTCGTGCAGCGCCAGGTGCCCGCGGCCAAGCGCATAATGACCGGGGCCCTCGCCGGCACGCCCAGCCGCCGCCATCCTGCGCTCGATTTCGGCGAGGCGGGCCCGCACGACGCGGCGCTCGCGCTCGATGTCGTGCGCGGGAAAACCGTATGCGCTCCGAAGAAAGAGCTCGACGTATTTCACGTCCTCGCCGAGCTCGCGCGCGAGCCTCGCCTGCTCGGAGGCGTGCCGCGCGGCGTTCACCCACATGCCCCCGAGGACGAGCGCGACGCAGAGGCCGATGCTCGCGACGAGGACCACGGCCCGGTTTTTCCGCGTCTTCGCCCACAGGACATAAGCGAGCGAGGCGCGCTTCGCCAGGATCGGCTCTCCGTCGAGGAAGCGCTGCAAATCCTCCCCGAACGCCCGCGCCGATTCGTACCGGCGCGAAGGATCTCGCTGCAGGCACTTCATCACGATGGTCTCGAGCTCGGTGGGCACGCCCCGCCGAATGCTCCCGAGCCCCGGCGCGTCCTCGAGGATCACCTGCGTCAGGATCGACATCGCGTTTGAACCGGCGAACGGCGGCCGGCCCGCGATGAGCTCGTAAAGCGTGGCGCCCAGGCTGTAGACGTCGGTGCGCCGGTCGAGAAGCGCCGTATTCCCCTCCGCCTGCTCGGGGGACATGTACGACGGCGTGCCCGCGATGGCGTTCTGGAGCGTCTCGCCGCTGCTCGCGACCTCGCGGGCCAGCCCGAAATCGACGACGTAGGGCTTGAGCGAGCCGTCCTCGGCCGTCATGACCATGATGTTGCCGGGCTTGACGTCGCGGTGGACGAGGCCGAGCCGATGCGCCTCGTGCAGCGCCGCGGCGGCCTCGCGGACGACCTTCACCTTTTGCTCGAGCGTCATCTTCTGGTGCGCGCGATCGAGGGGCACGCCGTCGATGAGCTCCATCGCGATGTAGGGCTGGCCGTCGGCCTCGCCGACCTCGTACACGCGACAAACGTTGTCGTGCTGCACGCGCGCCTGCGCCCGCGCCTCGGCGAGGAATCGCCGCGTGCCGTCGGGGTCGTCGCTCTTCAGGAGCTTCAGCGCGACCGCGCGGCCGAGGCGCGGATCCCAGCCGCGGAACACGCTCCCCATCGCGCCTTCGCCGATGAGGCGTAGCTCCTCGTATCGCTCCCGCAGCGCGTCAGGCGGGATGCGGCCCTCGCCGGTCCCCCCGGCGCCGAGGCGGGTGTGGCTCTTCGCCACACCCGCGTCGAGCGTCTCCGCCATATCGTCGCTGCGCGCCAAGGTCATCGGTCGCGAGGGTTCATCATGGCAGCTCGCAAGGCCGCCAGAAATGTTGGAGCAGCATTGCGCGCGCGAACACCCGTCCATCGCCGGGCGTTCGCCGCGAGAATGGAATCACTACCGATAGACGGTGAGCACGTTGTCGAACCCACCACAGGACGTCCACCCCGCCGAGGCGTACGGAGCGTCGAACGCGACGCAGTTGTCCGCGCAGGAGCCGTCCCCGCCAAAGGGATTGTTGTATTGTTTCTCCCCGGACGAACCGATGCGGCCCGGGACGGGCGAGGTCAAGGCGCCTTCGCCGTTGCAATAAAAGAACTCCGGCGGGCTCTTGAAGATGTTGCCGAAGAAGGCGCCCTCCTGCGTCGGATACGTCGGGCTCGTGTCCGGTCCGATGCTGGGGAACGCGGCCGCGTTCCCCACCAGGAAGATGGAAATGTGCTCGCCGGTCGTGTTGAGGTGCGCCCCGAGGCACGCGGTCATCCGCTCCTGGCAATCCTCTTGGCAAGCGCCGGTCTCCCATTCCGGGGCGACGCCGAGCAGGCCGCTGAACGTGTGATCCGTGAGCGTCTCGTCGTGCTTCGTGATCGTGTGCCCCGCCGGGAGCGCGCATTTCACGATGTACTCGACGGTCTTGCGACCCTCCGCCGACGCCATCAAGCCGTTGCCGCTGTTCAGGCCGTTGCCGCTGTTCAGGCCGTTACCGCTGTTCAGGCCGTTGCCGCTGTTCAGCCCATTGCCGCTGTTCAGGCCATTCACGGCCTCGAAGCCGTTCGTGCTCTCGATCTCCTGCTCCGCCGCTGCGACGTCCCCCTCGTCCCAGCCATCGCCCTCGCGCCCACCGCATCCTGCCAACGACACGAGGATCGCTGCGCACCCTGCGATATGACCAAGCTTCATGCGTATCTCCTGCGTGAGCGAGAAAAGATCGCCACCTTGATTCAGGATACCGAAACCCCGCAACACGGTCAATCGCTCATTCGCGCGTTCCGCGTTAAAACAGGACGGTGAAACGAATCCAGTCTCAGCGGTCCGTTTCGGTATGGAAAAGGACTGGAGCCGAGGTGCGGCCTCCGCCCCCAGGCATCACGCGAGGCGTGTTGTCTCTACGTCGCGCAGCTAACCGCTCGGCAGAATGACTTTGACCGTGGTGCCTTCGCCCTTTTTCGTATCGACGACGACACGGCCGCCGTGCTGATCGACGATTTTGCGCACAATGGCGAGGCCGAGCCCCGTGCCCGCGGCCTTCGTCGTGAAAAACGGGTCGAAGATCTCGGCGAGGATATGGGGATCGACGCCCGGCCCCGTGTCGCCGATGGAGAGCCACGCCTCGCGCTCGTCCGCACCCACCCGCGCCCGAAGGACGCCGCCCTGGGGCATGACGTCGAGCGCATTGACCACGAGGTTCAAGACGACCTGCTTGAGCTTCTCCACGTCGCCGAGCGCCACGACGCCCGCCGCGAGCTCACGCACGAGTTCGAGCCCATGCGCGGCGATGGCCTCGGCTTCGAGGTCGAGCACCTCGTCGACGACACGCCCGAGATCCAAGGGCTCGCGTTGCGGCGCCCGCGGTCGCGCGAGCTCCAGGAAGTCCGTGAGCAGCCGTTCGAGGCGCTTGATCTCGCTCTCCACGATGCGCACGCGCGCCCGCATCGGATCCCGCGCAGCCGGCGCTTCGAGCCGCTCGATGCCACGCGCGAGCAAGTGCAGCTCGAGCACGGCCGCGTTCAGCGGGTTTCGGATCTCGTGCGCGAGGCCGAGCGCGAGCGGCGCCATCGCGTTCAAGGCCTCCGCGTCGGCCGCGCGCCGTTCGAGGGCGCGGCGCTCGGTGACGTCGATCCCGATGCCGTAGACGAGCTCGATGCGCTTGCCCGAGCCACGCACGGGGCTCAGGTGCCAGCGGACGCGGCGGATCGCGCCCATGGCGTCCCGCACGCCGACCTCGATCTCGTTCGCCGCGCCGCCGTCGCGGACCGCGACGAACGCCTGGCAGACCTTCTTTCGGCTGTCGTCGTCGAGGATGTTGTCGGGCAGGGCGCCGCGGAGCGCGGCCTCGGTGGAGACGCCGGTCATGGCAGCGAGGCGCGGGTTCCAGAGCGTGACGTCGCCGAAGGCGTCGAGGCCGACGATGAGGACGTCCGCCGCGTCGACGATGGCGCGGTAGCGGCGCTCGAACTCCTCGCGCTCGCGCTTCAAGGCGATCTTTTCGAGGGCCTGGGCGACGGTGGAGATGAGCTCGGCGGGGCGGAAGTTCTTCAGGATGAACGCGAAGGCGCCGGCGCGGAGGGCAGCGATGGCCGTGTTGACCGTGGCGTTGCCCGTGACGAGGACGATCTCGCCGTGGGGGCAGGCCTCGCGCAGGGGGCCGATGAGGTCGACGCCGCTGCCGTCGGGCAACTTGACGTCGACGACCGCGACCTCGAAGCCGTCCTTCTGAGCCCGCTCGAGCGCCTCGGCGCCGGTCTCGGCGAGCGCGACCTCCACGTCGAGCTCGGGATCGCCCGAGAGGACGTCCCGGAGGTTCTTCGCGAGGCTCTGGTTGTCGTCGACGATCAGGATCCGTGCCGGCAATTTCGTCTCCTCCGCTGTCGTATCCGTATCATTGTGGTAGAAGCCGCGCCGCCATGCGGTTCGTCGACGAGTGTAAGGTCAAGGTGGTAGCAGGCAGCGGCGGCAACGGGTCCGTTGCCTTCCGCCGGGAAAAGTACGTGCCCTTCGGGGGCCCCTCGGGGGGCGACGGGGGCCGCGGCGGAGACGTCGTGCTCGTCGGCGACGAAGGGATGAGCACGCTGCTCGACTTCGTCTACGCGCGGACGATCGAGGCGGACCGAGGCGAGCACGGTCAAGGTTCGGACTGCCATGGGCGCGGGGGCGAAGACCGCGTGGAGCGCGTGCCGCTCGGTACGCAGATCTACGACGGCGAGACGGGCGAGCTCCTCGCGGACGTGACGGCGCACGAGCAGCGTGTGGTCGTGGCGCGCGGGGGCAAGGGGGGTCGAGGCAACATCCACTTCAAGAGCGCGGAGGAGCGGGCGCCGCGGCGGGCCGAGAAGGGAGACCCGGGCGAGGAGCGGGAGCTTCGGCTGGAGCTCAAGGTGCTCGCCGACGTGGGGCTCGTGGGCTTCCCGAACGCAGGCAAGAGCACGTTCGTCGCGGCGGTGTCGAAGGCGCGGCCGAAGATCGCGGACTACCCGTTCACGACGCTGACGCCGTCGCTCGGGGTCGTGGAGATCGGCGGCGGGAGGCGGGCGGGCGGCACGCATTTCGTGGTCGCCGACATCCCGGGCCTCGTGCCGGGCGCGAGCGAAGGCGTGGGCCTCGGGACACGATTCTTGAGGCACCTCGAACGCACGGGGGCGCTCTTGCACCTCGTGACGATCGATCCGGGCGAGGGTCGGGATCCGTTGAAGGATTATCGGGCGATCCGGAAAGAGATCACCAAATACAGCGAGGCGCTCGCGGGGCGGCCGGAGATCGTAGCGCTTTCGAAGGCGGACCTGCCCGAGGTGAAAGAGGCGTACCCGGCGATTCGAAAGCGCTTCAAGCGGGCGAAGATCGAGCTGCACCTCGTGAGCGCCGCGACGGGCGAGGGCGTGCCGGAGCTGATCGCCGCCTTGTGGCAGATGGTGACCGAGGGGCGTCGGTCCTGAACGAGCGGCGCGGTTGTCGCGCCACGACATTCCGCTGCTCGCTCAGCCGCCCACGACGCGCTTCCCCCGCACGTACGTCTCCCGCACGGGCGTCGTGTCGCTGCTGAACACGATCCGCGCGAGCACGTCGTTCGGCTCCTGTACGTAGGCCGCGAGCTCGATCACGCAGAAGTCCGCGTCCTTGCCCGCCTCCAGGCTGCCGGTCTCGCGCGCGATGCCGAGCGCCTCCGCGCCGCCGAGCGTGCCGAGCCGGAAGAGGTCCTCGGGGGTGATCGGATCGCCGAGGCACATCGCATTGTCGTACGTGGAGGACATCATGCGGCGCACGTCGAAGGTGCGGCCCGCGGCGACGTCGGTGCCGAGCGCGACGGGGATCGCACGGGCGCGGGCGTCGGCGAGCCGCATGCGGCCGCTGCCGAGGAAGAAGTTCGAATCGGCGCAATGCGCGATGCGCGCGCCGCGATCGCGGATCCGATCCCATTCGTCCGGCGACAAGTGAATGGCGTGCGCGAGGAGCGTGCGCTCGCCGAGCAGACCCGTGCGGTCGTAGATGTCGAGGTAATCCTTGGCGAACGGGTGCACGGCGAGCGCCGCGCGGCACTCGTCGGGGTTCTCCGAGACGTGCGTCTGGACGAACAGGCCGTGATCCTGGGCGAGCCGTCCCGCGCCTTCGAGCAAGGCGCGCGAGCAGGTGGGCGCAAAGCGCGGGGTGATCACGAAGGAGAGGCGGCCGCGATCATGGCCATGGTAGGCGCGGACGAGCTCGGCACACGCGGCGAGCGCGTGGTCCGCATCGACGCGGAGGGGGTCGGGGCAATGCTGATCCATGAGGGTCAGGCCCGCGAAGGCGCGATGGCCGCTCCGCGCGAGGGCCTCGAAGAGGACGCGCGTGGCCGTGGGGTTCGAGCTCGAATAAAGGACGGCGGTGGTGGTGCCGGCGGCCGCGAGCCGCTGCGTGAGCTCGGCGGCGACGGCCGAAGCGTGGCGCTCGTCGAGGAAGCGCGCTTCCTCGGGGAAGACGGTGCGTTCGAGCCACGGCAAGAGCGGGCCCGTGGCGCTGCCGATGACGCGGGTCTGCGGGTAATGCAGGTGCGCGTCGACGAACCCAGGCACGAGGAGCCACGGACGAACGTCGCGCACGAGGACGCTGTTCGGCGGGCCGGTCCAGGGCTCGACGGCCTCGATGCGGCCGTCTTCGCCGAGCACGAGGATGCCGTCGTCGAGGTAGCGGAGGCCCTCGCCGCCCGAAGACGCGGTCATGATCCTGCCGCGAAATGCTCGCTTCATGCTCGGGCCCCTCTCGCGCCGCGCGGGATGGAATCTTCAACGAATCGCAAGCTGGCTCCTCTGCGTCCATCCCATGAGCACACCCTCGGCGCCGGTTTGCAAGACGAGGACCCACTCGCCCTGCTCCCGGACGACGAAGACCGAATCCCCGACGTTGACCTCCCCCGTGGGATCGGCTTCTTCGGAGGCCGAGAGGCGCAAGGTCGCCTTGCGACGCACGATCGCAGGACGCATGCGCCCGCGAGGCGCGCCCTCGTCGGGTTCGGCCGTGTCCGCACTCGAGCCCGACGCGCGAGGGGTGTCGCGCAAGGGGTCGAAGCGCGGGCTGAGGAGGGGTTCGCTGCCATGATCGTCGTCCTCGTCGTCCTCGGCGAGCCCGGCCCCGATCGGGTGCGGCTCCCCGGGGCCTCGCAAGGGCGAGCGAAACGTGCCCGAAGGCCCGAACGGCGCGACGCCCGCGGCGCGGAGGAGCGCAGGCGCCGCGGAGACGGTGACGAAGCAAGCGGTCGCGACGAGGAGGAGCGTGGTGAGCGTGTCGATCCAGCGCCCCGGGCGCGGCGCGGGGCCTTGTTCCTCGGGAGCACGGCCTTCGGGGGAAGGAGGCGGGGGCGCAGAGGAGGTCGTCACGAGGTCGAGGATAAAGCAGCGCGGGCGGCGCGACAGGCCCCGCGGCTCACTTGAGCTCCCGCGGCAGGGGCGCGACGGCGGGATCCGCGTTGAAGCTCTTGGCTTCGAGGGTGGTCCCGACGCCTGCGCAGCAGCGGAAGCCCTGCTGGTAGAACGTGTGGTTCTCGTCGTGCGAGCGCGTGGAGGGCCGGCACCGCGTGCGCACCGGGCCCCAGTAGCCGCCCTTCAGGATGGAGGCGTGGGCCTCCCAGGCCCGGACGTTCTTGGTCCACTCGTCGACGTTGCCCGTCATGTCGTAGAGGCCGAACGGGCTCTTGCACCGCGGGCGCGAGCCCGAAGGGACGCCCTGCCAGAGGCGGTCGAGCTCGTTCATGGCGGCGAGGCCGTCGCGGGGCTGCATGGCACGCTCGTTGTAGGGGCGCCACTTGTTGTCGATGACGCACGCCTCGGTGTCGCGCACGTAGCCGTACGGGTAGGGCTGCGCCTCTTCGCCTTCACAGGCGAACGTCCATTCGTTCTCGTCGCAGAGGCGCTTGCCCTGCTCGGCGCAGAGCTCGGTCGCCTCGTGGAAGTTCACCATGATGACCGGATAGTCCCCCTTCCGGTTCGGGTACTCGAAGCGATCCATGCAGAAATGCATGGGCTTCGTGGGCAGCTCCTTCGAGAGCGTGAGCCACTGGTCCCGGTCGAACTCGGCGCAGCGCTCGGGGTAGTCGCGGTTGATCCACTTCGTGCAGGTCTTCTTCTGCAGCTCCTCGACCGATTTGCCGTCGTAGGCGGCCGTCGCCGAGGGGTCGACCTTCATCGTGCCCTTCACCTCGACCATGCCGCCCGGGCAAGCGCCGCGGTTCGCTTCGAGCATGTCCGTGGTCTCGGTCGGCTCGGTGGAGGGCGCGACGATCTGCCAGTGCTTGCCCCCGACAAGGCGCCACTCGTGCGTGGGCTTGCGCGGGACGATGCCGCGGATCGCGCCAAGCGCGAGCGAGAGCGGCAGGTCCTGCTTGGCGACGAACTTGACGACGCCCACGGCGGAAGCGACGACGCACGCGAGCACGCTCGCGCCCACGAGGGCATGAACCGTGCGTGATCCGCGCGGGGTCGGCTCCGGAGGAGGGGTGGCAAGCTGCGGGGACGAGGTGGCTGCGGGCATGACGGTTCGACGCGCCTCGCTAGGGGGATGGTGCAATCTCGGAGGCGAGCTTCACGAGCTTGGCGACATCGTCCGGACGTTCGGCCGAGAGGTCTTTCGTCTCGCGCGGGTCGGCTCCGAGATCGAAGAGGAAGTTTCGGTTCTGCTTCTTGCGCTCAATCACCATGAGCTTGAGGGGCCAATCGATCAAGGCGACCCGCTTCGAGGCATACGCGAGCACGGGAGGACGACGCGGCGTGTTCGCTTCGAGGCGCGCGTGAGGCAGGAGCGAGATGCCCGAAACGCCGTCCAGCGGGGCATTGCCCAGGGCGAGCACCGTGGGAGCGACGTCGAGCGTGCTGACCGCGCCTTCGGCAAATCGACCAGGACGTCCTCCGGGCAAGGCGACGACGAGAGGCACGCGGATCATCTCTTCGTAGAGCTCGGAGCCGTGCCCCTTCTCGCCGTGCTCGTCGAAGCCCTCGCCGTGGGAGCCGTGGACGACCCACGCGACGCGCGAGGCGCGGCTCCACTTCGAGACGAACGCCGCGATCTGCCCGATCTGCTTGTCGACGAAGGCGATCTCGCCGTCGTAGAGGCCCGGCTGGCCCCGGCCGAAGCGCAGGCCCGCGTGCTCGAGGTACCGCTCGTGCGCGTCGAAGAGGTGGATCCAGAGGAAGATCGGCGCGTCCTTCTTGCCGAGGTCTTCGAGGACGGAGAGGGCCGCGCGCGTGGCGAGCGCGCCGGTGACGCTGCGCTCGGGGTGCTCCTCGCGATAGACGGGCTCGAAGCGATCGAAGCCCTGCGCGAAGCCACGATCCTCGCTGAGCCACGTAAACGAGACGACCGCGGCCGTCGCGTACCCGGCCCGCTTCATGCGCTCGGCGACCGTGTCGATTTCATCGGCCAGCGTGGGCCACTCGCGGCGGTTGTGTGGGGTCTGCGAGAGAGGTTTGCCCGAGACGAGCGGCGCGAGCGCGCGCTGGGTGTCGCTGCCCGTGGCGTACGCATGATCGAAGACGACGCCCTTCGCGGCGAGCTCTTCGAGGTGCGGCGTGGTCTTCTGGTCGTAGCCGTACACGCTCGTATGATCGGCGCGCACGGTGTCGAGCGTGATGAGCAGGATGTCCGGGCGTGAAGGATCGAGCGCCTTGCCCGCAGGCGCAGGCGCAGGCGCGGGCGCGGCAGGCGCGGGCGAACCCGAGGACGGGGGCGGCGCAGCGCCCGGGGCAGCGGGGGCCTTCGGCGGCGGCTCGGCGCGCGGCGTGTCGGCGCCGCTGCAGTCCTGATCGATGCCGTCGCCGGGCACGTCCTCGGCGCCGGGGTGACGGCGAGGATCTCCTTCGTCGCAATCGCCGCCGCCGAAATGCGCGCCCATGCCGTCGCCGTCGCGATCGGTCCAGCGCTCGAGGGCCGAGAGCATCGTCGCCGCGAGGCCGCCGCCCGCCTGCACCGCGCGCCCGAGCGGCGGAGACGATTCGAGGCGCGCCGAGGCCGCGATCATGACGACCGCTGCGAACGGGACGCCGAACGCGGAGGCGAGCTTGAGGAGTTTGTCGCTCAGCTCGATCGAGGCGACGAGCGCGGTCGCGAGGACAGCGATCGCGAGGTCGACGAGCGCCGCGCTCACGGACGCCGCGCCCGCGCCGCCCGACGCGCGGTACAGCCAAGCCGCGACGACGAGCAGCGGCAGGACCGAGACGACGGCGCCGCCCGCCGCGACGTAGAGCGGGCGAACGCCGCGCGCGACGAGCCCCTGGCCGGCCTCGACCATGCGACGCGCGACGAGGGCGCAGGCGACCACGACGAACGCGCCGAGCATGCCGAACGTGGCGCCGCCGAGGCCACGATGGTGCGTGAGGGCCTTCAGCAGCCCCGCGAGGACCGCGAGCGCCGGGAGCGCGAGGCCGATCCAGAGCGCGATCCCGAGCGCCGCCGTGGGCCCGGCGCCCGCGCCGATCACGCCCCGCAGGCCACGCCCCGCAGCACGCAGAAGCACGATGGAGAGCGTGACGACGGGCAGGAGCGCTGCCGTTCCCACGAGCAAGCCGTCGAGGAGCGTCCCGCCCGCGCCGCTCGTCCGGAGCGCGGTGGGCACGGCCGAAAACGCCGCGACCGCGAGCGCGAGCACGCACGCCTCCCCGAGGCGCATCGTCCAGCCGGTTTTCGTCATGCGAGGCGGAGGTGGGTGCGGGTGGGGCCCATGACGCCGAGGGCGTAGCACCAGGCCACGGAGCCGAAAAGACGAAACCGGCGCGGCACGGGAAGGCCGAGATCCAGCGGGCGGCCGGAAAAACTCAAGGCCCCGCGGGGCACGAAAGACCACACACCGCGGCGACCTGCCCGACGCAGTTGTCGTCCCAGGTCGCGCAGCAGCAATACGGATCGTTCGCGCAGATCGCCCGGATGCACTGGATCTCGACCGCGCTCTCGTTGCAGCTCGTCGGGGTCAGCGCTTCGCCGGGCTGGCAGATGCTGTGGTTGCAGCCGGAGTTCTTGCAGCACGCGCCGGCGTTGCAGATGCCCGCGCAGCACTCCGAGGCCTTCGAGCAGGGGCTGCCCTCCTGCCTGCACTGCCCGCACTGGCCGTTGATGCAGACGCCGCTGCAGCAGGAGTAGCTCTCGTAGCAGCCCTCGCCGTCGTTCGCGCACTGGCACGTGCCCTGGCAGTGCAGGGTGCAGCACTCGTCGTCGAAGCCGCAGTTCTGGCCGGTCTCGGTGCACGACGAGGGCTCCACGCAGCGCTCGAGGCCGGGCTTGCAGAAGAGGTCGCCGCAGCACGGATCGGGCCCCGTCGGGGAGCAAGGCGCCGAGAGCGGGAGGCAGCCCGCGTCGCCGCAGATGCCGAGCGCCTCGTCGCAGCCGGCGGCGTTGCAGCACTCGCCGTCCGCGAGGCAAGGCGCGTCGTTCTGCGTGCAGGCGGGCTGGGTGCACGTGCCCTGGGTGCAGAGGCCCGAGCAGCAGTCGACGTCGGCCATGCAGCTAAACCCATCGGGGAAGCAGGTATCCTCGCTGCACACGCCCGAGGCGAGGCACACGCCGCTGCAGCACTCGAAGCTCTCGGCGCAGGGCTCTCCGGATACGACACACGGAGTGCCGCCGCAGGTCGGCGGATCGCCTTCGCACTTGCCAGTGCAGCAGTCGACGTCGGACGCGCAGGACGAGCCCGTGGTCTGGCAACAGCTCTGCCGGCTGCAGACGGCGAGGCCGCCCGAGAAGCCGCAGCACTGCTCGTTCGTCGTGCAGCTCTGCCGGGGGTCGCGGCAGATCGGGGGCATGTCGAGGCAACGGCGCGCGGACTTGCAGTCCACGAGGCATTTGGAGAGCCCATCGAGGAAGCTCTCCTTGCCCTCGGCCGTCGCCACCGCGAGCTGCGAGCTCACGTGGCCCTGGCACTTGGCGAAGCCCGCCTCGCCGTAACAACGCTCGAGCAGATCACAGAGCACCACGGGCGCGGAGGCGTACCCGTCGAGGTCGAGGACGCCGAGGCAGCTCGCGGCGCCGAACGAGAAGAGCGCGGCGAGGAGCACGCCGAGCACGCGGCGAGGCCGGATCATGGCGCTTCGAGAGGACGAAGGTTCGCGGCGAGGCGATCCGGCATGCACGTGCGGGTCCCCCTAAGGTTTGTCGCTGAAGCACGCGTCGAGCGATGGCTTGCAGCTCTTTTCGAGGCACGAGTGACACGTGTCCTGCGGATCGGCCGTGAGCAGCTCGATGTTCTGGCAAAACCCGGTGCAGTCGTCGGTGCACAGGGAGCACGCGCAGTCGCGCAGCTCCTTGAGGCGCCCCCGGCCGAGCGCGCACTCGTACGTCATGCCGTCGCCCTGCGCGGTGGCGAGCTCGAAGCACGTGCGGCACGTCTGGCAGGTGTCCGAGCTCGAGCACGCGAGCACCGAGTTGTTCCACGGGCAGCACTCGCACCCGGGCCTCTCGCCCTGGCAGCCGGGGATCGCGGCGTAGCACTCGGCCGCGTGCTCGCAGATCGTGCCGCACTGCTTCTTCTCGAACGTGTCGAGGAACGCCGTGCGCTCTCCCTCCGAAGCCGCCGAGATGCGCGCCTGCGCGTGCGTCGCACACGACGCGACCTGCTCGAAGCCGGGGCACGTGCAGAGCGAGGCCGCGGCGTCCTGGTAGCCCTCCAGATCGAGGACGGTCGCGCACCCGCCGATGAGGCCGAACACGACGAGGAGCGCGCCGATCCTCGCGCCGAGGGGCCGCTTCACAACGCGCCCCCCACGACGAGGCCGCCGCCGTTCGGCCCGGCCCAAGGGGCCACCCACATCGGGCGCGGGACGACGACGCCCGTCGCGGGGCGCGGCGACGGAGCCGCCGGGGGCGCCGTGATGAGGAGCGTGATGCCGACGGCCGCTGCGACGATGCCGCCAAGGCCGATCCACTGCCCTGCCTCGGCGAACGTCTGCGCCGAGGAAATCGCGGCGAGACCGTCGGGCGTGCAGAACTTGTTCACACAGGCCGACCTGTCGCTCGCGGCGCCGCGCTTGGCGAGCGCCACGCCTTCGAGTGCGCCGGCGGCGATGAGCGCCGCGGCGCCGAAGCCGCCGACGACGAGCCCCGCGACGCGCTGCTTGCTCGACCCCGGCGGCGGAGGCGGCGGCGCCTCGACGACCTTCACCTTGCGCGGGTTCGCCTTATCGAGCGCCTCGATGTCGAGCGTGAGCTCGGTGCGAGCGCCTTCTTGCGTGATGCGCACGCGCTCTTCCTTGAGCTTCATGCCGTCGTCACGCAGGACGAGGAGGTCGTGCTCGGCCGGATCCGCGGGCAGCTCCACGCCGAAGACCGCGGGCGCGAGCTTCACCTGGTCCCACAGGATGTCCACGCCCGGGACCTCGTTCTGCACGTTGATGACGACCTTCGGCAGCTTCGGGAAGAGCGCGTCGCGGCGGCTCCTGGCGAAGTCGGCGCGTTTGTCCCCGTCGCGCAGCGCCTTCTCCATGGCCTCGCCCCACGTCGACCACGCGGTCGCGGTGCGGCCGAACTTCTCGTAACAATCGGCGAGGTTGAGCAGCGTGCCGAGCGTCGGATCGAGCTTGTAGCTCGCGTCGAACTTGGGGCACGCCTCCGCGAAGTTCTTCTCGCTCATGAGCTTCTTCGCGGCCTGGAACAAGGCGTCGGCGGCGGCCGGATCGTTCGCCCGCGCGACGGACGAACCGAGCACGAGCACGAGGCCGAGGGCGGCGGCCGAACCCACGCGCAACGCGGCACCGCGCACTCGTGACGCGCGTGGCGTTGTCCGACCAGGCAGTGGGCCCTGCATGCGAGAGTGTTCCATCCGAGAAGACCGCCCCCGAGGGAGCAGGATCGTTCGCACTTCAGCGTACCCTATACCCCAGCTCCCCGGGGAAGCCGAAGAAACGGTAGGCGCGCCTCAGTGCCGCCCCGAGAGCGGATCGAACGGCTTGTTGTTGCGCGGACCCACGGTCCCCTTGAACGGGTAGGTCGTCGTCGCGGTCGGGTGGGGAAACGGCGGTCTCGTGGTCGCCGTGGGCGCAGCGTCTCCCACCCCCGCGTCCGCGATTTGCGGGTGTGCCGATGTGGACGAGGGCGGCGGCGTCGGGTTCATCACAGTGTGCTGCGCGTCGTTGAGCGGCACCACCGTGACCAGCAGCGGCGGCGCGGTCGACTTCACGTCGGGCGAGGCGGGCCGCATGCTCGGGTCCTCCGCGCTCATCAGCGGAGCACGCAGGAACCAGAGCACCGCGCCTCCGAGCGACGCGCCCACGAGGAGCGCGACGGCCGCGGCGCGCAGAACCCTGGTTTTGCGAGACGGCGCGGTGCCAAGCTTCATGCCCGTGAGCGTGAGCGGCCCGGCGGAGCTCTTGCGCTGCGTCTCCTGCGGCGTGAGCATGGGCGGCGCAGGATCGGTGGGCGGAGGCTCGCCGAGCAGGCTGAGCTGCGAGGCGCTGAGCGTCGAGGCCGCCGCCGTGGACGCGGGCGGGGTGAGGAGCTTCGAGTCGATGATGAAGCGCCCGGTGATCCGATCCGGTCCGCTGCCCGGGCCGGGGAACGTCTCGATCACGCCGAGCGACTTCGCGAGCGCGGTGACCGCCTCGCCGGCCGAGGCGTAGCGCTTCTTCACGTCGCGCGCGCAGCACACGGCGAACCAGTCGTCGTAGTCGTGGCCGAAGGGCGCGCCGTGTTCGCTCGGCACGGGCATGGGCTCGTACGCGATCTGCGCGATCAAGTGCGTGATCGTCTCGGCCGTCCAGATGTCGCGGGCCGTGAGGAGGCGGTGCGCGATGAGCCCGAGGGCCCAGACATCCGTTTGACCACAAATTTTGGACGACTCGCCTTTCGCCTGCTCGGGCGACATGAAGAGCGGCGTGCCGAAGATCTGGCCCGTCGTGGTCGCGGCCGCGCGGACGAGCTCGCGCGAGGCCTCGCCCGTGAGTTTGGCGATGCCGAAGTCGAGGATCTTGATGCAGGGCGTGCCGTCCTCGCGCGTCGTGAGAAACAGGTTCTCGGGCTTGAGATCGCGGTGGACGATGCCGAGAGCGTGGGCTTTGTCGAGCGCGCGGGCCGCCTGGCGCAGGTAGAGGACCACGTCGGTCGGCGGGATCGGTCCCACGCGCTCGATGCGCTGATCGAGGTCCTCGCCGCGCAGGTACTCCATCACGAGGAAGGGCGCGCCGTTCAGGTTCGCCGCGATGTCCGCGTCGGTCACGCGGACGACGTGATCGCTGTTGATCCGCGCCGGCGTGCGCGCCTCGCGACGGAAGCGCTCGAGCGCCACGGCGTCCGAGATCACGGCCGAGTGCAGGATCTTGAGGGCGAGCTGTTCGTCCGTGTGGACGTGCTCGACGAGGAACACCGAGCCCATGCCGCCGCGCCCGAGCTGGCGCACGACGCGGTACCGATCGGCGATGACGGTGCCGGGCTTGATGTTCTCGGCGGGGTTACTCACTTGGCCCTTGGTTCCTCCGCTCCCTGCCTCCCCTGAAATTACACGGATCGAAGGGCCACCGCTACCGCGCGGTGCGTGCCCCGCGGAGGAGCCTCCGTCCCGGGCTTAGGACACCCAAAAAAGTAGCGATCACTTGCACTTGGACGTCGCTTCGAGGGCCGCCCGCGCGAGCTCCCGCACGTTGCGCGGGACCTTCGGATCGAGGAGCGGCGCGAGCCTCGCGCGGAGATCCTGCGGTTTTATGTCCCCGAGCGCCGCGATCGCCGCCGCGCCGAGGGTGCGCTCCCTTTCGCTCATGGCGACCGGCGTGCCCCGCGCGAGCTTCGTCCACGCGTCCACTTGGGAACGATCACACATCGCCGCGAGCGCCAGCATCGCCCGCGCGCGCACGTCGACAAACTCCTCGTCGTTCGCGGCGAGCTCGCGGATCGGGCCGAGGTAAGCCGTCGCCTGGTGCGCGCCGAGGCCGTCGAGCGCGCGGCCGCGGACCTCCGGCGAGGCGTCGCCGAGCGCTGCGGCGAGCGCTGCGTCCCCGGCCTTCGTGCTCGGCATCTCGCCGAGGCCGCGCGCCGCGTTCGTCCGGACGAACGTGAACGGATCCTGCGCGAGCCGCTTGCCGAGCGTGGCCACGAGCGCCGCGGGCGGGGCCTCGTCCGATCGTCCACGCGCGCCGAGCGAAAGGACCACGGCGTCGCGCACGCGCACCTCCGGATCCTCGGACGCTTCGAGGAGCAAGGGCAAGATCTGCGGCGCGCGGTACGCGACCTCGGCGGCGCGCGTCCGCACGTGCCGATCGGGATCCTTGCGCAGCGCCGCCACGAGGAACGCCTCGGCGCCCTTGTCCCCGGCGTGCGCGAGATCGGCCGCGGGCCCGAGCAGGAGGTAGCGTGTGCGGAACGACGCGCCTTCCGTCGCCAGCGAGGCAAACGCTTCTCGCGCGCCCGGCACGAGGCCGATGCGCGCCCCGAGCGCGCGGAGCAGATCGATCCGCGCGACCTCGCTGCGCCCCGCGAACCGCTCCTTTTCGAGCTCCACGCCGAGCGCCGCGAGCGCCCGCTCACTCTTGGCCGCGTGCGCGAGCGAGCCGCGAAATTCGCGGCGGAGCGCATCGTCCGGGGTGGCGAGCGCATCCACGAGCAGGGGGATCGCCTCGGCCGGCGCGATGAGCGAGAGCTCGGACGCGGCCTCGATCCGGACCTTGCCTTCGCCCTTCGCCACGAGCTCCGCGAGCGATGCGGCCGACGCGCGCCCGCAGCGGCGCAGGCGATCCCGCGCGTGCACGAGCGCCGGCTCCTCGGGGGCGTGCTTCGGGCGCTTCTTTTCGAGCTCGGCTTGCATCACGCGTGTCCAGAACGGCGCCTGGTCGGCGCACGGGGCCGCGTCGATCACGCCCTCGGCGAGCTGCTTGCCGGCGTCGTCGAGCTTGTCGTAGCCCTGGATCGTCGCCTTCACCGCGACGCTGCCGCCCCGCGCGAGCAGCGCCGCCGCGCCCTTCGACCTTTCACTCCCGCCCGCGAGCGCGCCCACGAGCGCCTCGGGCGAACTCTCGTCGAACGCCGTGCGGGCCGTGATCTCGGCGATCGTCACGCGCGCGTCCGCCGCGCTCTCCGGCGCGTATGCCGCGTCGAGCACGATCGACAAGCACGTGGCCGCGATCGGCGCGGGGAGCTTCACCTCGTACCGCGCGCCTGCCTTCTTGAACGCGTCCTCCGGGAAGCTCACCTCGTAGAGTTTTTCCGGCGTGGCGAGATAGATCCTCTTCGGCGCGGCGCCGCCGGGCACCTCGGCCTTCGGCGGGCGCACGACGATGTCGAGCGACGTGATCGGCACCTCGCTCGCCGACGAGAACGTCACGAACTCGCCGCGCCCTGGCCCTGTTTTCGCCTCGGACCACGTCGTCTCTGGATCCCCGTCCGTCAGCGTCGCGAACGATTTTCCCACCGCGCTCGACGCCGTGCGCGCCACGAGGAGCGGCACGAGCGGCCGGGGTTTGTCCCCGGGCGCGGGGGTCGCCACGAGCTTCGTCGCCTCCGCGCGCTCCTTGCCGGAGAGGTTCTGCACGCTCGCGCCGCGCTTCAGCGTCATCGTCTGCGGATCGACCTCGCGCGCCGAGACGAGCGCGGGCCGGCCGCACACCGTGACGTCGTCGCGTTGCTCGCCCACCACGATCCGGACGCCTTTCTCCAGCGGCTCTTCGACGAGCACGGACACACGCTCCTCGCCGTGTTCGCCCTTCGCGAGGCCCGTGAAGCCGGTCCACAGCGTGATCGGCGCGTCACCTTTGCCCGCGAGCGGCGCGGCGAGCAGCGCCACGAAGCTCGCGCCGCCGGCGCCTCCGCCGGCGACGACACGCACGATCTGCCGCCCGCCCGCGAGCGTCCTCGTTTCGAGCTTCGCGCCCTTCGCGACGAGATCGAGGGCCCCGCCAGGAAGCTCGATCGTCGCGCCCGACGCCGCGTCGCAGTCGGTCTCCTTCGCGCAGACGCGCGCGACGATGCCCACCTTCGACGCGCGCACGGCGAGTGCTTGCTGCCCGGCCACAGCGGGGGCAACGATCGAATCCTTGGAGGTGCCCGGTTCGGGCGCGGCTTCGGACGTCGCGAGGACGAGCGTGCCTGTGGCGAGCGTGACGAGGGCGGGGAGCGCTGTGCGGAGCCGCATGCCCGCATCCTTGCCGCGGTGGGGCCAGCGCTGCAACGGCCGTGGTTATTTCGGGACTTCGCTCGATGGGATCCAGAAGCCGCCGTCGTCGGGCGGGACGATCCCGAGGTGCTTCGGCAGGACGTTCGTCCAGCCTGCGACGGTCTCGAGCACGTAGATCTCGGTATCCGCCTCGATCACGCCGATCGTCTTCGCCTTGTCGTCGCGCTTGGCGCGGATCGGGATCTCCTTGGAGGCGCGCACGAGGGGCGGGGGCTTGTCGAACGTGAGCTGCGCGCCGGCGATCTGCGTCGTGGGCGGGATGTACTGGTCCTGCATCTCGCCCTTCTTCAGCGGGTCGAGATCACGCAGGCGCGCCCACGCGTCGATGGTGAGATCGCTGCGCGACATCACGTGCACAAAGCCGAGCTTCATCTCCGTGCTCCAGAAGAGCTGCCCCGCGCCCTCCATCATGTCGAGCGAGAGGACGACGTCGCCGTTCGGCTTGTCGAAGAGCTCGATCTTCTGCTTCTTGGTCATGTACCCGCGGCCATTGCCGGGGACCTCGAACGGCGACACCGTGCCCTTCGCGAGGACGAACGCGTCGCAAGGCGCCGTCGCCCGCACGCTCTGGTTCAACGTGCCGCCGATCGGGATCTCCACGGTGAGCGAGTTGAGGCTGGCCTTGACGAGCTTCACCTTCTGCGCGCTCGCGATCCAGACGTGCCCGCCGTAGACCGAGATATCGCGCGTCGTAAAGAGCGAGATGTCCGCAGGCGCGACGTACCCTTCGAGCCGCATCGCGCCGCTGCCTGCGGAGGTCGCGAGCCGCGCTCGACCGGCCGCGGGGTCGAACGGGATCTCGCTCAGCGTCATCGGGATGTACGCGCCGGTCAGCGTGGCGATGAGGTTGCCGCCGCTCGACGCGTCGAAGAGCTTGGTGTTCTTGGAGGGAGGGTAGGTGCCTTTGATCGAGCAGGTGGGCGCTGTGACCGTGGGCTCCGCTGCTGCCGCAGCCTCGTCCGCGTGGGCCGCGGGCGCGCCGCCAGCTCCGGCGAGCAGCCAGAGACCGACGAGAGCCCCACCCCATGCTAAGAATCCACGTTTCATGTCCGTCTCCCCAGTGCGAGTTTCAGCCGAGTCGGATGCAGGGAAATGACACGAAGGACGCAACCGAGCGAAGGATGATGCAACCCGTCGAGCTTTCGTTTGCTTCCCCACGGAAGCTGCCCAAAGCCAAGGATCTCCGCGGAAATGTGGCGGTCCTGGACATCGCCTTCGCCTCGGAGGCGGGGGGCAAGAGCTTCGAGACGGTGACGTTGCCGTTCATCGAGGCGCTCGGATCGCGGCTTCGCGCCTGGGTCGATCACCACGATAGCCTGCACCACGCGCGGTACGTCGAGGACGCGCGATTCGTGCTTTCCACGAAGGCCGAGCACGGCGCCTGCCCGGAGATGATCACGCCCGAGGTCGTGGCGCGCGCCGGTCGCATCGACACGCTCGTCTGCCACGTGGATTTCGACGGCCTGGCGAGCGGGGCCAAGTGGCTGCGCGGCGGCGAGGAGCCGTATCCGGGCTGCGACGCGGACGCGCGGGCGATCGACACGCGGATCGGCACGCCAGGCCCGATCGCGCAGCGCATCGATCGGGCGCTCCGCGCGCGGCCGCGGGATCACGCGCTCTTCGGGCTCATCGTGCGGCACCTCGCAACGGGTCTCACCGACGCGTCGCTCTGGCAGCCGATCGACGCCGCCGGCGCAGAGCTCGCGCCGCTCGAAGCCGAATCGCGCAGGCTCGCGAAGTCGTTCGAGCGTGTCGAGCCCGGGATTGTGATCGTCGACGCGACGTCGCGGCGAGGCCCGTACGACAAGACGTTGCTGCTCCTCGTCGGGCAGGAGCGGGCGAGCGTGTCGGCCGTGATCGACGGGGACAACGTGACGTTCGCGGCCGCGTTCGACAGCGGGATCAACTTCCTGGAGAAGTTCGGGATCTCCGGCGGCATGCCGACCGTCGTGTCGATCCACCGATCGAAGCTCGGCTCGGCGCTCGAAGCGCTCGGCGTGAAGCCGGCGGAAGCGTCGCGCTTCGCCTAGATCGCCAGCAAGGCCGCGCCGATCACGCCTGCACTGTCGCCGAGCTCGTTCTTCAGGATCGGCGTGCGGAGCTCGTCATTGAACACGAGCGCGGCCACGCGATCGCGGCCCTCGTCGTAGAGAACGTTCAGGTTCGAAAGACCGCCGCCGAGCACGATCGCGCTCGGATCGACGATGTCGATCACGTTCGCGAGGCCGCGGGCAAACGCTTCGAGAAACCCCTCGATCACAGCCGCGGCGTGAGGATCTTCGGCGCGACGCGCGGCGATCTCGGAGGCCGAAAGGGAGCGGCCCGCGCGGCGCATGTAGTCCGCCTCGACGGCGGGCCCGCTCGCGAAGAGCTCGAGGCAGCCGCGATGCCCGCAGTAGCAGACAGGCCCGCGGTCAGGGAACACGGCGTGGTGGCCCCACTCGCCGGCGATGCCGTGTTCGCCCGGCCAAACCTGCCCGCGGAGGACGAGGGCGCCGCCCACGCCGGTCCCGAGGATCACGCCGAAGACGACGCCGCCCACGTGCGCAGAGGCCGCGCCGAGCCGCGCCTCGGCGAGCGCGAAACAGTTCGCGTCGTTGTCGAAGACGATCGATCGATCCAGGAAGCGCTCGAGATCCGCGCGAAAAGGGCGGCCGTTGAGGCAGGTCGTGTTCGAGTTCTTCACGAGGCCCGCGCCCGTCACACCGCCCGGCATGCCCACGCCGAGCGGGATCGTCTTCACGTCGACGTTCGCTTCCGCAGCGACGTCGTGCACGAGCGCCGCGACGGCTTCGAGGATGCCCTCGTAGCCACGCTCGCGCGGCGTCGGGACACGTCGGCGAAGGTCCACGGCCGGCCCGTCTTTCTCCGCCTCCCGGAGCACGACGGCCTCGATCTTCGTGCCGCCCAGATCCACCCCGATCGCGATCGGCTGGCGCATGCCGGGGGTGTACCCGCAGGGCCGCGCCGCGTCCATGATGCGCCCGAGAAGACCGGTTCCATGCGAGCATCCCGCCGCCCGTGACGAACGCGCACAGCCCCTTCGCCTCCCCTGCCCTTTCGCGACCCCACGCCTGGGCCCTCGCGCTCACCGCGACCCTGACGATGGCCGTCAGCTACGTCGATCGCCAGGCACTCGCCGCGCTCGCGCCGACCGTCTCGAAGGTCTTCGACCTCTCGGACGCGCAGTACGGCTGGCTCGTCTCGGCCTTCTCGGTCGCCTACCTCGCGGGCGCTCCGTTCGCAGGCTGGCTCGTCGATCACCTCGGCGCGCGTCGGGGCCTGCTTGGCGCCGTCGTCGCGTGGTCGCTCGTCGCCGCCGCGCACGCGCTCGTGCCGAGCTTCACGGGCCTGCTCGTGCTCCGCATCGCGCTCGGCCTCACCGAATCCCCTTCGTTCCCCGGCGCGGCGCAGACCATCCAGCGCGTGCTCCCGCCGGCCGATCGCGCCCGCGGCTTCGGGTTCCTGTTCACGGGCAGCTCCCTCGGCGCCATCGTCGCGCCGCAACTCGCGCCGTTCCTGGAGAAGAACTGGGGCCTTCGGATCGCGTTCCTCGGCACGGCGATCGTGGGGCTCGCGTGGGTGCCGCTCTGGCTCCTGCTCGCGTGGCGGAGCCCGGCGCGCGAGGTGCTCGACGCGGCGCCCACGGCCTCGGGAAAACGCCCGAGCGCGCGGTTGGTCGTGACGCACCCCGCGGTGCTGCGCGCTACGCTCGCGATCCTGGCATCGGCGCCCGCGATCGGGTTCCTGCTCAATTGGGGCTCCAAATATCTCGTGGCGTCGCACCACATCGCGCAGGCGAACGTGGGTCCGTACCTCGTGATCCCGCTCGTCCTCTTCGACGCCGGCTCGATCCTCTTCGGCCACTTCGCCAGCGTGCGCGCCCGATCCCGCGCGGACGGCGCGCCCGATCGTGTCCTCTTCGCCGTCGCGACGCTCTTCGCGCTCATCACGGCAGCGACGCCGTTCGGCCGCACCCCGGTCGAGTCGATGGTGCTCGGCGGCCTCGGCCTCGCCGGCGGCGGCGGGATCTTCGCGCTGCTCACGGCGGACATGCTCGCGCGTGTCTCGCCCTCGGTCGCCTCGGCGGCAAGCGGCGTCGCGGCGGCCGCGCAGTCGATCGCGTACATCGTCACGGCCCCGATCGTGGGCAAGCTGATCGACACGTCGGGCAGCTACACGCTGCCCTTTCTCGTGGTGGGTGTGTGGATCCTGCCGGGGTGCATCGCGTGGCTCGCGTGGTCGCCGCCCGCGGTGGAGGGCTCGGATCGGCCCTAGGAGCCTCAGAGACGGAGCGAGTAGAACTCGACGACCCGCTGCACGTCGACCGGGAACAACGCCGACGTGGAATCCGGCATCGCCGCGACCTTGGCGCTGAACGTGCCCTTGTCGACGTTCAACCACGACGCATGCAGGATCGTCTCGTCCGCGATCGCGGCGAGCACGTGCGGGTTTTTCCAGACCTTGGGCACGAGCGAAATCGTCTGCCCCTGGCTGACCCGGAACGAGGCGACGTCGACGCGTTGCCCGTTGACGTGCACGAAGCCATGGCAGACGAGCTGCCGCGCGGCGGGAATCGTGCGCGCGAAACCCGCGCGGAACACGACGTTGTCGAGGCGTCGCTCGAGCAACTCGATGAGTTTCTCGCCGGGCGCGGCCTTGCTTCGCCCGGCTTCGACCATGAGGCGCCGGAGCTGGACCTCGCTGACGCCGTAGCCAAACCGGAGCTTTTGCTTCTCGATCAGGCGGACCTTGTACTCGGAGAGCTTGTGCCGCGCCTGCCCGTGCTGGCCGGGCGGGTACGGACGTCGCTCGATCTTCTTGCGCGAAAATCCCGGCAGATCGCAGCCCAGGGCGCGCATCACGCGAACGCGGGGACCTGTGTAACGACTCATGGGGACGGAACCTACTGCGACGCCTTGAAAGCGACAATGAAAATCGTTTTCATTTAACGAACGCACCAACAGAGTGCGTCATGTCACACACCTTCCGACGACGCCTGGTTCAGAGGGGCAACGCGAGGTTCCGCCGGATCCGCGCGTGCGGGTCTTCGAGGTTCGGCACGAACACCTGCCCCGTGATCGCTTCGAACGCCTCGATGTACCGGCGCGCCGCCTCGACCCGCACATCGTCCGGGATCGTAGGAATCGGCCCGTCGCCCGTGAACCCCGTGCCCGCGAGCCAGCGGCGCACGTACTCCTTGTCGAACGACTCGGGCTCTTCGCCCCGCGCGCGGCGTTCGTCGTACGTCCGGGCAAACCAGAAGCGCGACGAGTCCGGCGTGTGGATCTCGTCGATGACCACGATCCGCCCGTCCTTCGTCTTGCCGAGCTCGTACTTCGTGTCGACGAGGATGAGCCCGCGCTCCTCGCAGCGCTTTTGCCCGAACGCGAAGAGCGCCATCACCATCTCGGCCGCTTCATCGAAGTCCCGCGCGCTGATCACGCCCTCGGCGAGGATCTCCTCCCGCGACGCGGAGACATCGTGCCCGCCCTTCGGCGCCTTCGTGCTCGGCGTCAGGATCGGCGCGGGCAAGCGGTCGTTCTTGCGCAAACCGTCCGGCAGGTGATGGCCGCAAAAGACACGCTCGCCGCGGGCGTAATGGGTCCAGATGCTCGTGGAGGTCACGCCTGTGACGTACGCGCGCACGACCATCTCGACGGGCAAGGGCGTGCACTCGACGGCCTCGACCACGTTCGGATCCGGCACCGAGATCACGTGGTTCGGCGCGATGTGCTTCGTCGCCTCGAACCAGTGCGCCGCGAGCAGGTTCAAGACCTGCCCCTTCAGCGGCAACGTGCCGAGCACACGATCGAAGGCGCTGATCCGATCGGTCGCCACGAGGAACCGCCGTCCATCGCCCGTGGTGTAATTGTCCCGGACTTTCCCTTCGTATTTCGCGCCGAGCGCCCCGAAATCCGTATGGTCGAGGGTCGTCCGGAGCGCTTCGCGGAGGGTGTCTGCGGAAACCATGGCGCCCGGACCTTAGCGCAAGATTTGCGCGGCGCAGCAAGCCGGTTCTTTTCAGCTCGGCGGGGTGCTAAAGGCCCGCGCATGAGCACTCGGAAGAAGATCGCACTCATCGGGGCCGGCAACATCGGCGGCGAGCTCGCGGCGCTCTGCGCCCGCAAGGAGCTCGGCGACATCGTCCTCTTCGACATCCCGGCGAAGGCCGACTTCGCCAAGGGCAAGGCCCTCGATCTCGAACAAAACTCGAGCGTCATCGGCTACGACGCGAAGATCACCGGCACGAGCGACTGGAAAGACTGCGCCGGCGCCGACGTCGTGATCATCACCGCGGGCATCCCGCGCAAGCCCGGCCAGAGCCGCGACGACCTCGTCGCGACGAACCTGCCCATCATCCGCAGCGTCGCGGCGGGCGTGAAGGAGCACTGTCCGGATGCGTTCGTGATCGTCATCTCGAACCCGCTCGACGCGATGGTCTACGAGCTCAAGCGCGCCACGGGCCTGCCCCGCGAGCGCGTCGTCGGCATGGCCGGCGTGCTCGACAGCGCGCGCTTCCAGCTCTTCCTCGCGCGGGAAGCCAACGTCAGCATCAAGGACGTCCGCGCCATGGTGCTCGGCGGCCACGGCGACGACATGGTCCCCGTGCTCAGCGCGACCACGATCAACGGCGTCGCGGTGACCGAGCTCGTCGCGCGCGAGAAGCTCGACGCGATCATCGCCCGCACCCGCACGGGCGGCGGCGAGATCGTGAAGCTCATGGGCACGAGCGCCTACTACGCCCCGGCTTCGGCCGCGGTCGCGATGGCCGAGGCGTTCCTCCTCGACCAGAAGCGCCTCCTGCCGAGCGCCGTCTACCTCGACGGCGAGTACGGCTACAAGGACCTCTTCATGGGCGTGCCCGTCATCATCGGCGGCCGCGGCGTCGAGAAGATCCTCGAGATCAAGCTGACGGACGACGAGAAGGCGATGCTCGCGAAGAGCGCGAAGAGCGTGCAGGGCATCACCGACGTCGTGAAGGCCACGCCGGCGACGTGAAGACGCAACAGCGGGACATCCTCGTCCCGCTCCTCGATTTGCGCGCGCTCCATCGCGCGATCCGCGAAGAGATCGATCAGGCCATCGCCCGCGTCGTCGAGGCGCAGGCGTTCGTCCTCGGAGAAGAGGTCCGCCTCTTCGAGGAGGCGATCGCCGCGCGCCTCGGCGCCGCACACGCGATCGGCGTGGCCTCGGGCAGCGACGCGCTCCTGCTCTCGCTCCTCGCTTCGGGCGTGGGCCCGGGCGACGAGGTCGTGACCACGCCGTTCACGTTCTTCGCGACCGCGGGCGCCATCGCGCGGCTCGGCGCGCGGCCCGTCTTCGTCGACATCGAGCCTGGATCGTGGAACCTCGATCCCGACCGCGTGCTCGCGGCGCTCGGCCCGCGCACGCGCGCAATCGTACCCGTACACCTCTACGGCCGCGTCGCGCGCATGGAAGCTTGGCTCGACGAGGCGCGCGCGCGTGGCGTCGCCGTCGTCGAGGACGCCGCGCAGGCGATCGACGCGCGGCGGGGCGGGCGCGCGGCCGGCACGATCGGCACGTTCGGCTGCCTCTCGTTTTTCCCGAGCAAAAACCTCGGGGCGTTCGGCGACGGCGGTCTCATCCTGACGAACGACCCCGACAAAGCCACGCGGGTGCGCCGGCTCCGCACGCACGGCGGCGAAAAGATGTACCGGCACGACGAGGTCGGCATGAACAGCCGCCTCGACGCGATCCAGGCCGCGGTTTTACGCGCCAAGCTCCCCTCCCTCGACGGCTGGACCGAGGCGCGGCGCGCGATCGCCGATCGATATCGCGCCCTCTTCGCCGAGGCGGGCCTCTCCGATGTCGTCCGCCCCGCCGAGGACGATCCCGAGGGACGCCACGTCTATCACCAATTCACGATTCGCGCCGCCCGGCGCGACGATCTCCGCGTGTTCCTCGAATCCGCCGGCGTCGGCACCGCCGTCTACTACCCGGTCCCGCTGCATTTGCAGCCTTGCTTCGGGCACCTCGGCCACCAAGCGGGGGATTTCCCGGAGGCCGAGCGCGCCTGCCGCGAGGTGCTCTCGCTCCCCATTTCGCCGACGTTGACGGCGGAGCAGCAGCACATCGTTGTCGATCGCATTCGCGCATTCTATTCCTGATCACTCTCCACAACGAAACGGCTGGGGGCATGTTCGAAGACGTCGACGTCGCGATCGTGGGGGCGGGTCCCGTGGGCACGCTGATGGCCAACCTGCTCGGCGGGCGCGGGCTCCGCGTGGTCGTGCTCGAACGCGAGAGCACGCCGCACGGCACCCCACGCGCCTTCTCCTGCGACGACGAGGCGATGCGCGTCTATCAGCAGGCCGGGCTCGACCACGAGCTCGCCGCGAACACCTATGCCTGCCCGGAGGCCGCGTTCACCGACGCGAACGGGCGTGCCTTCGCGACGCTCGTCTTCCGCGGGCTCGATTTCGGCAATGGGTTTCCCGCGCTGAACTTCTTTCATCAGCCCACGCTGGAGGCCATCCTGCGGCGCGGGCTCGAACGATTCGAAGGCGTGTCGTTGCGGCTCGGGCACGAAGTCCTCGCAATGGACGAGGATGCCGCGTGGGCGCGATTGACGGTGCGGGATCCGCATGGAGAGACGCGTGACTTGCGCGCGCGTTACGTGCTCGGGTGCGACGGCCGCAAGAGCACGCTCCGCAAGCTCGCGGGCATCGCCTACGAGGGTCGCCGGTACGAGGAGCCGTGGATCGCCATTTCCGGCGTGATGGACGAGATCCCGGAGACGATGCCGCTCGCGCGTTTCGTCTGTGATCCGGCGCGGCCCGGCTTCGTGGCGCGCGGGACGGAGAACCAGTGCCGCATGGAATTCATGCTGCAGCCGGACGAGACGCGCGAATCCATCGAGAGGCCGGAATCGATCGCGCGGCTGATCGCGCCGTACGTGGATCCCGACAAATTCCGCATTCAGCGAGCGAGCGTGTACACGTTCGAGGCGAAGACGGCCGCACAATGGCGCAAGGGCCGGTTTTTCCTGCTGGGCGACGCGGCGCACACGATGCCGCCGTTCATGGGACAAGGGCTCGTGTCGGGGCTCCGGGACGCGGCGAACCTCGCGTGGAAGCTCGCGCTTTGCATCACGGGGCGCGCGAGCGAGCGGCTGCTCGATACGTATGAACAGGAGCGCCGGCCGCACCTGCTCGCGATGACGGAGATCAGCATCCGGCTCGGGTATGTCTTTCTCGTGCGCGACGCGCGCGCGGCGGCGGTGCGCGACGTGGTCTTCCGCGGCCTCGACCGGGTGGGCCGTATCCGCAAATTCATTCGGAACATGGAGTTCAAGCCGAAGCCGACGTGCGATAAGGGAATGATGCGAGGCGGACGGCGTCGGCGCGGACGCTTCGACGGGGCGCCGGGCGTGGCCCCGCGGTACCCGGAAGGCACATATTTCCCGCAGCCTTTCGTGCGTGACGCATGGGGCGCGCGCGTACGGCTCGACGATGCGCTCGGGACAGGATTCGCCGTGCTCGGCTTCGGGATCGACCCACGCGAGGGGGTCCGGGACGAACCGTTCTGGAATGGCCTCGACACGCGGTGTTTCCAGGTGCTTCCGGCGGGGAGCGAGCCGCGGGAAGGCGCGCTCGTCGACGAGGACGGCGCGCTCGAACGGTGGTTTGTCCAGTATGGCGCGGCGCTCGTGATCGTGCGGCCGGATCGTTATGTATTCGGAGGATATTCCCGCGCAGAAACGACGCTGGCAGAGGGCGCGTTACGCCGAGCCCTCGGCTGACGCACTCGACGATCCCCAGCGGAATACCTGAATGGCACCGGTCGAGGACCCTCGACAAAAGGAAACCCCCTCCTCCGCTCCGGAAGAGGGGGCTTCCCTACGTCACGTAAAAACGCTTCAGCCCATGTGCGCGATGATCGCGTCACCGAACTCGGAGCACTTCACCTCTTTCGCGCCCTCCATGAGGCGCGCGAAGTCGTAGGTCACGGTCTTCGCGCCGATCGCGCCGTCCATGCCCTTGTTGATGAGGTCCGCGGCCTCGACCCAGCCCATGTGCCGCAGCATCATCTCGCCCGACAGGATGACCGAGCCGGGGTTCACCTTGTCGAGGTTCGCGTACTTCGGCGCCGTGCCGTGCGTGGCCTCGAAGACCGCGTGGCCCGTCACGTAGTTGATGTTGCCGCCCGGCGCGATGCCGATGCCGCCGATCTGCGCCGCCAGCGCGTCCGAGAGGTAATCGCCGTTGAGGTTCAACGTCGCGATCACGTCGAAATCACGCGGCCGCGTCAGCACCTGCTGGAGCGTGATGTCCGCGATCGAATCCTTGACGCGGAGCATCTTCTTCCACTTGCCGCCGCCGTGCGTGTCCCAGAGCTTGAGCGCCTCCTCGACCTCGGCGCGGAACTCCGCCTGCATGTCCGGCGGCGCCATGTCGTAGCCGGGCTCGATCTCCTTGGCGTTCTGCTCGACCGTGAGCTCCGGGTTCTTTTCCTTGTTCCCGAGGATCCACGTCTCGCGCTCCGTCACCACCTTGTCCCGGAAATCGTGCTGCGCGAGCGAATAACCCCACGCCTTGAACGCGCCTTCCGTGAACTTCATGATGTTGCCCTTGTGCACGAACGTGACGCTCTTCCGGTTGAACCGGAGGGCGTAGTCGATCGCGCCGCGCACCAGGCGCTCCGTGCCCTCGCGGCTCACCGGCTTGACGCCGATGCCGCTCGTGCCCGGGAAGCGGATGTTCTTCACTCCCATCTCGTTCTGGAGGAAGTCGATCACCTTCTTCGCCTGCGGGCTCTCCGCCTCCCACTCGATGCCGGCGTAGATGTCCTCCGTGTTCTCACGGAAGATCACCATGTCGACCGCGCCCGGATCCTTCACCGGCGAGGGAACGCCCTTGTACCAGCGCACCGGGCGCAGGCAGACGTAGAGGTCGAGCATCTGCCGCAGCGCCACGTTGAGCGAACGGATGCCCTTGCCGATCGGGGTCGTCAGCGGGCCCTTGATGCCCACGAGGAACTGGCGATACGCCTCCACCGTGCCCTGGGGCAGCCACTCGCCGAACGTGTTGAACGCCTTCTCGCCCGCGTACACCTCGTACCAGGCGATCTTCTTCTTGCCGCCGTACGCCTTCTCCACGGCCGCATCGAGCACGCGCTGGCTCGCCCGCCAGATGTCGGGCCCGGTGCCATCGCCTTCGATGAACGGGATGATGGGTTGGTCCGGCACCTGGAGCTGGCCGGACGAGGACATCGTGATCGCTTCGCCCGCAGTGGGCTTCGGGAACTCGCGCATGGCGGCGCAATAAACCAGGGCGACGGCTGCCGCAACGGGGACGGACGATCTCGGGTGATTCGCTCGCGGACCCCCGGCCGCAATTGTGCTACGTCGTGCCCGGCATGCGCTCTCGTCAAAGGCTCGTCGCTCTGGGTCTCGTCCTCGCCGCCGCGCTCGCCCAGCAGCCGGCCGAAGCCATCGTGGTCGAGCGGATCGTCGCCGTCGTGGGCGACGAACCCATCCTGCTCTCGGAGCTCCGCGCCCGCGCCAAGCCCTTCCTCCTGCAGGTCCAGCAACGCGTACGCCCCGGCGCCGAGCAGGCCGCCGCGGAGTCGCAGGTATTCAAGGACATGCTCGAGACGATGATCGATCAACGCCTCGAAGCGCAGGCCGCCGAGCGCGCAGGCATCACGGTCACGCCCGACGAGGTCGAAAACGCCTTCCGCAACATCGCGAACGCCCAGGGAATCTCGACGGCCGAGCTCTTCCGCGAGGCGAAGGCGCGCTCGGGCCTGACGGAGCAGGAATACCGCGACGAGATCCGGCGGCAGATCCTCGAAGGCAAGATGCTGCAGCTCCGCGTGAAGGGGCGCGTGCGCATCACCGAGGACGACGTGAAGGCGACGTACGAGCGCACGTTGCGCGACGAGCGCAAGCGCCGGGACTACCGCCCCTCGTGGATCGTGCTGCAGATCATGCCGGGATCGAGCCCCGAGGCGATCGCCGAGCGAAAGAAGCTCGCGGCCGAGATCGTGACCCGCGCGCGGGCAGGGGAAGACTTCGCGGCGCTCGCGCGCGCCTACTCGGACGAGGCGAACACGCGCGATGCGGGCGGCGACCTCGGGATCCGCGCCCCGATCGGCTCGCCCCAGACCCAGCAGGGCCAGCGCCCGGCGCTCTCGCCCGAGTTCGAGAACGCGGTGATGCCGCTCGAACCGGGGCAGGTCAGCGACGTGGTCGAGATGGAGAAGGGCCTCGTGATCATGAAGCTCGTCTCGCGCCAGCCCTCCCGGTACACGACGTACGAGGCGGCCAAGGGCGAGATGGTGCAGCGCCTTCAGACGGAGATCCTCGAGAAGGCGAAGCGCAAGTGGCTCGACGAGCTGAAGAAGCGCACGCACCTCGACGTGCGCTTGTGATCGACGCCCTCCCCCCCAACCCCTCTCCCTCGCGGGAGAGGGGAGGAGAGGCTCACTTCTTCGGTTGATCGGCGGGAGCCGCCGGCGCCGGGGGCGCCGCGCCATCGGGCGCCTTCGCCGGATCGGCCTTCTCGTCCTTCGCGTCCTTCGCGCGCTCGGCCTCCTTGCGCTCCATCTCCTCTTCCTGACCGAGCAGCTCGAGCAGCTTCTTCTCGTCGTCGTCGCCGCCCTTGCCGAGCTTCGAGGCGTCGAACGTGAGCATCGGCATCGCGCCGCCGCCGTTCATCACCGGCAGACGGCCGTTCCAGCGCTCGAGCGCGCGGTACTGAAGCACCGACGGCGTCATCGAGTACTTGAGGATCAGGTTCGACCTCGCCTCGGCCTTCGCCGTGATGAGCTTCGCGTCCGCCTCGCCCTGCGCGCGCGCCCGCGCCGCCTTCGCCTGCCCTTCGGCCTGCGTGACGGCCTGCTCCGCCTCCGCGCGCACCTGACGCACCCGGTTCTCCGCCTGGATCGCCTGCTGCGTCGCCTCCATCGCCCGGTTGATCGCGTTCGCTACGTTCTCCGGCAGACGAAGCGCGCCGTTGATCGTGAGCTGATCGATCACGAACCCGTCCTTGCCGAGCTGCTCCTGCATGCGCTGCGCGACGTTCTCCACGAGCTTGCCCTTGCCCGACCCGTAGATCTCCTGCACCGGCATCTGCGAGGCCTGCATGTTGAAGCTCTCGCGCATCGCGTTGCGCACGTAGCCGTTCGCGAGATCCATCAGGTCCGACTTGCGGAACCGACCGTAGAGCTTCGGCGCGAGCGTGGGCTCGATGTGGAACGAGAGCCCGACGTCGGCGTTGATGTTCACGCCCTCCTGCGAGGAGAACGTGATCGAGCTGTCCCGCGCGTTGCTCTCGTGCGGATCCTTCGTCCAGACGATGTTCTGCACGCTCGTCGGGAACAGGATGATCTGCTCGGTCAGCGGATTGAAGAAGACCCAGCCCTGCACCGTGGGGCTCTTGTCGACGCCACGCTCGTCCCCCGCGAGCTTGACCTTGATGCCGACGTGCCCCGCGTCGACACGCAGAACACACGACGAGAGGGCGATCGCCAGGATCGCGAGCCCGACGGCCACGAGGGCGATGCGTTTGATGAGGTTTGCAGGAGGCGGGGTCGAGAAGGGGCGGACGGTTGCCATGGCACTCTCGCGCCTAGCATATCGAAAAGGAGAAGGCTCAGACCCTCGTGGCGCCGAGCCGCCGGCGCGCCGCCACGGCGATCGCGGCGAGCGCCATGCCAAAGCCGACGACGAGCGGGCCGCGTCCGTCGCCGCTGGTCTTCTTGCCAGCGCCCGGGACCGGAGCGGCCGAGCCGTCGCCGCAGAAGGCGTCGACGTTCGTGCCGATGCGCGCCTGATGCATGTTGTCGACGGTCTCTTGCAAGGCCGCGGGCTCGAGGACGAGGTCATTGCCAAGCGCCGCGCGCGGCAGGTTCGCTTCGAGCCGCGTGAGCCACACGTCCTTCGGATGCAGGCCGTTCATCGCGACCGCGAGGTCGTCGAGCGGGCCACATGCGAGCGAGCGCGCGTCGATCTCGCCCGCTCCGACCTCGCCGCAGGAAGGATCGTCGAGCGGCACGCCCGCGGGGCACGGGTTCGAGACCATGACGCCGCTCTTGCTGACGTTCGCGAAGGACGCCGAACACGCGCCGTCCGTCGTCTCGGCGTTCGCGAGGCCCTGCTGCACGTACGCCCCCGCGATCGAGTCGGCGAAGGACCCGTTGCCGGCGGTCGTGTACGTGCGGAACCCCTGGAAGCTGAAGAGACCAGGGAGCTGCGAGAACAGGCCGCCCTGGAACGCGAACGCCGTGAGCCACGACGCGCCGCCGTTCTGTTCGAGCACCTTCGTGCGGAGCTCGCCGTAGTTCGACGCCTGCGTCTTGAAGTCCCACGAGAGCAGATCGACCGGCGCCACGACGTTGTTGAAGTTCTTCGCCTCCCAGCGGCCCTCGGTGATCATGAAGAGCGTGATCGCGACGTTCGCGCCGCTCCCGATCGCGACCATGCGCAAGGGCAGCGTGGGGCTCGCGCCGAGCTGCACGACGCGCACGGGCTTCATCGCCTTCACGTCCTTGCCCGGCAGGAGCTTGATCGCGATGAAGTCGAACTTCTCCGCGACGTAGGCGTCGATCACCGGCTGCGTCGAGGGATCGATCGCGTACCCTGCGCTGTCGAGCCATCCATTCAGCGCGCCGGGCGTGTCCGTGCTGAGCGTGACGGTCTGATACGGACCCGCGGTGCCGCGGTGGACGACCGTGACGCTCGGTCCGCCGCCGCCGTTGCTGCCATCCTCCGAGGCCGAGAACGCACGACCCGCGAGCGCATCGCCACAGCCGAAGCTGCCACCGCTGTTGCCGCAGTCGACACTCGCCTGAAAGATCTGCGTGGTCGTCGCGGCGTCGAGCGTGTCGAACCAGGCGTCGGTGGAGACCTCGATCACCGCGCCCGGCTTGACCGGCAAGACCCACGCGAAGCTCTCCGGATCGCCGTCGTACTGGATCTGATCCCAGAGCACCGTCTGCTTCGGCGAGATCGAGAGCGCCATGCGATGCGCCGAAACGACGGTGCTCTGGCTCGGCGGAACGAAACATCCCCCGCACGCCGCGGCCTCGTCGGTCGCAGTCAAAGAAGCGAGAAACGTGGCGGCGAGGACGGGGACGACAAAGCCGAGTCGCATGGGGAAGGTCTCCTCTCGGGCGAGAGCCTTAAGGAAGATAAGCCAAGGAGCGGGCGGAATCAGCAAAAGCGATGCCGACGCGAAGGCGCGTATTCACGGCGAAATGCTGCGCCAGAGTGGGCCATGCAGGGCGAAGGCGCCGCGGGGTCCGCTTCAGCGGGGAAGCGAGGCCACGTCGATGCGGCAGGAGACGGGGAGCGCGAGGCCGACCTGCTCCAGGGAGATGGGCGTCTGCGTGATGGCGTTCGGCGGCTCGCACGCGACGAGGTGGAGCGGCGCGGTCTGGGATTCGGCCACGCGGGCGAAGGCGCGCGCGCGCTCGACCCAGCGCTTGACGAGCTCGGCCCGGTGCGACTCGGGGTCGCGGAGCTTGACCTCGGGCGAGCCAAAGGCGACCTCGAGCTCGGGGGCGCCCTCGCCTCCGGAAGGCACGAGCGCGTCTTCTTTGCGTGAGGCCTCGACGAGCCCCGCGACGAGCTTCGCGCGCGCCCAGTAGCCCGCCTCCGCGGCGAGCGGGACCTCGACCGCGCCGTCCACGGTCACGACGAAGCTCGCCGGCGGCGGCTTGTCGTCCTTCACCTTCGTGTACGCCGGAGCCGCCGTGGTGTTCGCGCCGAGCATGGCGATCGTGGCCGCGCCGCCCGTGGACGCGCCGAAGCGCTCTTTGATGGCGAGCGTGGCCTTCTCCAGAAGGTCGAGCCCGGCCTTCGGATCCGCGAGCTCGACGCGCAGGACGAAAGGAACACACGCGAGGTCCGGGCGCACGACGAGCGCGCCGCGCGTGTCGCCGTGGCTCGGGATCGAGGGCCCGCTCGGCGCGGAGAACGCGGACGACGCGCCGCCGTACGACGAGCTCGCGAGGAGCGAGGGCGTGCTCGGCTCGGGGACGGCCGCGCCGCACGCGGTGGCGAGGAGACCGAGCAGAAGCGGGACAAGACGGACTTTCTCCATGGGGCGGCGAGTCTACCCGCAATCACGCCGGGATCGCTGGCGCGTCCGTCTGCCCCGTGCTCTAACCTCTCCCCTTCGAGAACCGCCGTGCCCTCCGACCGAACGCTTTTTCAAAAGCTCTTCTCCTCTCGGCCCGTGATCCTCGCGCCGATGGAGGACGTCTCCGACGCCGTCTTCCGCAAGCTCTGCCGCGAGCTCGACGCCGAGCTTTGCGTGACGGAGTTCGTGAACGTCGAGGGCCTCCTGCGCGGCTGCCGCAACGCGCGCCGGAAGATCACGCTCGCCCCCGACGATCAGCCGACCGCCATCCAGATCTACGGCTCGGATCCCGACCGCCTCGCCGAGGCCTCCGAGATCGCCGCGGCCGCGGGCCCCTCGTTCGTCGACATCAACTGCGGCTGCTGGGTGCCGAAGATCGCGGGCCGCGGCGCGGGCGCAGGCTGGCTCCGGAATCCGACCGCGATGGTCGAGATGGCCGCGATGGTCGTGCGCCGCGTGTCCATGCCGGTGACGGTGAAGACGCGGATCGGCTGGGGCCCCGAGTCGGAGATGCCGATCGTGGAGCTCGCGAAGCGGCTCGAAGGCGCGGGCGTCTCGGCGTTGACCATCCATTGCCGGACGGCGCAGATGGGCCACTCGGGGGCGGCGGACTGGACCTGGGCGGCGCGCGCGAAGAGCGTGGTCGGCATCCCGGTGATCGTGAACGGCGACATCAAGAGCGCGGAGGACGCGCAGCGCGCGCTCGCGGAGACGGGCTGCGACGGCGTGATGGTGGGCCGTCGGGCGATCGAGCACCCGTGGATCTTCCGCGAGGCGAAGGCGCTGCTCGAAGAGGGCCGGTTGATCGAGCCGCCGACGCCGGAGGAGCGAATCGCGCTCTGCAAGAAGCACCTCGTGATGAACACGGAGGAGCGCGGCGAGCCGCAAGGCGTGCGCGTGACCCGGCGGCACCTCGCGGGGTACCTGCACGGGCTGCCGGGCGCGGCCGCGCTCCGGCGCGCGCTGAATGCGTGTGACTCGCTGGAGGGGTGCCTCGCGATTCTGGACGAGGCGCTCTCGCGACGGGCGGCCTGACCGACCCGACGGGGTGGTGATGGCGCGCGTTCGGGTGGGATGAGTTACGAATAGGCGCGCCTCCAAGGCGCCTGTGCGCGTCTCCAAGACGCCTGCGCAAGTCTCCAAGACGCCTGCGCGCGTCTCCAAGTCGCCTGCGCGCGCCTCCAAGACGCGTCTGCGCTTCTCCAAGACGCCTGCGCACGTCTCCAAGACGCCTGCGCGCGTCTTCAAGTCGCCTGCGCGCGTCTTCAAGTCGCGTCTGCGCGTCCCCGGAGTCGGTTGAGGGCGTATCGAAGTCGCGTCCGCGCGTCTCCAAGTCGCCTACACGCGTCCTCCGGGTCGACGGAAGGCGCCTCCAAGGCACGCGCGCGCGTCTCCAAGTCGCGCGCACGCGTCTCCGACGTGCATCCTCTGGGGTGATCCGCCCAAGCACCATTTCCCCTCCTCGGGCTCGCCCCGACCTCGCATGACCGTGCCCCCCGATGGCAAGGAAGCCCGCAGCGTGGCGTACTCGGCCTCCGGCAAGCTCGCAGGGGGGGCCATGCGTTCTGCTTCTGGTATCCGACCGGGACTTTCCAAGAACCGCGAAGGCTCGACAAAGGACGGCCGGCGTATCCTCGTCGCTGACGACGACGCGACCCGCAGGCGCCTCATCGGCGCGCTCCTCGTCGAGAAATACGCGCCCGCGGTCGCCCTCGAAGCCGCCTGCGTGCCTACCGCGCTCGAAGCCCTCCTCGTGCGGCACCCCGATCTCGTCGTCGCCGACCTCGGTTTGTCTGGGCATTCCCAGGGCGGCTTTCGCCTGATCCTCGACGCGGCTTCGCTCGGCGTGCCGGCGGTGGTCACGAGCGGGCCCATTTCACGTGCCCTCGAAGAGCGGCTCGCCCAGCTCGGCGTGGGGTGGGTGCCCAAGGGTTCGTCGGAGCAAACGCTCCTGGCCGCGATCGACCGCGCCCTCGAAAAGCCGCGCGGGACCGAGCGCGGAGGTGAGCCCCGGAAGGTGCCCTCGGGGCCCAGGATGCATACAGCGTGAGCGGCGCGTCCGTGGCGAGCCGCGAGCGCTGAAAGCGGGATGTCGCGAGACAAACACCAGGCAGCCGGGCCCCCTTCGGAGACCGGCGAGCGAGGAGAGTTCGACGCCGCCCTGGCCGCCGAAGGCCTCGACGACGAGCTTTTGCGCCAGCTCGGCCACCTGCTCGAAATGGAGCTCGTGGATCCGCCGCGGCGCACACGCAAAGAGCCGCTGCGGCGTCGCGCCGAGGCGCATATCGTGGTGGCGCGCCTGTCCTTCGAGGCGCGGCTCTCGGATCGCGCCGAGGTGGAGGCGCACGCGGCGCTCGCGCTCGCGCCGGACGACGAGGCGGCCCTGGGGCTGCTCGCGGCGATTCACCACGCGCGCGGCGAGCTCGGCGCGGCCATCACGCTGCACAGCGAAATGGCGGCCCGCGCCGGCGGCGAGCCCTCGGCGCTGGCCACGCTCGGGCGGCTCTTCGAGGCGAGCATGCGCGAAGAATCGCCGTCGGCCCGCGCGCCGCACGTCGCGCCCGAGGCGGGGCCCTTCACGGGTTTGTCCGAACTCGAGCACGCGTTTCGCGTGGCCTTCGCGGGCAATTTGCAGGGGGCGCTGCGCATCGTGGATCGGGTGGCGGCGCGGGCGCGCACCGAGGCGCGGGGCGTGTACAAGCTCGCGATGCTGGAGCGCGCTTTTTTGCTGGAGCAAGCGCAGGACGTGCGGGGCGCGATCACCACGCTGGAGCGCCTCGCCGACGAGCCGGGGCTCGCGAGCGACGTGGAGCGATTGCTCTGCCTCTCGCTCCTCTATGAACGAGAGGGAACCCCCGAGCGGATCCGCCGCGCGCTCCGGGCCGTGCGATATGCCTACCTCGTCACGCGGCGCCCGACCTTGCTCCGGCGTATCGCGCGGCTCGTGGGCAAGCTCGGCCATACTCGCCTCGCCGAGCTGTTCGAGGCGCGTTACCTGGAAGTCTTTCGCCGCCGCATGCACGTGCTCTCGCTCCGGGAGGCCGCGCGCGCGCTGCCGACCGTGTACGTGCCGCCGGAGGGTTTGTCCGTCTTGCCGTTCGGGCATCGGGCCGTGCAACACCTCTTCGATCGGATCCGGGATCGCAAGCGCCCCGAGCACCGCAGGCGCGCCGCCGCGCTCGCGCTCTGGAGCGGCGATGCGGCGCGCGCAGAGGCGATGTACGCGGAGCTCGATAAAGAGGGACAAACCACCCCGGTGGATTTGCTTTATCTCGCCGATGCGCTCGAGGCGCTCGGGGAGCACGCGCGCGCGCGTTTGGCGCGGCGGCGCGGGGTCGCGGGGCTCGATCGGCCGGACGCCGCGGCGCTCGCGCGGCTGCTCGGGCACGACGATGCGAACGCAGAGGACGCGCGGGAGGCTTTGGGATCCCCGGAGCGGCTCGCGGAGGCGGCGTCCGTGCTGCGGGCGCGACGCAAGACGCACCCGGAGGATCGCGCGGCCGTGCTCTCGCTCGCGCGCCTGGCCGAGGCGCGAGACGAGGTCGACGTGAAAGCACGATATGAATCCCACGCGCGCGCCCTCGCGGACGCCGCGCGCACGCCGCGCCCGTACGTGCTCGCCGCCGCCGCATGGCGACGCGGCGGCGAGGTGCGCGGCGTGATTCACGAGCTCTGGGCCGATAGCCGCCGCACGAAGCGGGGCCGCGGCGGCCTCGACGAAAAGGACGTCCTCGGCTCGGTCGCGCCGGACCTCCGCGCCCGCGCGGTCTCCATCTTCCAGGCCGTGCGCGCCTTCGTCCGATCTCGATATCCCCACCGCGTCGATCCCGAGCTCGATGATCGCCGCTTTCTCCTCCGTTTCACGAAAGACGACGAGCCCTCGTCCGGCGACAGCGCCGGCCTGCCCATCGCCGTCGCTTTCGCGAGCGTGATGCTCGGGCTCTCCACGCCGAGCGACGTCGCCTTCTCCGGCGCCGTCATCTGCGACGCGCACGACGTCCTGTCGCTCGCCCGCATCGGCGACGTCGACGCGAAAATCGAGGGCGCCTACGAGCGTCGCCTCTCGCGCATCGTGCTCCCCGCGCAGAATCGGGACGACGTGACGCACGCCGAGCGAGTGCCGCGCAAGATCGCCGAGCACATGGTCGTCTTCGCGCGGACGCTCGACGAGGTCCTCGAAGCGATGTTCCCCGAGCTGGTTTGAAGGGTTTCGCCCCGCGGCGCGCAGCGACGCGAAGGGCGCGCTCGCGTCGACAAAACAAAAATGGGCGTCGGCCGCCGTCACGCGAACGGTGACGGCGGCCTAGACCCAACGGCGCGTGGAGGGCGCGCCGGGAGACCGGCCGGCGGGCGGCCCGTCTCCCGCTTCAATCGTTTCCGATCAGAAGCCGCACGCGCGGCACATCGCCTCGTACTGCTGACGAGCGATCTCGCGCTGACGCACGATCTCGGCCGTGAAGGGGGTCCACCCCGTCCACGGCGTGGCTGTCGTGTGGCTCAGGCCGCTGCGCTGCGCGAAGAACGGGTCGATGCTCGTCGGCAGGCCGCCGAGGTGCTGCGCGCCCGTCCACGCCGGGACCGACTGCATGGCGTAGTTGTACGGATACACGCCGTACGGCGAGTGTCCGAGGCCCGCCGTGTAATCCACGCGCGGATCGATGCCCTGCACGGGCACGCCGAACGGGGCGGCGGGGCCGAACTGGGTATGCGAAAGACCGGTCATGTCGCGGTTGATGTCGCGGTTCAGGCCGATCCGCTGCGTGCGCGCCAGCACCTCGATCGTCTGGGCGAGGTAATCGTTGAGGACGCGGAGGTTGTTGATCTCGAAGGTCTTGGGATCCATGTTCGTACCCCCCTGAATCAGGGCTCGTGCACTATCTCCGCCCCGGGGCCCTATGCCCCGGCGCGGCACTACCTTTCCAGCGCGGAGCGCCAGAAATCCTTGCCGGGTGCGGGAATCGCGCGTGCGCCGCACCCGAAAAACTCATTTCACGTCGATCGGGATCTCGGTCGCGTCGTTCCCCTGGCCGTCCGTGGGAATCGCGATCGTGAGGACGCCGTCGCGCAGCGTCGCCTCGATCCCCTCGCGCCGCGCCCGCGGCGGCAGCGCAATCGTCCGGAGGATCGGCCCCTTGCGCCGCTCTTCCAGCCGCATCATTCCCGCGAGCGATCGCGAAGCCCCGCGCTCGCCGCGAATCGTGAGCGCGTCGCCCGTCACCGACACGGCGAGCTGCTCGCGCGGGCATCCGGGGACGTCCACCATCACGCGCACCTCGCGCTCGAGCTCGACGACGTCGACCGGCGGCGGAAGCGGGGTCTCTCCCCCCTTGCCGCGCGGGTCCACCGCGACGCGCGCCTTCTGCTCGAGGAGCGCCTTGAATTGCCGGTAATGGCTCTCGGCATGGGAGGCGGGATCCACCTCCGGCGGAAGCTCGTAACGACCCGGCTTGATGGCACGTCCGGTGAGCGATTGGTACACGCTCGCGACCTCGGCGATCGCTTGCTCCACGTTCAACATCGAAGTCCCCTCCAGGAAAATGCCGCGATGGCCGTCCGGGGCGATTGAAAGCCCGCTGAGACGCGCCGAAGTGCGCAGAAACGCGCCACCTCGCGCATTTCCTGTTCGCCGCAACCGCGACGAGAAAGGACACTACGCGGCTCGTCGCCGCCTGTCTGTCGGTCGCGACAGTGTTATCGATTCAGGAGCTTCCGGATCGCCGGACGTAGAATGCCAGAGTCCCGACGGCATTTCCCGGATGAACCCGCAATGCCTCGGGAATTCCTTGGTTTTTCGGCTAGGGGATCGCGGCGAGGTTCGCCCACGTCGGAGCGCGCGAATATGCCCAGCCAAAACAGTGATATGCCCGGACGATACACGCATACGCCCGCGCCAAACGCGCGTATGCCCGGACGCGACGCGGGCGTGATCAGAGCGCCGAGTTTTTCCAGGGATCGAGATCGGCGAGCGCGCGCTCGGCCATCGCCTCGTACCGCGCGCGCTTCGTGAGCCTCGACTTCGTGCCTTCGAGCGGCGGCAGGTGCGCCCACGTGATGTTCGAAGGCTGATACGAGGGCTGTTCGCGGCCGAGGTGCGTGACGATGCCGCCGAGCGCCGTCGTCTTCGGCGGTGGCGCGAGAGGTTTGCCCGCGAGCCGCTGCGCGAGGAGCACCGCGCAGACAAACCCCGCCGCCGCGCTCTCCACGTAGCCCTCGACGCCCGCGACCTGCCCCGCGAGGAAGACGCCCGGCATCCGCAGCATCTCCATCCCAGGGCCGAGCACGCGCGGCGCGTCGACGAACGTGTTGCGATGCACCGAGCCGAAGCGCAGAAACTCCGCCTCTTCGAGGCCCGGGACCATCCGGAAGACGCGGAGCTGCTCGGGGTACTTCATGCGCGTCTGAAAACCCACCATGTTGTACGCCGTCGCGGCGACGTCCTCGGCGCGGAGCTGGATCACGGCGTGCGGCCGCCTCCCCGTGCGCGGATCGACGAGCCCGACAGGCTTCATCGGCCCGTACGCGAGCGTGCGCTCGCCGCGCTCGGCCATGACCTCACAAGGCAAACAGCCCTCGAAGTAACGCACGTCCTCGAACTCGCGCGGCGCGACCTTCTCCGCCGCGACGAGCGCCGCGACGAACGCGCGGTACGTCTCCTCGTCGAAGGGGCAGTTGACGTACGCCTCGTCGCCGCTCTCCTCGGCGTCCTCGGCCATCATCTTGCGGCCGGGCTCCTGGGCACGCTCGGCCGTGCCCTTGCCCCAGCGCGACTGCTTCCACACCTTCGACCAGTTGATCGAGTCGGCGCTCAGGATGGGCGCGATCGCGTCGTAATAGGCGAGGTGCTTCGTGCCGACGGCCTCGGCGATCGAGGAGGCGAGCGCGTCCGCCGTGAGCGGGCCCGTCGCGAGGATGACGGGACGCTCGTCGCGGGGGATCTCGGTGACCTCGCCTGTCTCGACCGTGATGCGCGGGTGCTCGCGCATGGTCGCCGTCATCTCGGCGCCGAAGCGCTCGCGGTCCACGGCGAGCGCGCCGCCCGCGGGCACGGACGTTCGATCGGCGACGCGCATGAGGAGCGAGCCGACGCGGCGGAGCTCCTCCTTGAGCAAGCCGACGGCGTTCGCGAGCGCGGCGCCGCGCAGCGAGTTCGAGCAGACGAGCTCGGCGAAGAAATCGCTCGTCTGCGCGGGCGTGCGGCGCGCGGGCTTCATTTCGAGCAAGCGCACGTGGTGGCCACGTTCGGCGAGCTGGAAGGCGGCTTCACAGCCGGCAAGGCCGGCGCCGACGATGGTGACGTCGTGGGAACGAGCTTCGGTCATGGTGTCGGGGGCGGAGGCGCGCCCGGACGAGCAGGCGCGCCTTGGGGAGGGAGGATCGAGGGGGTGATCAGGCCGAGGCTCGGCCGTTGCTCTTCGACTTCGTCGGCGTCTTCGTAGCGCCCTTTTTCTCGGCCGTCTTGGCCGCGGCCTTGGGCTTCGCCTCGGCCTTGGGCGCGGGTTTCGGCTCGGCCTTGGCCTTCGGTGCGGTGGGTGAGGGCTTCGGTGCGGCCGTCGCGTCGGCGTCCGCCGCTCCACCTTCCCCCTCGTCACCCGCAGCGCCCTCCGGCGCGGCGCCGGCGACGCCCGCCTCGTCCTCCTCGGGCACCTCTTGCTTGAAGCCGCAGTCCTTCGTCGCGCAGACGAGCATCGGCTTCTTGCCGGCCGTGCGCGTCAGGAACTTGGCGCCGCAGGTGGGGCACGGGGTGGCGATGGGCTTCGCCCAGAGCTTGAAGTCGCACTTCTGCTCGGCGTTGAAGTTCGAGCAGCCGTAGAACGTGCGCCCGCCCTTCTTGCGCGGCCGGACCTCGATGAGGTCGCCGCCGCACTGCGGACAGGCGACGCCGAGGGGCACGGGGCGCGCGTTCTTGCAGCCCGGATACCCCGTGCAGGAGAGGAAATCACCGAAACGGCCGGTGCGGATCACCATGGGCTTGCCGCACTTGTCGCAGGTGATGTCCGTCTCGCGCACGGCCTGCGCGCTGTTCGAAAGGTCGCGCGTGGCCTTGCACTTGGGGTACCGGCTGCAGCTCAAGAAGTAGCCGTTCTTGCCCCACTTCTTGATCATCTCCCCTTCGCCGCACTCCTCGCAGGGGATGCCCGTCTTCTCCGACGGCGGCTTCCACGAGGCGAGCTTCTTCGCCGGCTCGAGCTGCTGGCGGAAGCGCTTGTAGAAGCGCTTGAGGAGCTGCTCGCGCTTGATCTTGCCGGCGCCGACCTCGTCGAGCTCCTCCTCCATCTGCGCGGTGAAGTTCGGATCCATGAAGTCGAGGTTCGAGCGCACGAGGCCCTCGACCACGAACTTGCCGAGCTGCGTCGGCTGGAACGCGCCGCCGGGCAGCTTCTCCACGTACGCGCGCTGCTGCACCTTGCTGATGATCTCGGCGTACGTCGACGGGCGGCCGATGCCGCGCTTCTCGAGCTCACGCACGAGCGAGCCTTCGTTGTAGCGTGCCGACGGCTGCGTGAACTTCTGCTCCGTCACGACGCCGGGCGTCGTCGAGAGGCGGATCACGTCGCCCTCGTTCATCTCGGGCAGGAGCGCGTCGCTGTCCTCCTCGACCGGCGCGGCCTTCGCCGCCGCCGTGGGCTCCGGGGCCTCGCCGTCCGCCGCGGCCTCTTCTTCGCCCGCGAAATCACGCTGCCCCTCGGTGACCTCGAGCCAGCCCTTGTCCTTGAGCACGCGCCCCGTCGAGCGGAGCATGTACGACTTGCGCGACGCATCGCCGCGCGTCGGCTCCGCATGAATCTCGACCGTCGTGCGGTCGTAGACGGCGGGCGTCATCTGCGAGGCGACGAAGCGGTTCCAGATGAGCTTGTACAGCTTGTACTGCTCGTCCTTGAGGTGCTTCTTGACCGACTCCGGGTGGATGTTGACGTCCGTCGGCCGGATCGCCTCGTGTGCGTCCTGCGCGTTCTTCTTGGACTTGTAGACGTTCGGTTTGTCGGGAACGAACGACTTGCCGTACCGCTTCTCGATCGCCTGGCGCACCTCGGTGACGGCGTCGTCGCTGACGCGCGTCGAGTCGGTACGGATGTAGGTGATGAGGCCGACCGGGCCGCCGTCCTGCTTGAGGTCGACGCCCTCATAGAGCCCCTGCGCGACCTGCATCGTGCGCTTCGTGCCGAAGTGCAGGCTGTTCGTCGCGTCCTGCTGGAGCTTCGAGGTCGTGTACGGCGCGGGCGGATTGCGCTTCTGCTCGCGGCGCGTGACCTTCGCGACCTTGCAGTTCGCGCTCTCCAGATCGGCGCGCACGAAGGCCGCCGTCTCGCCGTTCTTGACCTCGAACTTCTCGCCCTCGGCCGCCGCGAGCTTCGCCACGAAGGGCGCGCCGCTCGGCGCGGAGAGGCCGGCGGAGACGTTCCAGTACTCCTCGGGGACGAACGCATCGATCTCGCGCTCACGGTCGACGATCAGCCGCAGCGCAACGGATTGAACGCGGCCGGCGGACAGACCGAAGGCGAGCTTCGACCAGACGAGCGCCGAGACGTCGTAGCCCACGATGCGATCGAGCACGCGGCGAGCGCGCTGGGCGTCGTAGAGGTTGATGTCGAGCGGGCGCGGGTGCTGGACGCCGTGGTCGACGCCCTTCTTCGTGATCTCGTGGAACTCCACGCGCTCGACCCGGAGCTTGTCGTCCTGGATCTCCTCGAGGATGTGCCAAGCGATCGCCTCGCCCTCGCGATCAGGGTCGGTCGCCAGGAGCACCGCGTCCACCTTCTTGGCCGCGTCCTTCAGCTCCTGGAGGACTTTCTCCTTCCCGACGATGACCTCGTACTTCTCGGTGAAGTCGTTCGCGACGTCGACGGCGTTCTGGTTCTTGGGCAAATCCTTCAAATGCCCCTTGGAGGCGACGACGTCGTACCCCGAGCCGAGGTACTTCTTGATCGTCTTCGCCTTGGCCGGCGACTCCACGATGACGAGCGTCTTGGCCATCACCACCTTCTGATCGAGCAAATTGCGTGAGGACGAAGGGAAAACCCAGGGGGCCCGCTCGGCTCAACAACGAGCAGGTGGGCCCATCTAGCGCTTGCCCCGCCGGTAGGAGCCGGCGGGGCCCTCTACTACTACGGCCTGTAGTGTCAACGTCAAGAGCGCCCCAGCGACCGCAGGAAGAGGCGCTCCGACCGTATCGCAGATCACGTCAAGGTGCGTAGGGGTGTCCCCCAAAACACCAAGAACGGCCTTTTCGAGAGGATCGAAGCTCCCTTCGAAGGGGAGCGGGAGGTCCCGCGCAGGGAGCCGCGGCTCCGTCTCCGTGCGCCGTTTGCGAGGAGAAGGGCCGTGACCCACGGCGCCGAGGACGTCCGCCATGCAAGTGACGGCGCGGGCCCCCATGGCTAGCTCCTCCGCGCAGCCCGCGCCAGCCTCGGACCACGGAGGATGCGGGACGACGCCGAGCGGGCGACCGAGCTTGCGCGCCGCCGCAGCCGCCGAGCGAGCGCCGCTCTTGAGGCCCGCCTCGACGACGACGGTCGCGAGCGTGAGCGCCGCGAGGACGTGGTTTCGCGCGAGAAAATGCTGAGGGCGCGGGGGGATCGTGTCAGGCAAGCGCGAGAGCAGCGCGCCGCCCGCGGCGAGGACACGATCGAAGAGAGGCACGTGTTCGCGCGGGTACGGGCAGTCGAGCCCGGCGCCCGTGACGACGACGGTGCGCCCGCCGGCCTCGAGCGCAGCCTCGTGCGCAGCCGCGTCGATGCCGAACGCGCCGCCGGACCAAACGGCGAAACCCGCGGAGACGAGGTCGCGAGCGAGGACGCGCGTGAAGGCGCGCGCCTCGGCGCTGGCCGCGCGACGGCCGACGACGGCGACGCCGGGCAAGGTGGGAAGGGCGCCGCGCAAGTACAAGGTCGGCGGGGCGCGCTCGGGGGTGGCGAGGGCGCGGAGGACGGCGGGATAAGCGGGCGCGTCGGGCGCGAGGACGATGGAGGGAGGCACGCGTGTCCATCGACGGCGCGCGGCGCGAGTTGCGCGAAATCGTCTCGCTTCAACGTTCGCGGGTGACGGGGCGGAACTGCTGGACGAGCACCATGCCGGAGCCTTTGCGCACGGTGACCGAGAGGTTGCCGATGAAGGGTTCGAAGAAGGAGAAGCAGTCGTCCTTGCCGCCGATGACGGCGGTCGGCCCGGTGCGCGCGTCCTCTGCAACGATACGCACGGGCGCGGGTTCGCCCGTGGTGAGGAACGCGTCGACCTCGACGACGCCGAGGCCGCCCTGCGCGACGACGGTGACGCAAGCGCCGACCGGATACGAGACGGGCACCCACGCGCGCTGTCCCTCCGCGAGCGTCACGCCGAACCGCGCGCCCTCCGCGGACATGCCCGCCGTCTCACCGCGCACCGAGCCATCAAACGCGAGCCCGAGGACACGCGAAGGCTTGACGTCGGGGAGGAGCGGGAGCGCAGGCGCGGCGTAATGTTCGAGGAAGAGGCGCGCGGCCTCGGGATCGGGCACGTGCGCGGGCGCGGCGTCCGCGGCGACGGCAGGCGCGGAGGCGGAGGCGGAGGCGGCCACGGTCGCAGAGGAGCGGCCACGGCGCGGGGGGAGCGGGTCGATGACGAGAGGCTGGGAGTCGGCGCGGGAGCCGCACGCGGGGAGGAGCGTGGCGGCACAGACGGAGACGATCACGAGGCGCATGTGCAAGTCCCGCTTGACATCGTACGCGATCTGCGCGGGGAGGCGGCGCGGCGCAAGCGCGAAGCTACTTCTCTGCGGCTCCACCCTCGACATCCTCCGCCTCGGTCAACCCGGCTCGCCTCCGCGCCGTTGGTCTCACCCGGTCCGCGAGCTCCCCCTTGCCTGCGAGTTCGAAGAGCCCCGTCAGGGAGTCCGCGATCCCCTGATACACCCCGTTCCATGTCGCCGTCGCCGCGTTCCGCCGCTGGAGCGTCACCTGCGCTTCCCGCTCCTCCCGCCGCACGTCGCCGAGCGCCGTACGAAGCGCGTCGACGCGCGCCTTGAGGCTGTCGGCGAGCGCCTTCGGGTCCACCGAGACGCCCTCCTGCTTCGGCGCCTCGACGAGAGGGCGGTTGCGCAAGAGGCGCTCGGTCGTGCAGGCGGCCTCGATGAGGTGCTCCGCGTCGCTCGGCGTCTCGCCCGAGAGCCCGTACGCGCTGAGGATGGGCGCGCCGTACACGCCGGAGAGCGTGCTGCGGATGCCGATCATGCGCGCGCGGAGCTCGTCCTTCGCGGAGTCCCGCGCGGCCCGCGGCTCGCCGTCGTCGGCGAGCTCGGTCGCATGCGCCTGGTTCGCGGCCGAGAGCTCGTCCACGGAGCGCTGCGCGAGCGCGCCGAGCGCCTGCAGGAAGACGGTCACCTGGAAGTCGGGCGGCGAACCGTCAGGGAACAACGCCCTCTCGATCGCCGCGGCAGTCTCGTTCCCGTGCACCGAGATAGCCGAGGTCAAGGTGCGGGTGATCGCGACCCGATCGGAGACGAGCTTGGAGACGTCAGCCATAGGAAGGCCCCTTTCGTTTGGGACGGGAGCGTACACAGGCTCACGGTTTTTAGGGGCGGTTTTGTTTTGAAAGGCGCGGTGGGAAGGGTCCTGGAGGGGTGGCGAAGGGGAAGGGGTGAGGTGCAAGCGCTTGGGACAGGTCGTCTTGGCCAAGGAGACGGCGCAAACGGTCTCGGGCGGACGTGCACAGTTGCAGGGGCGGCCTGGACGTGCTCGGGGAGCGCGTTCCGCGATGATGCTTGGCCCACCGAGACTCCCGGGCCTATGTTCCCCGCGTGGCGGCGAGCTGGGCAGCGCTGTTGAAGAGCCTGCAAGAACGGCAGGAGGGCGGAAAAGCGCTCACAGCGGCCGTTGTCTGGAAGGAGTTCAAACGGCAGGCAGCGCGCTCGAACCGAGAGGACGTGAAACGGCTGGCGGACGTCGGCGAGGGGATGACGCCGGAGGATCGGGCGCATTTTGCAGTCGTGGTGATGCCACTGCTCCACAGGCTCGACTGGCCGCCTGCGTGGGATGCCGCGCGTCCCGACTTGATCCTGGCGCTGGAAGCACTGCTTCAAGAAACGACTTCAACAAAACCCGACACTTTCGCTGCGCATCTCTCGGAGAGCTCTCCGCCTAAACGCGAAGCCGGTATCGCGATTTTCGGTATGGCTTGGGGTTCGCTCGAAGTAGCGCTCGACATGCTACGGCGGCCTTGTCCTCCCGGCGAGCTACAGAGCGTGGCGAAGCTCTGCCAACTTGGCACAGTTCCCGCTACTCTCGCCTTCGAGATCTCGAAGGTGGGCAAACCGCCATCGTCTGAGCCCAAGTTCGATGCGCGCAGCCGATACGTCGAGGCGTTTGAACGCTATGCACGCGCAGCGCGGGCCATGAATGATGCCGTCGGCACCGTTCTTTTTCAGGGCCTCGATCTCGGCGGGGTCAGGGATTCCTGATGCACCTCCTCCGCCTCGACATCGAGCGCATCCGCGCCGTCGAGAAGCTCTCGCTGGATTTCTCCACACCTCTCGGTGGACCGCGACGGCGGGTGGTTTTTCTCGGAGCGAACGGCGCCGGTAAGACGACCATCCTCGCATCGATCACCTACGCGTTCGATGCCCTGTCCGAGGGAGGCGGCGTAAAATTCGGCGCGCGTAAGTTCGGCGCAGGAGACGTTCGCGACACGCTCGTCGGCTCGTCTGCGCTGCGGAGCGCCTCGGCGTCCCCGCGATTCGGCGTCATCGATCTCGAACTTTCGCTGTCGGATGACGAACGAGCCACGGCAAAACAGGCCGTCCCAGAGGCTCCGCCGCGCGGCTCGCTTTACTTCAACGTGGGCCGCGAGCATGCAACCTTCGATGATCTGTTGGCGGAACTCTCCGAGAAGAAGGGGCTTACCGATCCGTTTTTCGATGTTGCTCGCACCGCAACCCTGAACGCCCGCCCGCCCTGCGTTCTCTTGCCCGCCGATCGAGGCATCCTCGAACCTGCCGACCGCACGCGCATCGGCGATCTGTTCTTTTTCGATCCACGCCAGCAGTGCCTCTCTCCGCATCGCCGACGCTTCGCAACCCTCGCTGCGCGCCTCGCCTTCGCCGCACTCGATCCCAAGCGATACGATCCCCACGGCACGATCGCGCGGATGCGGAAGGTCCTCAACAAGTACTTCCCGGAACTCCCGCGTCCCGAGGATCCGACGAACCCCGCGTCCCCCTACAAGACCCAACGCGGCTCGCTCGTTCAGCTCGAATCGCTGAGCGACGGCGAACGCGCCCTGCTGCTGCTCCTCGGCGAGATCGCGCTCCGTCCGCCCCACGGAGGCATCGTCCTGATCGACGAGCCCGAGCAACACCTCCACCCGCGGTGGCAGCGCACGCTCCTCGAAGCGCTTGCCTCGCTCGTGCCGACGGCGCAGCTCGTCCTCGCCACGCAGTCTCCCTACCTCGCGGCCTGCGCCCCCGACGACGTCATCGAGATCGGAGACTGGAAGCGCGATGGGCAGTGAGACGCGAACCCCCGGCACCGCCGCGGGCATCGACAACATCCTCCGCAACGCCTTCCACGTTCCTCCCACGCCGAGCCTCGGGATTCACGAAGCAGCGCTCCGCATCCGCGAGAGCATCGCGCACCACAACATCGCCTGCGTCCGCCTGGAGATCTCCGACGCACCGGTGCGACGAGGAACCCTCTTCAACGCAGCCAACGTGCGCGTTCCGTTCCCCGAAGGAGACGCCTACGAACGCTGCTACGTCGCGCTCGTCGACCCGGAGCCGATGGCTCGTTGGGGCCACCCCGCGCACTGGGCGTTCGTGCCGGCCGACGGAGAGGGCGAGGTCGTCTTCACGGAGACGAACCTGCCCGAGCACGGCAAAAGCGCGGTCTTGTTCCTGCCCGCGCCGGAGGAGCCGTGAGGGTACGGGCCATCCTCTGGTGCGGCTACGTCAAGCCCGCCCGCGTCCAGTTCGGAAGGCATGCATCTCATGGCGAGCACCCGGACTACGACTTCGCCGCGTCGGTGCACGACCTGGAGCTCGCCATCGTCGCCGCCCACACCCTCGGAATCGCAGCACGAGACGTCCACGCGTTCGTGTGTCGCGACGATCTTCTGCCCCCTGGATTCGGCGGCGGCATCCACCCGCCGACGCGTGACGCGCTGTCGCAGTTGACCACGAGCCTCGCGCGCGCCTCCAGGCCGGAGGATCCGCTCCTGTTCCTCGCATCGAACCACGGCGAGCGCGAAGGGCTCTTCGTGACAGCTCCCGTCGACGAGTTTGCCGAGCCGGCGAGCGAGGGCCCGTCCTACCTGACCCCCGAGGACCTCGCCGGCTGCCTCGACGCTCTCTCGGGCCCTCAACTCTTGGTCATCGCGACCTGCTTTGCAGGGATCTTCCTCCCGCTCGGCGAACGACCGAACCGCGCGGTGCTGACGGCCTGCTCGGCAGAGGAGCGGTACTACGTCGAAGACGAGGAGACGCCCCACTCGCCCTTTCCGCACATGCTCCTGGGGAAGTGGCGCGGGGCGGTCCTGCCGGGCCGCCCGCCCCTCCCATGCCAGCCCCTCGCGGATGCGTTTGCTGGTGCGGAAGTCGAGCTGGTAGGGAAGGGTCGAACGCGACCTCACGCCCGCGGATCCGTCGCTGGCTTCTAATCCAGCCCCCCATCCGCAGCGACCGCCCTCCCCTCCTGCTCCACCGCTCCGGCGTTGAACGTCATGAACGACCGGATCGACCACCACACCAGGTTGAACCAGGCCGGCGCGGGCAGCTTCCTCGTCACGCCGATCTCGACCAGGCCGAGCGAGAAAAACAGCACCGGCATCAACGTCCCGAGATCCGCGCGGTGATCGAGCGCGCTCCGTACGTCGCCGTTGATCTCCGCGAACGCGTGCGCCACGGCCTTCGCCACGCGCGTCGGGCCCGGCAGCGCCTCGTGGCCGAGGTCGGTCAGCTTGCGGCCCTGCTCGTCGCGCTCGTCGGCCACGAGCCGCTCCAGCATCACGCGCACCGCCTCGGCGTCGAGCGTCCCGTCCTCGCGCTCCACGATCACCGAGCCCGTCCACGGCCGCACCTCCACGCGCTCGCAGCTCGGATCCATCATCGCGAGCTTCTCCGCGACCCGCAGGCACGCATCGCGCTGGCCCACGATCGCGCGGGATCGCAGCCGCACGCGGCGCGGAAGGCTATGCACGAGCTCACTCCACTGCTCGCTGGGTATCACGTCTCGTCTCCCCTTCCCTCTCGCTCGACGACGCTCAGTGCGCCGACGATCCGGCCTGCGCGGCTGCCGCGCTCGGCACGTGTTTGCCGTTGCCCGTCGTCGCGCCGGCGCGACGGCGGCGCGGCACCTCCCGCAGGTGACGCGCGCGCTCCTCCACCTCGGCCCACAGGTCCTCCGCGTGCTCGCGTTGCCGCTCCACGACGGCGCGGCCGAGCCGCGCGAGGTGCAGGCCGAGCGCCCCGATCTCCACGACCGCGGGCTTGAGCCGACGCGCGGTCCCCATCACGACGACCGCGCTGCCGAAGCCGAGAATGAACGATGGCGTATGAAATTTCATCGACGAGCCTCCTCCTCGAACATTACGGGCGACGACGCCCAGTCCACCGGCGCGTGCCGATCGTCCCCTCGCACCAGGGTCGATCCCGCCGGCATGCCGCGTCGATCCACCACGATCGGAGCCTCCGGCTCGAACAGCGATTTCCCTTCCCGCGCGAGCGTCGGGAGCAGACCGAGCAGCACCGCGATCGAGAGCTCGATCGGGCCGAGCGGCGTCGTGCCGAGCACGCGGCGTAGACCCGGCAGGCCGAGCGCCGCCGCCTGCAGACCGAGGCTCGCGACGAGCGCGCGGTGGAGCTCCGGGTTCGGCTGCGACCCGCTCGATCGGCACGAGCGTGCGTGAAGGAGCTGCGCCACGACGAGCGACGCGAACGACATCGTGCGGGCCCGCGGCAAGCTCGCGCCAGGCCCGAGCGCTCCGATGCCGTACGCGGCGAGCGAGATCGCCGCCATCTTCGAGGCCTCGCGCGCGAGCTTTTTTCCGCGCGCCGGCCCGAAGAGCGGCACCTGCGGATCTCGCGGGGGCCTGCGCATCACGTCTGCGTCCGCAGGCTCGATCGCCAGCGCGAGCGCAGGCGCGACGTCCGTCAGCATGTTGATCCAGAGGAGCTGCAGCGGACCGAGCGGCTCGGCGCCGACGACCGAGCCGGCGAGCATGACCATCACCTCGCTCGCGTTCGTCGCGACGAGGTACTCGATCGCGCGCCGCACGTTGTCGTAGAGCCTTCGCCCCTCGCTCACCGCGTCCGCGAGGCTGCCGAGATCGTCGTGCGCGAGCACCACGTCCGCGACCGCGCGCGCGATGTCCGTCCCGCGCTCGCCCATCGCCACGCCGACGTCCGCGGCCTTGAGGGCCGGCCCGTCGTTCACCCCATCGCCCGTCATCGCCACGATCGCGCCGCCGTCCTGCAGCTCGCGCACGACGTCGAGCTTCGCCTCGGGCGTCACGCGGCTGTAGACGTCGGGCGCGCCGATCCCCAGCTCGGCGCCGATCGCCTGCGCGGTCCGCGCTTGATCGCCCGTCAGCATCATCGTCCGCACGCCCGCGCCTGCGAGCACCGCGAGCGCCTCGCGCACGCCACGCCGCGGCGGATCCCGCATCCCCACGAGGCCCGCGAGCACGAGCGGCGCTTCGTGCGTTGGCTTCGAAGCACCGTCTTTCCGCCACGCGAGCGCGAGCACGCGCAGCCCCCGCGACGCCATCGCTTCGTTCATCGCGAGCAGGCGCGCGCGCTCGGACGGCTCCACGATCGCGCGCTCGATCACCGGCTCCGGCGCGCCCTTCACGAGCTCGATCCGACCGAGCTCCGGGTGCTCGTGCACCGTGACCATGAACGGTCGGTCCGCGCTGCGACGCTCCTCGCGCACCCGCTTCGCCGCGCCTCTCCGCCGCCGCACCGGGTAGCCGATCGCCATCGCGAACTCGACGAGCGCGCGCTCCGTGCCGCTGCCGCTCGTGATCGCGTCGCGCTCGTCGAGCTCCACGTCCGCGTTCAGCGCCGCGATACGCCCGATCTCCCGCAGCGACGAGACCGGCACGCGCCGGCCATCTTCACCGACGAGCCCGAGCGACGGAGGCGCCCCGTTCTCGCTCACCGGCGCGCCGTATTCGACCCGCACGAGCCCCTCGCCCGGCAGGAACACCTCCGCGACGCGCATGCGGTTCTCGGTCAACGTCCCGGTCTTGTCCGCGCACACCACGCTCACCGCGCCGAGCGTCTCGGCCGCCGCGAGCCTGCGGATCACGATGCCCTTGCGGTTCAGCCGCTGGCTCGCGAGCGCGAGCGCCGTCGTCCCGACCGCGGGGAACCCCTCGGGGATCGCCGCCACGCCGAGCGCCACGGCCGAGCGCGCGAGCGCCGCGAGCGGCTGACCTCGCAAGAGCCCGAGCGCCGTCACCGCGATCGAGCTCCCGAACGCGAGCGTCGCCACCCTGCGCCCGAGCTGATCGAGCTGCTGCTCGAGCGGCGCTGCGCGATCGGCCGTGTGCGACAGCGCGCGCTGGATCGCGCCGAGCTCCGTCGCGCTGCCCGTCGCCACGACGATCGCGCGCGCGCTGCCCGTCGCCACGACCGTGCCCGCGTAGAGCATGTCGTCGCGATCCGCGACCGGCGCGTCCTCGACCACCGCGGCCGTCTCCTTCTCCGCCGGCTCGCTCTCGCCCGTCAGCGTGCTCTCGTCGACCGTCAGATCCGTGGCCTCCACGATCCGCGCGTCCGCCGCGATCGCATCCCCGGCGCGCACGCAGAGCACGTCGCCCGGAACGACCTCGCTCGCCGCGACCGTCGTCTCCACGCCGTCGCGCAGCACGCGCGCCCACTCCACGCGGAACTTGCTCCACGCGTCGAGCAGCTCCTCCGCGCGCGACTCCGTGAAATATCCGACGACCACGTTCGAGCCCACGACGAGCAGGATCGCGCCAGCTTCCAGCAGATCGCCGAGCAGCACCGACAGGCCCGCGGCGCCCGCGAGCAGCGCCGTCGGCACCGTGAAGATCTGGCCCGTGAGGATCTCCAGCGCCGTGCGCGGCGCGACGCCGGCGAGCACGTTCGGGCCGACCTCGCGCAGGATCCGGTGCGCCTCGATCGCCGTGAGGCCACGCTGCAGATCCACCGAGAACGCCTGCGTGAGCTCGTCGATCGAGCGCGCGTGCCACGGCGTCGTCGGCGTCGTGTCGTCCTCGTCGTCGTCGCTGCCGTTCGCCCCGTACGCACGGATCACGTCGCGCACCGAGGCGGCCGCGCTCTCGGCGATCCGCGACAGCGAGGGCGGCGGCGGCCCCTGCGAGTCCTCGTGTTCGGCCAGGATCGACAGCACCTCGGCGCGCGTCGTCGGCGCGTTCGGCGCGAGCACGCAGAGCACCGTCCCCGTATGCTCGTTGGCTCGCGCCTCGACGACGCCCGGAAGCTCGCCCAGGGCGCGCTCGATCCGCCTCGCGCGCACGGGCTCTCCGAAGAGCCCGGCCACCTCGACCCTGAGGCGCTGCGCGCTGTGCACCACGCGCCCAGAAGGCTTGCCAACATGTCCCAATGGCGCGCGCCCTCGGGCGAGGGCGCGCCACTTCATGATCGCCGAACGCACTCGGGGGCGCGCACGCAAAGAGCGATCCACGGCGCGCTCGAGCGGCCGCGACCGCACGGCAGGCGAGCTCTTCGGAGCTTTTTGCGGCTAGTTCGGCGTGAACGAGATCCAGGCGCCGTCGAGCCACGTGTCGTCTTGCGAGAACGCGCCGACGTAGCTCGCCTTCGTATCGAAGAAGCCGTCGCTCGGCGGCGTCGCGGCGCCCGTCGTGAGCGTCGCCTTCGGCCGGAAATCAGGCGCTTGCCGATCGTAGGGCGCGACGAGCATGGGGTCCGTCTCGGCGTTGCCGGCGTCCAGGAACCACTTGACCTCGTCGAAGCCCATGTCGTCGTCCTTCTCGGAGCCCGTGCCGTCCGGCGTCTCCACATACGCGATGTTTTGCACGAGATTTCCGTGGAAGATGGACGCTTCGAGTTTCACGGACGTGGGCGCGTCGCGCACATCGACGCCCGCCTCGAAGCCCGTGGCGACGATGTTGTGCAGGTTCGCCCTCGTCGCGCGGCGCAGGAGCATCGCGTATTGCTGCTTGTCGACGTCCACGTTCTTGCCGATGAGCGTCGCGTTGTAGATCGTGGGCTCGGAGAGCGGCGCGTTCGTCGTGCCCATCGCGTCGTTGTCGCCCTCGAAGCCGTTCGTGTCGTCCACGGCGGCCGGATCCTGCTGGACCACGACGAACTGGAGGTTTCCAGTATACCCGAGATCCCAGTCGATCCCGTCGTCCTGGTTGTACGTGCAGACCAGGTGCTTCGCGTTCACCGTGCCACCGAAGAACTCGAAGCAATCGTCGAGCGTGTAGCGGACCTGGACGTAATCGACGGTCGTCCCGCTTCCGACGCCGGCGAACGTGAGCCCGTTGATCTCGTTGTCCGTCGAAAGGAGAATTCCGCCGAACTCGATCCGCACGTACTTCAGCACGCCGCTGTTGTCGGCCGGGTCGGTCCCGCCGTACTCGGTCTCCGCGGTCGCCTCGATTCCCTCGACGTTCGCTTTTCCGCCGGGCACGTTGATCGGCGCTTTTCCGAGCAGGATGACGCCGCCCCAGTCGCCGGCCGTGCGGTCCCCAGGCTCGGCGCGGCTCGTGAAAACAATGGGCTCGTCTTTCGTGCCCTCGGCGTGGATACGAGCGCCCGGGTCGATGACGAGCGTGCCGAGCGTGGACTTGTCGCCCTTGATCGTGGTACCCGGCTCGATCGTGAGCGTCGCGCCCGCGCGCACGTGCACGATTCCCTTCAACAGCCAGTCCTGGTCGGCCGTGAGCGTCAGATCCGACGTGATGCTCGCCGGGATCTCGTTGTTCTTCGCGGGGGGCGTCGGATTTTCTCCATTTTCGTCCCCGCCGCAGCCCATCAGACTGGCCGCAACGAGCGCGCTCGTCGCAAGCAATACCTTCGATCGCATGGTGGGTATTTCCTCCGCCCGCGCATTCTGGTCATGCCGCGTGACGCCATTGCAGGGCGCGCGTAACGATTTCGCGACAACCCGTCAATTCTGGATGGTGGCGCTCAAGGTGAACGTCGCGCCGGGCTGGTATTGCTGCACCACGTTCGTCAAATCGGCGACCGTGGAATTCGGGATCGAGGCCTCGCTCGGTCCCTGCGTGAACACGACCGGCGCGAGCAGGAGGTTCTCGGCCGCGAGCTTCAGGTCCACGTGCTTGCCGATGCGCTGCGCGACAGTCACGTCGAGCAGGTGGCGCGGCTGCTCGTAGACGTCCGGCAGCCCGAGCGAGCCCACCTGCGCGATGCGCCGGCCATAGACGTTGTAAAGCACGCGCAGCCGCGTGCCACGCTTCTCGCTGGCGTAATCGAGGCCCGCATTCACCACGTACGGCGATTGCCCCGCGAGCGGGCGAACGTTGTTCGTCTGCACGCTCGTCCCTGCCTCGTCGAGGGAGACCCGCGAGTACACAAGCGTGAGGTTCGCGAGCACGCCGAGGTCGGCGAGGACAGGGGTGATGAAGCCGATGTTCTTTCGCAACTCGAGCTCAATGCCCGCATTTTGCGCCCCCTTTGCGTTCTGGTACGACACGATACCGCGGTTCGAGGGCTTGATGATCTGCTCGATCGGCTTCGTGAAATCCTTGTAGAACACGCTGATGGCCGCGACCTCGGCGAGCGTCGGGAAAAACTCGAAGCGGAGGTCCGCGTTCACGATCGTGGTGCGGTCGAGGTCGGGGTTGCCCTGGATCTCGCGGGCGCCGAAGTAATCGGTGAACGAGAACGGCGCGAGCTCGCGGAGCTGGGGACGCGCGACCGTACGCGTCACGGAGGCGCGCAGGTTCGAGCGCTCGTTCGTCTTGAAGACGAGCCCGAGCGAGGGGAGCAAATCCGTCGTGGAGAGCTCGACCTGCTTCGGCAGGAGCGTCGACGGATCGACCGTATCGAGCTTTTGAGACGATGCCTCGACCCGCGCTCCGAGCACGACGCGCATCCAAGGACGGATCGAGGTGTCCGTCATGAAGTACCCCGAAAACACGCGCTGCGTGGCGTCGTACGTGTCGGTCGGCCTCGTGTACTCTGCCAGGGAGAGGACGCGCCCGATGTTTTCGTTCGTGAAGAGCTGATCCGCTGGGAGCGAGAATGCGGCCGCGTCCTCCGGCGTCTCCGCGATCGGAATGTACCGCAGGCGGCGCGCCTCGAAGGCGCGGTCGCGTCCCTGCACGAGCGCACCCACCTTCACCCGCGTCGGCGCGTCGCCCCTCACGATGGGCTGCGTGTAATGCACGGCGCCGCCGATCGCTGTCTCCGCCTGGTTCGCATAAAAATGCAAGCCGGAGAGCGTCGTGCTTTGCCACGCCCTCCGCCCCGCGTCGTCGAGATACACGTTCTCGCGCGTACCCGGCTCGTCGCTCGTCGCGAGCGACGTCGTCAGGTTCCATTCGAGCGTCGCGTCGTTCGCCTTGCGGAGCTTGTGCTCGCCGGCGAGCTGGCCGAACGTGAGCGAGCGGCTCACGAAACGGAGGCGCGTATCGAAGAACGTGCGCCCGGGGCCACCTTCCTCGCTGAGCCCCGAGATCTCGCGTGCCTCGTTCTCGGAAGAACGGCTGTGCAGACCGATAAGCGAGACCTTGTGGTCCCTCGCGTACCTGTACGTGAGGCCCGCGAATCCGCCCCACGAGACGACGTCGAGGCCTGTATCCACGCGGTAATCGTTCTGCGGCTTCAGATCGTCCGACACGTTGGTATCGATCGTCAGCGTCCGGAGGATCTCGCCCTGCCGGATCTGGAACCGCCGCCCGTACGTCAGCGCCGCCATGTACCCGAGCTCGTGATCCGAGCCGAGCCTGTGCGTATTGCCGATCGTGAGGTTGCCGCTCATGTTCGGCAGTGCGGTCGTGCGCGAGGTCGTCATCGGGCGGTTGAGCACGCGGCCGAGCTCATTGGCCTCACGCGAAGACATGAGCGAGCCGTCCGGCTTCTCCTCGCCCTTGCCGACCTTGGAATCGGTCGGGAAGCCCGGCGGCAGCGCCCGCGTCCCGTCGTCGATGCCGAGGAAATCCGTCCCGCCGCCTGCATAGGTGAGCCGGTTCCGGAACGTCGTCTCCGAGTTGGCCCCGAGGTAAAACGTACCGCTGATCGTGAACTTCTCGGGCAGCTCGCGCGTCGACACGCGCACCGAACCGCCCGTGAAATCGCCCGGCATGTCGGGCGTGAACGTCTTCACGATCGTCAGATCGCTGAGGACCGACGTGGGGAACAGATCAAACGGCACAGCCTGCCGGTCCGGCTCGGGGCTCGGCAGCGGCACGCCATTCAAGAGCGCATTCGTGTACCTGTCGCCGAGGCCGCGCACGTACACGTACCGCTGCCCGACGACGGACGCGCCGACCACACGCCGCGCCGCGTCCGCCGCATTGCGATCCGGCGTCCGCGCGATCTCCTGCGCGCTCACCGCGTCACCCGTGTGCGCCGCGTTCTTTCGAAGCAACGTCTGCGCCGCCGCCGAAGCCCGATCCGGGTCCGCCTCGATCTCGACGACGATCTCCTGCTTGCTCTCCTCGGTCGACAGCGCGACGTCGACCTTTTCGACCGCGCCGGCCGTCACGCGCATGTTCTGCACGCGTTGCGCCTTGTAGAGCTGATAAAAGACGCGCAGCTCGTAGGTGCCCGGCGCGAGCTCCAGCCGATATCGACCGTCGAAATCCGCGATCGCCTTCTTGTTCGTCCCGACGACCGAGACCTGCGCGTCGATCACGGGCTCCTTCGTCTTCCCGTCCGTGACGACGCCCCAGATGACGCCCTTTCCGGCGGGCGCGGGGCGGGACGGGTCCTCCTCGCCGAGGAGCGCCTCGTCCGCGCCCTCCTGGGCCAGCGCGAGCGCCGGGAGGAAAAGCGTGAGCGCCGAGGCGAGTGTCGCAATGGTTTTTCGCATGGGGGAATCAGCCGCCGAGCTTCTCGGTCAAGATTGCAATGCCCTTGGCCCCACCCCTCTTCGCGATATCCATCACCTCGACGGTAATCCCGTACGGAGCGTCGTCCGCCGCGTCGAAGTAGAGGAGCTTGTCGGCCCGCGCCGCGAAGATCCGCGTGAGGCGATCCCGCAGCTCGGCGCGCGAGACCTCGGTCTGGTTGATGCGGATCGCGCCCTTCGCGTCCACCGTGAGCACCACGGGTTTGTCCGCGTCCGGGGGCGGCGGCTCGTTCTTCGCGTCGTCGTCCTTCTTCGGCAGGTTCAGCCATAGCTGTTTGTTGAGCAGCGGCGTCACCACCATGAAGATGATGAGCAGCACGAGGACCACGTCGACGAGCGGCGTGACGTTCATCGTGGGGGCGACGGCGCCGCCCTTTTTCCCGCCCGAGGAGACGTTCATCCCCATGGCTAGCTCTCCTCCCCCGCGCCGCCCTTGCCTTTTTGGCTCACGCTGAGCGCGACGCCCGTGTATCCGGCGCGCTGGCAGGCGGCAAACGCGTCACGCATCTTCGCGTATTGCACCGTCGCATCCCCCTTGAGGACGACGCGCCGATCCGGCTCGCTCCCGTGCATCGATTTCAATCGCGCCTCGAGCGCCGGCACGTCCGCGAGGACCTCCTTTTCGAGGAAGAGGTTGCCCCGCGCGGTGAGCGTCACGGTGATCGGATCGAGCTTCGATTTGTTCTCGTCGGGCTGAATCACGCTCGGCAGCTCCACGCGCTCGCCGTGCTCGAGCTCGGGCGCGATGACCATGAAGATGATGAGCAGCACGAGGACCACGTCGACGAGCGGCGTGATGTTGATGTCCGGCTCAGGCAGCTTCTTCGAGGATCCGCTCTTCACTTGCGCGCCCATGCTGGTTCTCCATGTCGTCGAGCAATTCACCCGCGCTTCGCTCGAGCGCCGTCTCGACCGCCGCGATCTTGCCCGTGAGGTAATTGAAGAAGAGCACCGACGGAATGGCCACCGTGAGGCCGAGCGCCGTCTCGATGAGCGCCTCCGAGATACCCGCGCTCACCGCGCCGAGGCCGCCCGAGCCCGTCGTCGCAATGCTCTGGAACGCCGTGATGATACCGACGACCGTACCGAGCAGCCCGACGAAGGGCGCGACCGATCCAACCGAAGCGAGCACCGAGAGCCCGCGCCGCAAATCCGCCGAGAGCGCCTCGCGCCTGCGCTCGACCTCGCGCCGCGCGAGCTCGACCGGCGTCAGGTTGCCGGCGCCCTCGCTCTCCGCACGGAGGAATCGACGCATTGCCGAGGAGACGAGGCGCGCGAGCGCCGAGAGACGATATCGATCCGAGACGCGGAGGAGCTCCTCCGTGTCCCAGGCGTCGAGCAGCGGCTGCGCTTCCTTCACGAAAGCACGGGTCTCGGCGTTCATGCGCGCGAGCGCGATCACCCGCTCGACGACGACCGCGATGGTCGCGATCGACATGAGCACGAGCACGAAGGCGATGAGCTTCGAGACGAGGCCCATGCTCGCCCAGATGTGCGCGAGATCGAATTGCATGGTTTGGCTCCTTGGTCGAACGGGATTGCCCGACGAACTACGTCTTAATTTTGAAATTGAACCTTGCGTTCTGGTACGTGGCCACGGGGCGGCCTTCGACCATGGCTGGCTTGAAGCGCCACGTCTTCACGGTCGCCACGACATGCGCCGCAAGCTGCGCATCCCCTCGCACGACGGTCACGTTCGAGACGTCGCCCGACTCTGTCACGACAAACCGCACGATGACCGTGCCCTCGATCCCCTGGCTCTTCAAGTCCTCGGGATAAGGAGGCTGCGGCTTCGAGATCGGCGAGGGGGGCGTGCCATCCTCGCCGAGGACGATGGGCCCCGCCGCTTTGGGCGGGGGCGGCGGAGGAGGCGGCGGAGGCGGCGGAGGCGGCGGCGCAGCAGCCGTCGCGGTCCCCGTTCCTCCGGGCGTCCCGCCCGAGCCTTCGCCCGAGCCCTCCCCATACTCGCCATCACTCGCCTTTGCCTTGCTCGGATCTGCCTCCTTGGGCATTTCCGTCGGCACTTCCACGGGCACAGCGATCGGCTTGTGCTTCGGCCCGGGCGGCTCAGGCGCTTTGGGCGCCGCGTCCACGGGCGGCGGCGGAGGCGGCGGTTTCGGCGGCTCCACCGTGGGCGTGAGCTCGACGGCGACGACCTCCTCCTCTTCTTCCACGGCGGGCGCGCTCGATTTCATCGTCGCCCCGACGACACCGACCGCCGTGCAAATGGCAATCGCCGTCGCGTATCCGATCAGAAGCCGCTTGCCGCGCCCGGGATCCGTCTCCCCGACGCTCCACGCCTCGAAGCCCATTGCCGTCTTTCCTCGGCCCCCACCTTGACGATCGTTCGTGACAACCTCGTGAACGTCGCGAAACGATCACGTGCGCGTCGCATGACGCAATTTTCAATCGGGGTGCGAGTCGGGCAGATCGGGCGATCCGCCGAATCGATACCCGATCCCTCGCACCGTCTGCACATAATCGCCGGCAGGCCCCAGCTTGTCGCGGAGCCTCTTTACGTGCGTATCCACCGTGCGGGTCGTGATGTCGACGTCCATGCCCCACACCCCTTCGAGCAGCGCGCCGCGCGTCTGGACACGCTCGCGATTCTCGTACAGAGCGAGCAGGAGCTTGAACTCGAGCAAGGTGAGCTCGATCTCGGCGCCGTCGACCCATACCCGGTGCGCCTCGTCGTCGATGCGCAGCCGGCCGAACTGGAGGACACGGCGCTCGGTCGTCCGCGCCTTCACCCGCCGCAGGATCGCCTGCACCCGCAGCATGAGCTCGCGGACGCTGAAAGGCTTCACCACGTAATCGACGGCGCCGAGCTCGAAGCCGACGACACGGTCGACCTCGTCCCCGCGCGCCGATACGATGACGACCGGGGTCTCGCGGGTCTCCTCGCTCTGCTGCAAGCTCCGGCAGACCTCGGTGCCCATGAGGTCCGGGAGCATCATATCGAGCAGGATGACGTCGGGCCGCCGCTCGCGCGCGAGCCGGATCCCCTCCTCGCCGCGCGACGCGAGCAGCACCTCGTGCCCCGCCTGCCGGAAGTTGTAATCGAGCACCTTGAGGATCGCGGGCTCGTCCTCGACGACCAGGATGCGTGCCATCGCACCCGGGTGTATCCTGTTCCTGTTACGACCCGATGAAGCTCGTGTTGCAGGTTGGCGGGGAAATGCGGCGTGCGTGACGGATTCGTGAATTCGACGTGTCGAAACGGCGAGGGCGCGTCCCGCGTGACGAATTCGTGAATTCGAGGTGTCGAGAGCTTTTCAGCGGGGAGCTTTGGCGCGCAGGGCGGCGCGCAAGGTCGCGAGCTCACCGCGGAGCGGGGCGATGAAATCGGCGCTGATCGTGCGCTTCTGCCCCTTCATCGCGCGCGCGGTGTGCCACTTGCTGAGCGCGAGCCGCGACGCGGCGCGGATGAACGCGCGCCCCTCGGCGCCGCGCCACGAGAACGTGCACTGGATGCGGCCGACCGGCGAGCACACGAGCTCGAGTTCCTCGTTCGTCAGGTTGCCGATCAGCACCTCGTCGCGGAGGAACTGGCGGATCGTGCGGCCCTTGCGGACGACGAGGGCGATGATGATGCAGAAAAACATCGCCACGAAGAGCAGCCAGAAGAGCAGCATGATGACGAACGCGTCGGGGATGACCGTGGGCACGAAGTTCCAGAGCGCGTGCAGGAAGACGCCCACGAAAAACCCGCCGATCGGCGCGAGCCAGCGCACCCACGTCTTGCTCGACTCGCGCGCGATGCCGAACCCGATGCCGGTCATCGACGTGTAGAGCGGGTGCCCCCACGGCGCGAGGACGCCGCGCAGGAAGAAGGTCGTGCCGAGCTGATCGGCCATGTCCGCGCGGGCGTAATAACTGACGTTCTCGACCGCGGCGAACCCGAGCGCGCAAAACGTCGCGTAGATGATGCCGTCGACGACCCCGTCGAACTCGCGCCGGAGGAAGTAAAAAAAGCCCAGGATGACGAGGCCTTTGAAGAACTCTTCCGAGAGCGGCGCGCTCATCACGGACGACACGAAATTGCCGACCGCAGGCCCGAAGAGGCCGGCGAACACGATGTGCACGCCCGTGTTGATCATGCCGGCGAAGCCCGTCGCGACGACCGCCCCCCACAGGAACGCCATCGCGAGGCACCACCACGGCTCGGGATCGTACCGATCGAGCACCATGGGCACGAAGAGGTAAAAGCCGAGCGGCAAGAACGCGAAGAGCGAGCCTGTCAGGACGGCCGAGAGCATGCGCCCCGGCGCCTTCGACAGGAAGATCTCCGCCATCGTGAAGAGGATGTTCAGCACGACGCCGGCGAGCATGCCGACGATCCAGAGCGCGAGCCCCACCCCGCGGCGACGCTTGTCCGGATCGAGCTCCACGGGCGCGCGTGGCGCGGACCCGCCGTGGCCCGGTGGTGTGTACGGCGCCGGGCCGGGATATCGTGGTTGCTGCTGCGGGGGGTAGGGAGCGTGGCCGTAGGGCCCGGGCGGCGATCCGTAGGGGTTGTTCATGGCAGAACGCCCGACGCAAGGCGCCGGGCGTTCGATCATCCTACCGTCTGTGCCACCACGAGCGCGAGGTCAGTCGGCGACCTTCTGCTGGATGACCACGTGCGGCGAGGGCGAGGTCGGCGCGTTTTGTTGCTCCGCGCTCACGATGAGCTCGAAGCTCGTGAGCGGCACGGTCGCCGTCGGCAGCGAGCCCGTCCGCTTGTCGTTGTTGTACGCGAGCGACCCGATGCGCTGCCACTGGCTGCTCGAGTCCTTGCGGGCCCACACGACATACGCCGTGGCGCCCGGCATGAGCCGATCCGGGGGAGCGAGGTGCTCCGCCTCGATGCTCACGGTGGTCAGAACCGTGCTGCTGTTGACCTCGGCCACGATCTTCGCGTCGGCGTCGGGCGCGCGCGGCGTGCCCTTGGCCATGTACTCGAGCGGGCCACCACACGCCGCGACAAGCAGCGCAACGGCGACCGAAAGCATCCCGCGACCCATCCAGCTATGCGCGTTCATCGCACCTCCAAGCAACATTCGATCTACCAGATTTTCCGTCCGGTTGCATCGTTTCCGTCGAATCCGGCTCAGGGCTTGACGACGCGCGTGCCGGGCGGCGGCGTGAAGTCGAACTCGCCCTTGCCGACAGGTTGGTTGACGACAGGGGCGCTGAAGTCGAAGCGGTTCTTGTTGCCCTGCGCGTCGAGGATCAGCACGCGGCGCACCTGGTTCGTCTGCGCGTCGACGTAAAGGAGGACCTTTTGGTAGGCGGGCGTCGCGTCTTTCGGCGTGCCTTCGAGCACGTATCCGCCCTCGAACTTCATCTGCGCGGCGTCGAGCAGCTTGAGGTTGAAATCCTTCACGAGCTGACCGGTGCCCATGAGGAACGCGAGCGCCGCCGGGTATTGCGAGTTTTTGACCGGCGTCTCGAACATCTGCTCGTTTTCTTTCTCGTAGACGCGGATCACCTTGCCGTCGGACACGACGCGGTTGCCGTTCGGCGCGTCGTACGACCAGCTCATCTTGCCGGGCTTCTCGAAGATGACCGTGCCCTTCGACTCCTTCTTCACGTTCTGGACCTTGATCGTATAGGTCTGCGCGAACGTGGCCTTGAAGGTCTTCGTGGAGTCGTAGAACGCCTGGACGCGGCGGCCGATCTCCTCGGCTGAGGGGCCCTTCGCAGGCGCCGCAGCAGGCGCGGCAGGCGCGGCGGCCTGGGTATGGCCGTCGGTCGAGCAGAGCAGGAGAGCAGGGACCACGGCGCACGCCGCGAGGAGGGAGGGGATCGAGAGGAACCTTACCTTACGCATCATTTTCTTCCTGTTCCGCGTAGTTGGCCGGACCGAGGGTGCCGCGGGGTTGGACGCAGGGCGCCCGCAGGCGATGCAAGATCACGGGACATTCGCGCGACGCCGCGCCGGGCGGGCGGGCGCAGAGGCGGCGAGCGCCGTCTGAAAACCAACGACATTGCAGTGCGTGAGCGCGATGGCGAGGGCATCGGCGGCGTCCGACCGAGGCGGCGTGCCGAGCCGGAGGATGGCCGTGACGACCATGGCCACCTGGCGCTTGTCCGCCGCGCCCTTGCCCGCGACGGTGCGCTTCACGAGCGCAGGCGGGTATTCGGACGTCTGGAGCGAAGCGCGGGCGAGCCGGAGCAGGACGACGCCCCGCGCATGGCCGAGCTTGGCCGCGCTCTGCGCGTCCTTGGAGAAGAAGATGCTCTCGACCGCGGCGTGCGAGGGCGCGTACTGCGTGATGACCTCGCCGAGGCGGTCGTCGATGTCGACGAGGCGGTCGGCGAAGGTCCCGTCGAGGTCGACGTCGATGACGCCGTGGGCGACGTGCTCGACCCGCGTGCCGACGCGCTCGAGCACGCCCCACCCGAGGTGACGGCTGCCAGGATCGATGCCGAGGACACGCACGCGGGGCGTTCTAGCAGACCCCGTGGCCGCGGCGGGGGAAGATCTTGTGGGGGTTCAGGAGGTTCTTCGGATCGAAGACGGCCTTCAAGCGGCGCTGAAGCTCGATGAGCTCCGGGCCCTGTTCGAGCGGGAGGTATTCGGCCTTGGAGGTGCCGACGCCATGTTCCCCCGTGAGCGTGCCGCGCATGCCGACGACCGCACGAAAGAGGCGATCGAGGCCGCGTTCGACGCGCGGGCCGGCGTCGGGATCGTCCCACAGGAAGTTCACGTGCAGGTTGCCGTCGCCCGCGTGGCCGTAGGAGAGCATGCGGATCGAGGTCTCCTCGCTGATGCGATCGATCTCGCGGAGGAGGTCGGGCAAACGCGTGCGCGGGACGACGACGTCCTCGGAGATCTTGTAACGGGCCATGGCACGTGTGGCCGGCGAGAGGGCGCGGCGCGCTTCCCAAAGGCGCTCGCGTTGCGCGGCGTCCTGCGCGACGAGGACATCGAGCGCGCCCTCGGCGACACACGCCTCGCCGATGCGCTCCATGGCGGCCTCGCACGAGGCGGGATCACCGTCGACCTCGATCAGGAGGAGCGCGCCGGCGCGTGCATCGACGGGGACCCCGCGGGCGCGGACGGCGGAGAGCGCGCCGGCATCGAGAAGCTCGAGGCAACGCGGGACGAGGCCGGCCGCGATGATCGCGGAGACGGCGCGGCCGGAGGCGAGCGCGGTGTCGAAGAGGCCGAGGAGCGTGGCGACGCTCGGGGGCTTCGGAATGAGCTGGAGCGTGGCCTCCGTGAAGACCGCGAGCGTGCCCTCGCTGCCGACGAGCAAGCTCGTGACGTCGTAGCCCGTGACGCCCTTGACCGTACGCCGGCCGGTGCGGAGGCGGGTTCCATCGACGAGCAGCGCTTCGAGGCCAAGCACGTACTCGCGCGTGACGCCGTACTTGAAGGCGCGCGGGCCGCCCGCGTTCTCGGCGAGGTTGCCACCGAGGGCGCACATCTTGAGCGAGTTCGGATCGGGCGGATAAAAGAGCCCCTCGGCTTCGACCGCGGCGTGAAAGTCGCCGAGGATGACGCCCGGCTCGACGACGGCGACGAGTTCTTCGCGATCGATCTCCTTGATGCCGCGCATGCCGAGCGTGGTGACGACGATGCCCCCGCCGACGGGGACCGCGCCGCCGGATTTGCCGCTGCCCGCGCCGCGCGGGACGATCGGGACCTCGGCCTCGCTCGCCGCCGCGAGCGCCCGCAGGATGTCGTCCGGCGTCTCGGCGACGACGACCGCATCAGGGATCACCGGCTCCTGATCGGACTCGTCCCCCGCGTACGCCTCGCAGCCTGCGGGCGAGGTGATGACCTTCGAGGGCCCGAGGGCGCGATCGAGCAAGCGCCGCGCCTTGTCGACGGCGGCGGCGGAGGGGCGGGGGAAAGGCGCGCGACGAAGCACGCATGATTTCTAGTACGGATCGCGCGGAGCGGCGATGGTCCCCTTTGCACGTCCTCTGCGGGCTGGTATCGAGGGTCCGTGCACCGCGTCGTGGTTGTCTTCCTGGGCGCGCTGGGCCTCGCCGGCGTTGGGTGTGGGGACGAAGGGCCCGCGAGCTCGACGGGCACCACGAACGAGCCGCACGCCTGTGCCGCGGACGCTCCGCCGTCGCGGACGGCGTCCTGCGTCGTCGCGTTCGAGCCCGGCGACGACGCGGGGTTCGGGGCGGATCGGTTCCCCGAGGTCATCTACGGCGAGCCGCTCGGCAACGGCACGACGTCGGGCGGGCTCGACGTGCTCTCGCTCGGCCGAGGCGGCTCGATCGTGCTCGGCTTCGGCGGCAACGCGATCGTCGACGGAGAAGGCCCGGACTTCGTGGTGTTCGAGAATCCGTTTTTCGTGTCGGACGATCCGAACAACGTGTACGCCGAGCTCGCCGAGGTCTCCGTCAGCGCCGACGGCGAGACCTGGCACGTGTTCCCTTGCGCCGAGGACACGAAGCCGCCCGCAGGGTGCGCCGGGTATGCTCCGGTCTTCGCGAACGGTGATCTCGGCGTGTCCTCCCTCGATCCCAGCGTGTCCGGCGGCGACGTGTTCGATCTCGCCGAGCTCGGCGTCGAGGAGGCACGGTTCGTCCGCATCCGTGATCTCCAGGGCATCGGAGCTGCGCCGAGTGCTGGCTTTGATCTCGACGCGATCGCCGTTCTGCACCCCAAGGTGCCTTGACGTCGAGGCGCATGGACGAGTCGCTAGGTCTCTTGCTCGACGCGGGGCAAGCGCTCGGGAACGTGACGGATCTCGGGGCGCGGCTCGCCGCCGTGGCCTCGCGCGCGGCCCATTGGATCCGAGGGTTTTGCCTCGTTCACTTGCTCGAAGGGGGCGGCGCGCGGCTCGCCGCGGTGGATCACGAGGACCCGTTGAAGGCCGAGCTCCTCCGGCAGCCGTGCATGCAAAGGAGCCCGGCGCTCGACTCGACGAAGAGCCCGCTCGCGCACGTGATGCGCAGCGGCGTGGCGCAGGTCCTGCCCGAGACCTCGGACGCGATGCTCGCCGCGACGATGAGCGACGACGAGGCGCTCGCGGTCCTGCGCGCGGTCGAGATCACCGCGGGGATGCTCGTGCCGATCGTCTGGCAGGGACGCGCGCTCGGGGCGCTCACGCTGGCGGTGAGCTGCAAGGAGCGGCGGATCGTAGGCACGGACCTGAAGGTGGCCGAGGAGCTCGCGCGGAGGATCGCGCTCGCGGTCGTGGAGGATCGCGCGACGCGGGACGAGCATGAAGCGGCCCGCGTCGCGCGCGCGGCCATGGACCGCACGAAGCGGCTGCATTCGATCACGCGGCGGCTCTCGTTCGCGCTCACCGCCGCGCAGGTGGCCGAGGTGGTCGTGGAGCACGCGCGGAGCGAGATGGGCGCGCATGCCGGCTTGATGTGCCTGCTCGACGAAGAGCGCGGGGCGCTCGTGATCGAGCGGGCTTCGGGCTACGCGAGCAGCATCGTCGAGCCGTTCAAGGTGATCCCGCTCGAGACCCGCCTGCCGCTCACGGATGCGGTGCGCTCTCGCCAGCCGATCTTCCTCGCGACGGTCGAGGAGTACCTCACGCGTTACCCGCACCTCGACCGCGTCCAGCGTGACCAGAAGAGCCTCGCGTTCGCGGCGCTCCCGCTCATCGTGCAGGATCGGGTGCTCGGGGTCATGGGCCTCTCGCTCGTGGGGACGCGGCGGCTCGACGAGGCGGAGCAGCGCTTCCTGGAGTCGGCCGCCGAGCACTGCGCGCAGGCCCTCGAACGCGCCCGCCTCTACGACCTCGAGCGCCGCGCGCGGGAAGAAAACGACAGGCTCTACCGGGCCTCGCAGGCGGCCGTCCGGGCGCGCGAGGACCTCCTCGCGATCGTGTCGCACGATCTCCGAAATCCGCTCGTCGCCATCAAACTGGCCGCCACGCAGATCGGGCGGGAGGCGGGCGAGGACGCGCGGATCAAGAACAAGACCGCGCTCATCCTGCGCTCGGCGGACCGCATGGATCGCATGATCCGCGACCTGCTCGACGCTTCGCGGATCGAGACGGGCGGGCTCGCGCTCTCGGTCGGGCGCGAGGACGTGCGCGCGGTCGTGCGCGAGGCGATCGATCACTTCAAGCCGCTCGCGGCGCCGAAGGGGATCCAGATCGACGAGGCGCTGCCCGACGAGGCGCTCTTCGCGCGGATCGATCGCGAGCGTGTGCTCCAGGTGCTCTGGAACCTCGTGGGGAACGCCATCAAGTTCACGCCCGAGGGAGGCCTCGTGACCCTGCGCCTCGCGCGGGAGGGCTCGTGCGCGCGCATCGACGTCGCCGACAGCGGGCCCGGGATCCGGAGCGAGCACCTGCCGCACGTCTTCGATCGGTACTTCCACGCCGCGACGAGCAAGACCTCTGGCACCGGGCTCGGCCTCTTCATCGCCGACGGCCTCGTCCGCGCGCACGGCGGCACGATCCGCGTCGAGAGCGAGCCCGGCGTGGGCGCGCGCTTCTGGTTCACGTTGCCGCTCGGAGACGCGGCTTAGAGCAGATCCAAGAACGCCCGCAGCGCCTCACGCTCGCGTGCTTCGAGCCCCGCCGCGCCCTCGGGCGCGCCATCGTGGAAGAACACACCTTCCGCAGACCAACGCGCCCGCGTCAGCAGATCCGCGAGGTCCTTCGCCGCGCCGCTCGTCAGGTACGGGCGCTTCTTGGCGAGCCTGCGCAGCGACGGCACGCGCGCGCCGCGCTCGTGCACGTACGGCACGACGCCCGTCTTCTGGTATTCGTTCGAGGCCCAAACGATCGGCCCCGCGGGCGAGAAAACCAGGCTCTCCCAGCGCTCGAAGGGCAGCCGGCTGCCCTTCTCGTCGGCCGAGAGCCGCGCCTCGTGGCACCCCTCGCAGCGCGCCTCGAAGAGCTTCGCGCCCTCGCGTTCGAGCGCTGAAAACACGCTTCGCCCTGCGGTGCTCGGGTTCTGCCGGTGCGAGAAGCCCATGAGGAAGGTCATGAGCGCGCGGCGGAGCGCGAGCGGGGGGGCTGGCTCCGCCTCCGATCGGCCGAGCGCGGCGAGCACCGGGTGGGTCCGAGCGTCGAGCGAAAACCAGGGCGAATGCCCGCTCCCCGCGCCGGCCACGCGGAACTCGGCATGCGCGACCGAGGACAGGTCCGGATCGAGCGCGCGTGAGAAATGCGGGCGGTTGTTGAACAGGCCGAGGAGCGGCTTCGTCACGACACGCACCTCGCCGCGGCCCGTGTGGTGGATGCGCCCGTCGACGTACCCCTCGAAGTGGCACGTCTCGCAGGTGAAGCGGCTGTGCGCGCCCTCCGTGCCGTTCTCCGGGGCCATCAGGTTCGTGAAGAAAAGCGCCTCGCCAAGGCGCGCCTCCACGCTCGGCGGCGCAGGCCCGTCCCGATCCACAACGGACACGATCCGCTCGTGGGGTTCGTCCGAACGCACCATCACGAACGCATCGAGCAGAGGATTCGCCCCGACGAACCCGCCGCCGGGCAGCCTCACGAGGTCGCGCATGCCCGGCACCAGGGGGCTCGTTTTTGCCGGCATCGCAAGTGATGCTCCGCTCGCCTCGAACACGAGCCGCGCCGACACCTCGCCGCCGTACCCCGTGACGAGCGCCGCGAGCGTGCCGTCCTTCTCCTTCGCGAGGTGCAGCGCCTTCGGCGTCACCACACCGAGCTCGCCCACGTTCACCGCGGAGAGCAGCCGCGCCGCGCCACGCTCCACGCGGTACAGAAAGACGAACGAGTCGACGTAGCCGAAGAACCCGCCGCGCCGATCGAGCGGCCGATCCTCGACGCCGCCCGCGAGCACGAAGAGCCCCTCGCCGTCGGGCACCGCGGAAAAACTCCAGATCGGCCCGTCGTGCACGATCCGCGCTTCGCCTGCGGACAGCGCGCGCCCCGCCTCGTCCACCGGCCTCACCACGAGCGCATGCGCGTGCAGCGCATCGACCACGACGAACGAGCCCACGCGCTCCACGTGGATCGGCCCGCCTCCGATGCTCGCGTCTTCCCGGCGCGCAGCGATCTCCCCGTCCGGCCCTTCTTCCCCTTCGGGCCAGAGCGTCACGAGGCGCCCCTCGTGCTCCTCGACCGCATACACCACCCCCTCGGGCCCGGCGGCGACGTCACGCAGCGCTCGCATCCCATCGAGCCCGAAACGGCCGCTCGGCGCGAGGTACGGCGCGGCTTCCTGGATCCGAAACCGCGTGATGCCGTCGCCGCGCTCGCCCACGACGAGCATGCTGCGGCCCTCGGGCGTCACCACGAGCCCGCTCGGCGATGCGGGCGCGGGCAGACGCGCGAGCTCACGCATCGACGCGTCGAGCACCACGATCACGTCCCGCCCGCGGAGCAGCGCGACGAACCGTTCCCCCCCCGGTAGCGCGGCAATCGCGTACGGATCGGCGCCGAACGCGGCGTCGCTCGGCGGCAGAGCCGCGAAATCGGTCGCGGCCCTGCGCTCCGCCTCGAACGCACGCAGCTCGGGCAGCGGGTCGGGCTCGGCAGCGCTCGTGGCCTCTGCGGGCGGCTCCTCTCGCTTGCACCCCGCGCCGAGCGCGAGGCCGAGGAGCAAGAGCCCGAGAAACGCGACGCGGCGAGATCCGCCTCCCTCGCGATTCATCGCCGCGCTTCGATCACCAGCCGCCGCTCTCTCCCGTGGAGGCCGGCTTCGCCGCAGGCGCGGCGCTCGCGGCGGGCGCGGCGCTCGCCGCGGACTTCGCGGACGGGTCCGCCGAGGGTTTGGCGCTTTCCTCGCAACCGGCGAGGGCGAGCGCAGCAAAGGCGACGAGCACGAGCGACATGGCTTTCATGGTCTTCCGGCCTCCTCGGACCGGAGCGAAGCACGGCGAGCGCGCGGCGCGAAGGGCGAAAACGCCGGGCGGGGCGAGGCTCCCCGTCGAGCCCGGCCGCTGCCAATCGTCAGGGACCGTGCCCGTGACCGTGCTCGTCCTCGTCGTCCTCGACGCCGAGATCCCAGGCGCGTGTGATCGAAATCTGCGCCATTCCCGGATAATGGAACGCAGCGGCTTCCGTCAGCCGCAAAACCCGCGCCCGCACGCTGCCTTCGAACCTCCACGCAGGCGTGATCGCCCACGTGGCCCCCAGGCCCACGAGCAGATCCGTGCGCGCATTGAACCCTTCGAGCGCATACACGCCATTCCAGATCTCCGCGCTCTCATGGGCGAGATCCACCGTCGCATACGGCGTGACCTTCCCTCCGAGCAGCGGCACGCCGACGCGCGCGCCGCCGAAGATGCGCGTCGGCGCCCGGAACCCCTGGTCATTCTCGTACACGCTGAAGAGCCCCAACGCCGACGCCGAGATCTCCACCGAATCCAGCGCATACGTGAGCCCCACGCCCACGATCGGGACGAACGTCCCCGTCCCGAGCTGGGTATGCTCGTGCCATTTCCCCGCCGCGCCGAGCCGATACGGATCCGGCTCCGTTCGCCCCAAAGGAAACGAAAGGCCGAGCCGCGCCGCCGACGAGAGCTTGCCGACGCTGCCTGAGAAACGCGCAAGGAGCCACGGATCTCCGGGCCCCACGATCGTCCGATCGTGGTGGTGAATGTCGTCGGGGACGAGCTTCGGCGTGCCGTCGATCTCCGAATACGTGGGCGTCGTATTCACGACGCGCAGCAGCAAACGCGCCTCGGCCGCGAGCCACGGCGTGATCTGGTACGACACGTCCGCCGTCACGTCCGTCATCCACAACGCCACGTGGTGGTGGTACGGCACGGGCGGCGGCGTCTCGGCGCACGCGGGCCCGAGATCGGGACACTCCGCGAGATGCCCCGCCGAGCCGGCGAGCCCGGACGCACCCAGGCGCACTTCGAGCCGCCCGGGCTCGAACGCGCGCACTTCGGACCCGCCGACCGGCAGGTTCGGGTTGCTTCAGGCGCCTCAGGCTTCGGCGTAGCTCACGACGGGCCACGCCACGGCGAGCGTGACCACGGCGAGCGCAAGGAACCTCATCGGCGGACCTCCACGGACGGCCCACACCCTACCCGAGCCCCTCCGCTCGAGGAAGCGCCGCGTAAAAGGTGTTGCGTGCGTCACGGGTGCAGGACTGCCGGACAGGGATCGGGTGGGACGGAGCACTCGGATTGCGGACCATCCCGACAAGGAAAACGGAAGCGGCAATGGTACGACAGGAGAGGCCATGTCGGTCCCAACCTTTCGAATCGTTCTCTTCGTGAACATCTCCTTTCCGCACCCCCACCAGGGCGGCGAGGTGGGCCCTCACGCGCCGCTCGGCCGACGCGCCATGCCGCGCGTCGACGTCCGCCTCTCCGTCGAGGGCTTCTTGCCGTGGCTCTCGAGCAGGCTCATGACCTCGTCGTCCTCGATGGCGCGGAAATCCTCGTAATACTGGCCCACCGCATAAAGGTTCGGATCCTCGATCAGGCAAACCACGAGATCCGCCTCGCCGCGCAACATGTCGGCCCGCTCCGGCGAGGCCACCGGCGCCGCCAGCACGACCGTCGTCGCGCCCGCGGCCCGCGCCGCCCGGAGCGCCGCCATCGCCGTCGCGCCCGTCGCGATGCCGTCGTCCACCACGATGACCGGCCGCCCGGCGAGCGAGGGCCCGTGCCCGCCGAAAAGCGCCTCTCGCCGCCGCGCTTCTTCCGATTGAAGCATTCGCTCGGCTTCGAGGTACTCCGCGTCCACGCCGAGCACCCGGAGCGCGCGCGGCTCCACCCAGACCGAGCCGTCGGAGGCGACCGCGCCAATCGCGAGCTCGGGCTGGTGCGGCGCGCGGAGCTTGCGCGCCACGATCACGCCGAGCTCGCCCCCGAGCGCCTCGGCCACGGGCGCCGCGACGACCACGCCGCCGCGCGGAATGCCGAGCACCACCGCGCCGTCGAGCCCACCGATGCCCCGCATGTGCTGCCCGAGCAGCTCGCCCGCCTCTTCCCGGTCCTTCCACATCATGACGCCCCTCCCCGCCCTCGAACACATCGTCCTCGGAGGCCCCCCCTGTCAGTGGGCGGGATACGTTTCGCCCTTTTCCAACCGTCACCTGGCCCCTATGCTGCGCCGCGATGAGCCACCCCGCATCGGACCCCATTGCTGCGTTCCGCGAGGCGTTCGCCCGCGCGGAAGAACGCGAGGATCACGACCCCACGGCCATGACCCTCGCCACCATCGACGAGAACGGCCGCCCCTCGGCGCGCATGGTGCTCCTCAAGGGCGTGGACGAGCGCGGCTTTTCTTTTTATACGAACCTGGAGAGCCGCAAAGGCCGAGCGCTCGCGAAAAACCCCTACGCCGCGCTCTGCATTCACTGGCCGAAGGCCGCCGAGCAGATCCGGGTCGAGGGCCGCGTCGAGCTCGTCTCGACCGAGGAAGCGGACGCCTACTTCGCCTCGCGCGTGCGCGGCAGCCAGATCGGCGCCTGGGCCTCCGATCAAAGCCGCCCACTCCCCTCCCGCGAGGAGCTCGAAGCGCGCGTCACCGAGCTGACCACGCGCTTCGAGGGGGGCCCCGTCCCGCGGCCGCCGCACTGGAGCGGGTATCGCGTGGTCCCCGACCGGATCGAATTCTGGTTTGGCAAGGACAGCCGCCTGCACGACCGCTTCGCCTACGTCCGCGAAGGCGAGGGGTGGCGCTGCGAGCGGCTCCAGCCCTGAGGCCTCATTTCACCTTCCCGGTCGCGACGCCGATCCCCACCTCCAGCACCTCGTCGCGCCCCTCGCGCACGCCCTTCACCGTCCTCGCCGCGGGGATCTGTGGCTGCACGCCCACGCCGTGGAAACGTGTGCCGTCATAACGCTCGACCCGCATTCCGGTCCAGGTGATCACGAGCCCGCCGGGCACGGCGAGCGTGTTGACGATGCCCTTCGTGCCCGCCGTCGACGAACCGACGATCTTGCCGAGTTTGTCATGCTCGACCATGCTGAGCCACGTCTCGGCCTGGCCCACGGCGCGCTCGTCCGTCAGGAAAACGATCCGGCCGCCGAAGCGCGGCGCCTTTGGCTCGGCGTACCACCGCGTCTCCTCGAACGTGAACCCTTGGCTGTTTGGCCGGACGACCCGCGGGATCTTCCAGAGCGGGCTCGCGATCGGCTTCGACGCGAGGTGACCGAGCGCCTCGAAATCGAGCTTGGGCTCCCCGCGCAGATCGAAGATCACGCCCCGCGCCTTCGCCAGCGTGGGCAGGGCCGCGTCGAATTGCGTCGGCGTCACCCGTTCGAGATCCACGTACGAGACCCCCGGCGCGACCTCGGCGACAGGCTCCGGCCTCTTCTCCTGCAGCAATCGATCCTCCGCGCCGAGCGAGCGCGCGAGGCGCGCGGTCACAGGCTCGCCCGTCTCGTGCTTCAGGCGCACCGTCGCGACCTCGTCCTTTTTCCCTGCGCGTAGCGACGCCGTCGCGACGCGCCTCCTCCACGCCGGCGTCGCGCCCGACGTCCGCGGCTCGAACACCGCCATCCACGCGTCGACCGGCTTGTTGTCGATCGCGAGCACGACATCCCCCGGACGAACCTCGGCGCCCGCGCTCGGGTGCACATGCGTCACGACGAGCTGGCCCTCGACCCAGGTGAAGTTCAGTGGCAAAAACCCGCACGTCGACGCTTCGGGAATCGGCGGCCCCGCGGGCTGCTTCAGCATCCGCACCACACGTCCCTGCCCGTCGTGGAGCTGCGTGATCATACGCTCCATCGCCGCCACCATGCCCTGCTCGTCGAGGGCCGTGGCCGCATCGGACAAGCTCTTCCGCAGCACGGCGGGCCAGTCCGTCTCCACGACGTCGAAGTAGGGATAAAAATGGGAAAGGACGCCCCACGCCATGACGACGTCGGCGAGGCGAGTCTCCCGGTCCATCAGCGCATACACGAGCGTCGGGGGAATGCCGCCCGGCGGCGGCTCGGCCGGCGCGGCGCTTCCATGCGGCAACGTCCCGCGCTCGTCGGCATAAAGCGTGCGCGGCAATTTGCACGAGACCCCCCCGCCAAGCTCGACCTCGTCGACCTCACGCGGGAGCGCGAGCCTCGGGAAAGGCGAATCCGCGTCGCTCATGCGAGAGCTTTTGTAGACCGGCGCTCCCATCCGCAGATCGACCCCGTCGTGCCGCCACGCGACGATCTTCAGCTTCGCGCCGTCCTTCGGGGGCAGGATCGCCTCGGGCAGGTCTTGCCGCAGGCCCGACGGGAAGACACGGAGCGTCGGCGCCACGGGGGCGAAGATGTCCCCGAGGATCTGCGCGAGCTCCTCGGCGGACGTGGCCCCTTCGACGCGTTTTGCGCCGTCCACGGCGATCGCGTTCCAATCGGCCCGCGCGGCCTCGTCGCTCGGGTGGAAAAAACGCACGGCCTTGTAGAGCTGCGTGAATGCGACGACGTTCTCGAGCGCGCGACCCTCGAGCGGGCGGGAAGGATCGACCCGCGGCGCCGCCCTGGGCAGAGCGACCGGGGAGAAAGGCAGCGGGGCTGGCATGGGCTCCGGCGGCGGGACGTTGCCACAGGCGAGGAGCACCCAAGGGAGCATGAGGCGAGCAGCCTGGGACGCGCGCAAAAGAGCCCTCCGAGCCACGAGATCGAGCGTCCGGATCTTGCCCAAGCGCGCCTCGTTCGCCAAGAAGAAGTGTCAGAAACCAGGGGCAGCCGCCGTTGTCCGGAAAGGCAGGAGCCCACCATGAAGATCGAGCGGATCGAGCTCTATTACGTCAAGATCCCGCTCTCCGGCGACCGGCCGGGGTTCTTCGACGATCGGGTCGTCTTCGAGCCGAACTGGATCCCCGGCTACCACCAGATCGACCTGCGCTTGTACCTCTTGCGCCTCGTGACCGACGCGGGGATCGACGGCGTCGCGGCGATCCCCGCGATGGGCCGCGAGCGCGAGTCGCTCGGCGCCTTGCTCGGCGCCTACCTGCTCGGATTGAACCCGCTCGACATGCGGCTCGTGAACCAGCGCATCGAGGAGTTCTCGATCCTCGGCATGCGCAATGGATGGATCGACGCGGCGTTCTGGGATCTCGTCGGCAAGATTCGTCGTGAACCCTTGTGGAAGGTCCTCGGCGGCGAGGGCGGCTTCGCCGTCCCGTACGCCTCGCTCGGCTCGAACCACGACCACGACCCGCGCCTCGTGGCCGAGCTCGTCACGGAGCGCCGCAACGAGGGGTTTGCCGGCGTCAAGATCCGCGTGAAGAGCGACGAGCTCGCGCGGATGGTCGACGTCGTCGCGGCCGCGCGCGAGGCGGCGGGGGATTCGATGGAGCTCATGGTCGACGCCAATCTCGGCTGGCCCACGGAGCTCGTCGAAAAGAGCCCGCGCTGGGACGAGGATTTCGCCGCGCGCTTCGCCGAGGCGATCACGCCGTATCGACCGTCGTGGCTCGAAGAGCCGCTCCACCGGGCCGATCACGAGGGGCTCGCGCGGCTCCGCGCGTGCTCGAAGATCCCGATCGCGGGCGGCGAGGTCACGCCCTCGTGGCGCGAATTCCGGTCGATGCTCGACGCCGGGAGCCTCGACATCTACCAGCCCGACGCGGTGCTCGCGGGCGGCACGTATGCGGGCGGCGTGAGCGTCGTCCGCTGGCTCGTGCGCGAGATCCGGCGGCGCAACGCCACGCGCGGGCCGGAGACCCGCCCGCTCCGATACACGCCGCATACGTGGACGAACGGCCTCGGCTTCGCGGTGAACCTCCACCTCTTTGGCCTGCTCCCGCAGGCGGAGCGAGGCCTCCTCGAGTTGCCGCACGACCTCCACTGGAAAATGCCGCAATGGGCGCGGTTCCTTCGCAATGGCTTCGCGCGGGATGCCGAGGGCCGCATCCGGATCCCGGACGAGCCGGGGCTCGGCGTCGAGATCGACTGGGAGGTGATCGCGCGCTTCGGCAAGCGGATCGACGTGGTCACGAAAGCGAGCCTTGCGGCCTGGACCGTGCTCGATCACGGCTGGCGCGAGGCGGTGTATCTGCGCAACAAGAAACGCGAGGTCGAGGACCGCAGCGCGCTCGCCGAGTTCGAGCTTCCCGAGCCGCCCTTCTGAGGTAGCATCGCGCGCGGAGGTCTTCATGAGACGTTTGCTCTTGGCTTCGATTCCCGCGCTTTCCCTCACCGTGCTCGCCGCCTGCGACAGCGGCGAGACCTCGAATACGTCGGCAAACACCGGCGGCGGAGGCGCGGGCGCCACCGGCGGCATGGGCAGCACCGGCGGCAGCGGTGGCATGGGCAGCACCGGCGGGCCCGGCGGCAGCGGCGGCATCGGTGGTTCCGGTGGCGACGGCGGAATCGGCGGTTCTGGCGGCATCGGCGGCTCCGGCGGCATCGGTGGCTCCGGCGGCAACGGTGGAATGGGCGGCTCCGGCGGCAACGGTGGAATGGGCGGCTCCGGCGGGATGGGCGGCTCCGGTGGCTCCGGCGGCGACGGCGGCAGCGGCGGTGGAATGCCCCCCGTGAAGCCGCCTGTGAGCCCCTACATCGTCGTCGATCAATTCGGCTACTTGCCGGCTGGGCAGAAAGTTGCGGTCGTCCGGGATCCTCAGAATGGATTCGACGCCGCGGAGTCGTTCTCGCCCGGGGGCACGTACGCGCTCGTGAACGCGCAGACGGGCGCTCAGGTCCTCACGGGCGCCCCGGCGGCGTGGAAGAATGGAATGGTCGACGCCTCCTCGGGCGATCGGGCCTGGCATTTCGATTTCTCGTCCGTGCAGACCACGGGCACCTATTACGTGCACGACACGGGCAACGACCGGCGCTCCCACGAGTTCCGGATCGCGACGAACGTCTACCGGGACGTGCTGAAGGCCGCGGTGCGCACGTTCTTCTACCAGCGCGCCGGGGTCGCGAAGTCGGCAGCACACGCGGGCGCGGGCTGGGCCGACGGCGCGAGCCACGTGGGCCCGGGGCAGGACAAGAACGCCCGGCGTTACAATGCGCCGAACGACGCGTCGACGGAGCGGGACCTCTCCGGCGGCTGGTACGACGCGGGCGATTACAACAAGTACACGAACTGGCACGCGCGGTACGTGACGAGCCTGCTCATGGCCTACGACGAGTCGAAGGCCGCGTTCTTCGACGATTACGGCATCCCCGAGTCGGGCAACGGCGTCCCCGACGTCGTGGACGAGGCGAAGTTCGGCATGGACTGGCTCATCAAGATGCAAAACGCGAACGGATCCGTGCTGAGCATCGTGGGCCTCGCGCACGCGAGCCCGCCCTCCGCGGCGACGGAGCCGAGCCGGTACGGCCTCGCGAGCACCTCGGCCACGCTGAGCGCAGCCGCGGCCTTCGCGTATGGCTCGATCGTCTTCCGCTCGCTCGGCGGCGCGTTCACGGCCTACGCCGACGACCTCGTCGCGCGGGCCGAGAATGCCTGGACCTGGGCGAACGCGAACCCGAGCGTGACGTTCTCCAACAACGACGGCTCGAACGGCTCGCAGGGCCTCGGCGCGGGCCAGCAGGAGACGGACGATTACGGACGGCTGAGCAAGAAGATCGAGGCCGCCGCGTACCTCTTCCACGCGACCGGCAAGGCGACCTACCGCCAGTTCTTCGATTCGAACTACGCGCAGATCCACCTGCTCCAGTGGAACTTCGCCTACCCGTTCGAGGCCGAGCAGCAGGACGCGCTGCTTTATTACACGAAGGTGCAGGGCGCCACGCAGGCCGTCGTGACCGCCATCCGGAACGCCTACAACGGCGCGATGAACGGAGCTGAAAACTTCGCGGCGATCAACGGCGAGGCCGACCCGTACCGCGCGTACCTGAAGGACTACGTGTGGGGCAGCAACGGGACGAAGTCGCACCAGGGCAACATGTACCAGGACATCCTCGTCTACGGGCTCGACCCCGCGAAGAACACGGCCGCGGAGCGGGCGGCGGCGCGCTACATCCATTACATCCACGGCACGAACCCGCTCGGGCTCGTGTACCTCTCGAACATGGGCGCCGTCGGCGCAGAACATAGCGCGAACGAGTTCTACCATTCGTGGTTCACGCATGGAAACGCGCAATGGGATCGCGTGGGCGTGTCGACGTACGGGCCGGCCCCGGGCTTCGTCGTGGGCGGCCCGAACCCGAGCTACGACTGGGATGGATGCTGCCCGAACAACTGCGGCAGCGCCCAGAACAACGCCGTCTGCTCGTCGGAGTCGGTCACGCCGCCGAAGGGGCAACCGGCGCAGAAGTCGTACAAGGACTTCAACACGAGCTGGCCGCTGAACTCGTGGTCCGTCACCGAGAACTCGAACGGCTACCAGGTGGCGTACATCCGGCTGCTCTCGAAGTTCGTGAAGTGATTTCCCCAAACGTCCCTTGACGTTTCCCGCCCCCCGCGCGACGACGATCGCCGCACATGCGATCCGTCACCGAATACCTCTGGTACGAGACCAAGCAAAGGCGCGAGCTCGTCAACATCACCGATCGCGTCGAGACGATCGTCTCCGGCAGCCGCATCGCCGAGGGCATGGTCCTCGTCAGCGCGATGCACATCACGGCCGGCGTCTTCGTGAACGATCACGAGCCCGGGCTCTGGGAGGATATCTGGTCGTGGCTGCAAACGCTCGCCCCGGCCGGCCCCGATTACAAGCACCACCGGACCGGCGAGGACAACGGCGACGCGCACCTCAAGTCGATCCTCGTCCACCACCAGGTGATCGTCCCCATCACGAAAGGAAAACTCGACCTCGGCCCCTGGCAGCAGATCTTTTACGCCGAGTTCGACGGCCAGCGGCGCAAACGCCTGGTGGTCAAGGCCATGGGGGAATGACGTGACCGAGGGGACGAGGCGCCTCTTCATTGCCGTCGACCCAGGCGAGGCCTGCCACGCGCGCATCACCAGCGCCGTCGGCCTGGCGCGCGCGCACGCCCCGCGGGCGCGCTGGGTGCGGCCGGAGGGCATCCACGTGACGCTCGTTTTCCTCGGCGCGGTGGCCGAATCCCTCGTCCCCGCGGTCGTGGCGAAGATGGAAGACGTCGCGGGCCGGCACGCGCCGCTCACGCTGCGATTCGAGGGCGCCGGTTGTTTCGGCGGGCGAAAGCCGCGGGTTTTGTGGATCTCCGTCGCGGGGGACGTGCCGGCGCTCGGGCTCGTGCAAAAGGAGCTCTCGGAGGCGCTCACGGAGGTCGGGTACGTCCCCGAGGAGCGCCTCTTTTCGCCGCACCTCACCCTGGCGCGCGCCGGCTTCGGCGGCACGGACGCGGGGCTCTGGGCGGCGGCGCGCTCGCTCGCGGCCGAGTCGTTCGGCGAGGTGGAGGTGCGGGAGCTCGTGCTGTACGAGAGCGTGCTTTCGGCGGCCGGCGCGCATTACGAGGCCGTCGCGCGATTGCCCCTCGGCGGGGCGCCTGCCCCGCTCCATTGACCTCGTCCTCCACGAGGACAGGTTGCAGGGAGAGAGGGCCAGCGCTGCTGGTGGCACGCCGTCATGACGGATCGGAAAAACGAGCCGCCGTCGTCGAAATCGAAAAGGTTCCTTTGGGACGTCCTGTCCCGCTACGGTGTCGCCGTCGCCGTGACGGCGGGAACCGTGGCGCTCTGCCTGAGCTTGCAGGCCGTCATCGACACGCCTGCGCTCCTGCTCCTGCTCGTCCTCGCGGTGGCCGTCGCGGCGCACGGCGGCTTTGGCCCCGGGCTCGCCGCGACGGGAATGGCAGCCCTCGCCGGTATGCTCCTCCTCCGGCCGCTCGAAGGCCTCGCCGTCGCTTTGTTCGTCGCGGTCGGCCTCGTGCTCAGCACCCTCGGCGAATGCATCCACCGTTCCCTCGCGGCGACCCGCCGCGGGAACGCCGTCCTCGAGCGTCGGATCCAGGAACGCACGGCCGAGCTCGAATCCCTGTTCTTGCACGCGCCGGTGGGCTTCGCCTTTTTTGATCGGGAAGGTCGGTTTCTCCGCGTCAACGACTGGCTCGCCGCGATCAATGGCCTGCCCGTCGAGGCCCACCTCGGCCGCCCCCCGCACGAGGTCCTGCCCCACATCACCGTCACCACGGCGCTGCACGATGTCTTTCAGACGGGCGAGCCGATCGCGCACCTGGAAATCAGCGGCGAGACCCCGGCCCGGCCAGGCGAAACCAGGCATTGGCTGGACGCGATTTTCCCGGTGCATGGGCCCGAGGGGACGGTCACCTCGGTCGGCGCCGTCATCCTGGACGTCACCGAAATGAAGCGGGCCACCGAGCAGGCGCGGGCGCGGGCGCGCCAGCAGGCGGCCGTGGCCGCGCTCGGGCACATGGCGCTCGTGGAAAAGGACGTCCAGCGCATCATGAATCGTGCCGTCGAGCTCGTCGCCGAGACGCTCGAAATCGAGCTGTGCAAGGTCCTGGAATTGATACCCGGGGGGCAGCGGCTCTTGCTCCGCGCCGGCGTGGGGTGGGCGACGGGCCTGGTCGGGCACGCCACGGTCGGGGCCGACGATCAGTCCCAGGCAGGATATACGCTGCGATCGAACGTGCCCGTGATCGTGGAGGACCTCCGGACCGAGCCGCGCTTCCACGGACCTCCGCTCTTGCACGACCACGGCGTCGTCAGCGGGATGAGCGTGACGATCGCCGGCGAGCAAGATCAACCCTATGGCGTGCTCGGCGCGCACACGCGGCGAAAGCGGTTGTTCACCCGCGACGACATCACCTTCCTCGAATCCATCGCGATCCTCCTGGCAGCCTCGCTGCGGCAAAGGCAGGTCGAGCGGGCCTTGCGCGAGGGCGAGGAGCGGTATCGCCTGCTCGTCGAGGGCGTGCGTGATTACGCGATTTACATGCTCGACCCCGAAGGCCGCGTGCAGAGCTGGAATGCCGGCGCGGAGCGGCTCAAGGGATACACGGCCGCGGAGGTCATCGGCCGGCATTTCTCCCAGTTCTACCCCGCCGAGGACGTCGCCCAGGGCAAACCGGAGCGCTCGCTCATCCTGGCAGCGAGGCACGGGCGTTTCGAGGAGGAGGGGTTTCACGTTCGCAAAGACGGCACGCGCTTCTGGGCGAACGTCGTGCTGACGGCCCTGCGGGACGAGACCGGCGCGCTCCGCGGATTCTCCAACATGACGCGCGACGTGACCGAACGAAAACAGGCCATCGAGGCGGCGCGGAACGCCGCGGCGCGCCTGCGCGCCATCGTGGACACGGCTGTCGACGGGATCATCACCATCGACGACCACGGCACGATCGAGACCACGAATCCCGCAGCCGAACGAATGCTCGGGTATGGCACGAACGAGCTCGTCGGCCGGAACGTCAAGACGATCATGCCCGAGCCGTACCGGAGCGGGCACGACACGTACCTCGCGAATTACCTGCGCACGGGCGTACGAAAGATCATCGGCATCGGGCGCAAGGTGCGCGGGCGACGCAAGGACGGCTCGGAGTTCCCCCTGGATCTGGCCGTCAGCGAGTTCTTCGTGGGCGAGCGGCGATTCTTCGCGGGGATCATCCGCGACATCACGGAGCGGGCGGCGGCGGAGGCGGAGCGCGAATCGCTGCTCGGGAGCGAGCGGGCCGCGCGGAGCGAGGCCGAGCGGGCCAACCGGATGAAGGACGAATTTCTGGCCACGATGTCGCACGAGCTCCGGACGCCGCTGACCCCCATCCTCGGCTGGATCGAGCTGCTCCGCACCTCGCAGCAGGCGCCGCAGAACCTGGAAAAGGGTTTGTCGGTCATCGAGCGCAACGCGCGCCTGCAATTGCAGCTCATCTCGGACCTGCTCGACGTGAGCCGGATCGTCTCCGGAAAGCTGCGCCTCCACGTGCAGCGCGTCGATTTGCCGAAGGTGATCGACGCGGCCATCGAGTCCGTCCGTCACGCCGCGGAGGTGAAGGGCATCGCGATTCGAGCCGCGTACGAGCCGGCGGACACGACCGTGATGGGCGACCCGGATCGCCTGCAGCAGGTCGTGTGGAACCTCGTCGCGAACGCGATCAAATTCACGCCCAAGAAGGGCCGCGTGGACATCCGGCTCTCCCGAACGAACGCCCACCTCCGGCTCGCGGTCACGGATACGGGACAGGGGATCGCGCCGGAGTTTCTGCCGCTCCTCTTTGATCGTTTCCGGCAAGCCGACTCGTCCACGTCACGCCGTCATGGCGGGCTCGGCCTCGGGCTCTCCATCGTAAAACACCTGGTCGAGCTTCACGGCGGGTGCGTGCACGCGGAGAGCGCGGGGCTCGGAAAAGGCGCGACGTTCGTGGTCGACCTGCCGACGATGCCCGCGGTCGCCCCCGGTCCCGAGCACGACACGCGGCCTCTGCTCTGGCCGAACCTCGCGCGCGCGCCCGTCGCCGATACGCCGAGCCTCGAAGGCATTCGTGTCCTCGTCGTGGACGACGAGCCGGACGCGCGGGAGCTCGTCGAGCGGTTGCTGGAAGATCGCCGGGCGAAGGTCATCACGGCGGCCTCGGCATTCGAGGCCCTCGATCTGCTGAACAACCCGGAGAACGAGCCGGACGTGATGGTGAGCGACCTCGGAATGCCCGGGATGGATGGATTCGCGCTCATTCGAGAGGTGCGCGCGCGTGGCGCCGCGGGGCTCGGCGACCTGCCCGCCGTCGCCGTGACGGCCTTCGCGCGCCCCGAGGACAAGGCCCGATCGCTCGAAGCCGGCTACGACGCGCACGTGACGAAGCCGATCGATCCGCTCGGGTTCGTCGCGACGGTGGCGCAAGTGACGCGGCGCAAACGGGCGGTGTCGTAAAGCCGAGCGCCGTTCTTTCTACGGTGCGGATCTATTCGTCGACGACGCGGATCGGGATCCAGTCGAATTCGGTGACGCCGGCATCGCGGTAGATGCGCCAGACCTTGGGGGTGACGAGGAAAAAGGGATACGGGAAGAGGGCGTTGCTCACGTCGCCCTCGAAGCCCACCTCGCCGAACCATTCCCAGGTGACGTTGACGTCGCGGATATCGGTGACATCGGAGGCACGGTAAGCGAGGCGGAGAGGGACCTCTTCGAACGTCTCGAAGCTGCTCCGCGCGCATGGGCAGGGTAGGTAGGGCCCGACGCCGGTCGATCGAGGCGACATGGGAGGCAAGGTGTGCGTCGCACAGAGCTGACGCCACGGGAGCTGGAAGTGGCCCCGCTTCTCGAACGCCGCGAAGACGCCCCGGAACGAGAGTCCGGTCGCGCCGCTCTCCGCGAGCGCGCCGGCCAGCTTCTCGTCGACGAGCATGTCGTCATAACAAGTCGCTGCCGCGCGCCGGCCTTCCAGGACATGAAGCTCCTTGCCATCGACGACCAGCGCGGACGTCTGCCGCGCCCCTGCGCCGCAGCGTTGGCACGCCTCGGACATCTCGTAGGTCGTGCCGACCCGCGGCCCCGCGAAGATGCTGCCCGGAAGGGCCCAATAACGCACGACGAGCAGGCGCGCCGCTTCGAGTTCCTCGTCGGTGAAGCGGTCGCGACGTCGCAAGGTCCAATCCTTGTCGTACTCCTTGAGCAAACCCAGGAGGAGCGGCAGGCGTTCGTCCCTTTCGTCGAGAGTGACGAGCGTGCAGTTCGCGACTTCGTCGAGGACTGCAACGTCGGGACCGCAGCCCGCAGGGCCGAGGATCGTCTGCGGTCCCCCCGGGAAGCGCTTGTTGATGAGGAGGATTCGTACCTCTGTCCACATGTCTAGAGTCTCGATGACTTCTTACTTCCCGAAGTAGGGCTTGATGGCTTCGAGCCAGTGCGGATAGTCCTTATAGACGTCTTCGTATAACTTCCAAACGGTCTTGCGGTTGATGACCGGCGGCCGAACCTGGTTTAGCAAGCGCGTGATCTCCTTGTGCTTTGCCTCCGTCAAGATCACGGCGGGCAGCTTGTCGAGGTTCTTCGCGAAACGCAGCTTGTCCGCCATGGCCACCTCCAGGATGTGGTGTGCCTGATAGGAGCCGCCGAGGTTCTCCGTAAACTTGCGCATCACCTCGTACGCACCGATCGCTCCGTTTTGCTCCAGCCCGACCGCGATGTCCACGCCGTACTGCTTCGCCAACAGCTCCGCCGTCTCCTTGGACAGCTCCTCGGCCCCCTGGAGGATGAGCGGCGCCTTCTTCGCGCAAGCCTCCTCCAGCTTCTTGGCGAACGTCTCCGCCTGGCCGATGAGCACACCGGAGGCGATCTGCGTGATCGCCGCCGCGGCTTGCACGATGGCGTTATCGACGCCGTCCTCGTTATCGCCGCCGATGATGCCGAATCGCTTGCCGTCCTTCCGCGAGAGGTCGTGATTGAATTCGCCGTTCAGCATCGCCGAGGCGATCGTCAACTCGCGGACCATCCGCTCGATCGGCGTCAGGGCCTTGTTTTTGCCGGCCCCATCCCCCTTGCCCGTGCATCCGTCCTTCGTCTGCGCGCACGGGACCGCGCTCACGAGCGGTCGCCCTTGCCGATGTTGAAGCTCCGGCAGCGCCCCGCCCCGATCCACGAGCGTGCATTGCTCATCGACGCACTTCGGCGGGTGCACCTCGTCCCGCTTCGGCAAGGTGGAGGTCGATGGCAAAAGCGGCTCGTTCGACAGCACGCCCTCGGGCGGAGGCGGCGACGGCCGCGGGCTCGTAGGCGGACGCTCCGGCATCTTCTTCGCGCCGGATGGAATGGCGTTGGCTTGCTCGTCTTTTTGCACCGGCGGAGGCTTCGAGCCCTCGGACGCCTTGGCTGGCGCCGCTGCCTTTTTCTCTTCGGCCGGCACCTTCGCTGGTTCCGGCCGCGGCGGCGGCGGCGGGCACTTCAGCTTGTTGTACGGGATCGGCAAGAGCCGGACGCTCTCGGGCCCCACATAAGGATCGTAGATGTAAACGGCATGCCCCTCGGCCTTCTGCGTGAACTCCACCTGGCTTTTGGTGGTCCACACCGTCGCCGCCCCCAGGTCATAGGCCCACTGGTTCACGCCGGGCGGGACATTTGGTGGCTTGACGCAGACGCGGAACGTGAGCGCACGCGCGACGCTCGGCGCGCACAAGACGAGAAGGATCGGCAGCAAGCACCAGGCGAAGACGCGACGAAGCATCGGCAGACCCTTCAATGAGCACGGGCACGCGCCAGCCACGCCCGCGGCGGTGAGCGGGACTGCGTTCTTCCCGTCGAGCCTTTTGCCATGGGCCCCGAAAGGAACGCAACCATTCGGCCCCAGGCACCCGCCCTCGCCAGATTTCGCCCTGGAGGCCGGCAAATCACGGCATGAAAGCAGGTTTCCGCCTTCGGACGCGCGCAAATCCCGCGACGGTCTCCCGGTGCGTCCTTCGGACATGCTCGAACGATGCACAGGAGTGGTGTGCGTCACGTTTGGAAATGTCCGAACGATGCACAGGAGCCCCGGCGCGTCGTTCGGGCGTGCGCGAGGGGCGCCGGGCGCGTCGGGCGCGACGATTTTCCGATTCCGAATGGCGTCGCGCTCGTCCGGTGCGGAGTTCGGAGGGGCGAGAGGTGCGGGTTGGGGGCTCCTGTGCGTCGTTCGCGCATGCACGAAGACGGGATCCGGTTCTCGGGGCAGAATTTGCCAGCGACGAAAGCGAGGTTTCGGCGATCAGCCCTCGTTCCCCGCGCCCCCGCTCTCGCCTCCGCCCTTCTTGGCGCTGCGCTCGCGGCGCAAGAAGAACGACTCGACGAGCTTGCGTTGCCCCGGGAATGCGGCGCGGAGCATCCCGTATGCCTTTTCGAGCGCCACGCGGACGGCGAGCCGTGCCTGGATCTCGGCGTCGCCGGCTTTGTTTTGCGCCA
>NZ_JARZHI010000042.1:0-93191 GCF_029946465.1 Polyangium sorediatum
CAGCTCGTGCGAAGGGCACAGTGGCTCGCGCGAAGGGCACAGTGGCTCGCGCGAAGGGCACAGTGGCTCGCGCGAAGGGCACAGTGGCTCGCGCGAAGGGCACAGAGGCTCGCGCGAAGGGCACAGCGGCTCGCGCGAAGGGCACAGCGGCTCGCGCGAAGGGCACAGTGGCTCGCGCGAAGGGCACAGTGGCTCGCGCGAAGGGCACAGTGGCTCGCGCGAAGGGCACAGTGGCTCGCGCGAAGGGCACAGCGGCTCGCGCGAAGGGCACAGCGGCTCGCGCGAAGGGCACAGTGGCTCGCGCGAAGGGCACAGGGGCTCGCGCGGAGGGCACAGAGGATCAGGTCGAGCCTGAAAACTGGCCGAAGATGCGCTCCTCGACGACCTCGTGCATCTTCGCTCGCGCGCCCCTCGACGAGAGGATCTCTCGTGACGCTCTTCCGTCTGGACGATCATTGGTATCATCGTGGCGGTGGCGATCGGCGTGTACGCCGGTCCCTGGGCCGTCGGCGATCGCCGGTGGCTGCGGCCCGTCGAACGTGCCGAGCTGAGCTCTCTCTCCGGCCGAGGCCGCCCGGAATCTTGGCCCGCAGCGATGCGCAAGGGATGCTGGCGCCGAGCCTCCGACGCCATGCCGTTCCACCCTCCGAAGAAGCCTCAGGCCATTCTACAGCGATCGCCCCATTCGGCGACGATCACGCAGCCGAAGATGCCGCATCCGGCCAAGGGCGCGGCGGCGGACGCGCGCCCGCCTCATCCGGCGACGGTGGTGCAAAGGAGAGAGGCGCCCCCGCACCTGGCCACATCCTCGCGCACGGGCGCGGTGCAGCTCCTCGGAAAATCGGGCTCGCCCAAGAAGGCCCTGCGTGCGCGGGTTGTGCGCCCGGAGGGAAAGGGGAAGAGCATGCTGGCGGTGCAGAGGTCGACCACGATTCAGCGAGCGGACGACGACTTCGGAGAGATGAGCCTCTTCGGGGACATCGACGGCCTCGACAACGAGGCTCCCGAGCCGCCCCCGGTCGTCCTCAATTTGAGCGCATTCGCGGGCCAGGTGGCGGGCTTGGTGGATGCGCCCCTGGTCTTCAGGCACGATCTCCGTCTGATCGGAGGCGCCTCGATGCCCATGGGCGTCATCTGGGTATCGGCGACCCTCGAACAGGGTACGATCATCGACCTCAAGGTCGCCACGAAACAATCGCTCGGCGCATTCCGCGTGTACTGGCTCCCGTGGAGCCTGGCGACGAACTTCGTATCGTGGGACGAGCTGGATAGCTCGGGAATAAATTGCTTCATGACCGTGCCCCTGTCCGGGTGCGTGGTCGTGATCGCCCCGACGGGCATTCTCCACGTGACGGCCGACACGTACACGCAAATGAACGACACCGTCAAATTGAAGCTCGACGGCGATATCGTCGCGGCAGGCGGGCAATATGTGCCGATGGATTACACATGGGGACTCTTCACATGGCCCAACGGGTACGATAAGAAAGACAAGGAAGTTACCAATCGTGGTCTCGTCTACGGCTTCAAAGATCACGTTGGGGTCTGGAGATTTTATTGCCTCGCCAGGGTGACCGCGGACGGCAAGTATTCGTATCCAAGCCTGATCGTTGCCGAGGATGTGTGATAAGTTCCGCTTCCGCTCCAGGAACGTCCGCGCGATGTGGATCGCGCGCCCCTCGTCCGTTTCATCTACAACGCGGGCTTCTCCTTCGAGGCGGGTGACGTCGAGCGCCCGCGCTTCGCCGCCGGGGCCGGGCGTTGACGTCGGGAATGGGCTCACGCTGGCTTGGCCCCGGCGATCCCTATAAGATCAAGCCCAGGAGGTTGTTCATGCGCGTGCATCGACATGTCATGCTCGTGACGCTTTTTTCGGCCGTCGCCGTCGTGATGTCCGCCGCGTCTGGATGCGAGGATGACAAGACGCCGGCCAGCAGCGGAGGACCGGAGCCGACAGACAGCGATTTTATCTCCAGGTATGTGAAGGCACTCTGCGACCGCACGTTCGCGTGCTGCGACGCGGCGGCCCGGGCCGCGCGCGGCCTGGACGCGGGCTCCGCCGAGGCGTGCGCCTCGGACCTCCACGCGATTTTCATTGCCATCGGCGGTGGAGGCGAGGTGAAGGGCATCTTCGTCCCGGAAAAGGCGGAGGCGTGCCTCGCCGAGGTGGGCGCCGCCCCCTGCGCCGAACTTGAAATCCTGGGCGCGCTTTTGGGCGTGGACGAGAAGTTCACGCCGTCCTGCATCGATGCATGGGACGGCTCCGTGCCCGAGGGCGAGGCCTGCGGCACGAACTGGGACTGCGCCCGCGACCGCTGCGTGCGCAACGTCGATTCGAGCGGGCAGTCGACGTCCGCGTGCAAAGCGAAGGGGGCGGCCGGAGAGCCATGCTCGGCGACGTTCGACTGCGAAGAGGCGCTCCGGTGCGACACGGGGACGTGCGCGCCGCGGCTCGCCGTCGGCGGGTCGTGCAAGGGGAGCGTCGACTGCCAAAAGGAGCTTCGCTGTGCTCAGGACGACACGTGTCAGGCGCGCGAGCAGGCGGGCGGTCCATGCGCGTCGGACGAAGACTGCGCGGCCGGCACGACGTGCAAGGGTTCCATGTGCGCGCCGCTCGGCACCGTAGGCGCGCCCTGCTCCTCCGATTCGGACTGCGCGTCCTCCGCGTGTGTCGATGCGACGAGCACCTGCGCTGACGTCTGCAAGGGCGGCTGACCGCAGGGGCCGCGCGCAGCGGCGCGTTCCATCGGGGATGGGTGTACTTGTCCCAGGTGCTCGGTGTAGAGGTCGAACCATGAGCGCGCCGAACAACGTCATGCGTATCGACATGCAAGGGGCCGTCCCCCTCGCGAACGGCACCCTGGTCGACGTATGGATCGCGCAGCAAAAGGGCGGCATGTTCTCGAACGACTACGAGGGCACCTGGCTGCAAGTGGTCGACACCGGCGTGATCTATTCGGACGACTTGTTCTACCGAGAGAAGAGTTCCGTGATTCGTCGCGAACATCCGGAGTCCCTGGAGGTGCGCCGCGATCTCCACACGCTCGCCAGGTTCCGCGGCCGCATCGTCCACTGCCGCGTCGCGTTCACGCATGAGCATCAAATGACCACCCTGCTCGTGCAATCCGAAAACGCACCCGCTGTCTATCGCTGACGCTGGACGGCCTTCGTTCGTCACGCGCCGGCTGCCCGCACGAGCAGGAGCGAAGAAGGAACGGGGTGTGGCAGCCGGCGGACGCAGCGGTATACGGAGCTTCAAACCGGTGGAAATCCCGATGCTGGTCCCGTAGGCTCGCCGCCCCCGACCGACCTTGGTGCGGGAGGAGCGGCTCCTCGTGAACACCCTCGATCTCTCGAATCGCGCGACCCTGAAGCTGCCCGCTGGCTGGGAGATCCTGCCTCCCGACCCTCGCGGGTTGTTCGAGCCGGCGTGGCGGCGCTGGCATGCCGCCTGGGACCAGAAGCACGGCCGCGGCGAGCCGTTCGCGTACGGGCCTCCTCGAAAGGGCCGCGACGCGCTGCCTTACCCGTTGAACGACCTGTGGGATCTGCTCTCGAACGAAGCCGAGGTCGCCGAAGGACGCTGGACCCGGTGGGTGGTTGGAAACGCGGAAGCGCGCGCGCTGGCCTGGTTCTTCGTGCTCGCTTCCCCCTCGGAGGAGGCGTTCGACGACCTCGTCGAGTGGAGCGGGCTGCACATCGACGGCGAAGGCTCCGGGCGTGAGTACCGCAAGTACATGGGCCTTTCCTACGCGACCAGCGACTTCGATCTCGGCAAGAACGAGCTGCGGCACTATCATCGGCATGGCCTCGTCGTGGCCGCCTTCAGCGTGGAGTCGTCCGACCTTGCGACCCTGTTCAAAGGCTTGTCGCCGACGCGTCTTGCGACCGAGCTCGCCGCCGCCGCGCCCCGGTCCCCGGAGGGGATCGAGGCGCTCGTCGCGCGCGTGCCGGCGTCGGGCTTTCCCGGCGACGACCGGAGCTTCGGGCCCGCGACGCGGCTCTTGCAGCGCCTTGCGGCAAGCGTGAAGCAGCCGTCGCTCGCGATCCGGTTCCGTCTCGTTCGCGGCAAGACCCTTCGCTCCGGCTCGGTGAACGTCCTCGAGGGCATGTCCGAGCCCTTCTGGATGGCGGCGATCCACAGCGACCCGCCGCAATGCCAAACGCTGCGAGAGGTGACCGAGCTCCTCGGCGCCGAGGGCAAGGGCTGGGCGCTGGACCCGACGTCGGTCGATGTGAAGTGCAAGCGCCCGAAGGCGCCTGCCGATGCAATCACGGCGCTCGTGAGGGACTTCCTGGTGGAGGCGCTCGCCGGGGGTGGGGCGGCGGCGAAGAAGAAAGCGCCGGCGAAGAAGGTCGCATCGACGAAGAAGGCGCCGGCGAAGAAGGCGCCGGCGAAGAAGGCGCCAGCCAAGCGAAAAAGCGGCGCGTAGAGCGTCACGCCGACCCACCGTTTCGGCAATGCAACGAAGCCCCGCAGCGCGTTCGGACGCTTGACGACTTCGATCGCTGGTTCCTCGGCTGCCGTGATTCGATGGGGGGGGTGATGCGCGAACGGGCGGTTGACGGCCCTGCAAATTGGCTGGTATCTGTCAAAGAATGAAGCGCGTCCCGCCGACCCCGCTCCCGCTCACGTCCCTCCTCGTCCGCGCCGGGCAAGCCGCTGCGCTCACGGCGGCGCTCTTGCCGGGGTGCAGCAGTGACACGACGGGCGGAGGTGGCGACATTCCGCCGCAGGCGCCGGATCCGACGTCGAGCTCGACCGGGCCGGGCGGGGGAGGGGGCACGGGCGGCGCGGGTGGCGTGATCCCACCGCAGCCGGGGCCGGGCGGCGGCGGGGGCATCGGCGGTGCGGGTGGCGTGATCCCACCGCAGCCCGGGCCGGGCGGCGGCGGGGGCGTCGGTGGCGTCGGCGGCGGCGGTGGTGCAGGCGGAGCGGGCGGCGCCATCCCGCCTCAACCCAATCCAGCCGGCGGGGGCATGTCGCCCCAACCCCCGGAGGCCAAGTAAGCCATCGCCGATGGGCGGCATCTCTCGGTTCAGGACGCGCGGCATCCCTTCTCCGCAGGCAACCGCGAGGTCCGGGCGAGCGGCGAAGAGGCTCTCCGCCGACGCGCTCGATTGGATCGTGCTGAACCTCGCGCGTGGCATGGCGCCCCGCGACATCGTCGCGACGCTCTCCGGGGCAGGTCTTCCCGTGGCGGTGGTCGAGAATGCGCTCGACGAGATCGAGCATTCGCCGCTCACGCCGGCCTATGTCCGCGCCATTGACGAGCGCGCCCGCGCTCGCGAGATATGTCGGCTCCCACGGCTCGTCGGGCGAGATGCTGGCGCGCTCGTGGAGGTCTCGTGGTGCCCGCCGGCCGACGTATTTCATCGCCAGCACTGGATCGGCAATACGCCTCTCGTGGTGCGAGGGTACGTGGAGCAATGGCCACGGCCCCCGCGCTTTCGCTTCGAGGACCTCCGGCGACGGTTCGCCGACGTGGAGGTCGAGGTGGCCCGCGATCGAACCAGGCACGCGCGCCCCGACCTCGAATTCACGGAGCTGCGGGCGAAGATGCCGTTCGGAGACTACCTCGATATCGTCACGACCACGGTCGACGACGACGTCTACCTCGTCGCGCGCAACCGGGCCTTCGAGGACACCTCGCTCGGGCAATTGCTGGAGGAGATCGAGCTGCCCCCCGATCTCTTCCCGCCGCCGCGCCGGGGGGCCATCTCCTTTTGGCTCGGGCCCGCGGGCACGCACACGAAACTGCACCACGACGGGACCAACAACTTCTTTTGCCAGGTCCTCGGCAAGAAGCGCGTCGCCCTCGTGCCGCCCAGCGTGACGATGGTCGCGGATGCGGCCACGGGTTTCTACGCCTCGCACACGAGCGACGAGGTTCGTCGAGCCCACCCCGAGCTCGTCCACGAAGTGGAGCTCGCGCCGGGAGATGCGTTGTTCATCCCGGTCGGCTGGTGGCACGAGGTATGGAGCCTGTCCCCGAGCCTCTCGCTCGCCGTCGTGGGTTTTCGCTGGCCGAGCAGCTACGACCACCGGCCCGGGCGCCCGCTCGGCCAGCGCGAATCGCTCGGCTGAGACGGCGCGTGCGGCTCTTCGCACGCGTCGTGCAGGGCTCCACCGAGCCGCTGGGCCAGCGCGACGTGTCGATCGAAAAGGGTCGCGATGTGACGCTTCGTCAGGTGCCCGCGAAGGCTTGCAACTGATCGAGGTATTGTGCCTGCGAGAGCGGCGTCCCCTTGTACGCGAACGTGAGCCCCGCCGCGTGGAGCTTGCCCAAGAACGGGACGGAGGTGCTCAATGTGCCGATCGAATAATACCGGTACGCCGACATGTACTCGTACAGAAATTTGTCGAATCTTGCTTGAAAGGACGGCTTCTCGCCATCCGGCAGCCCCGTGGAGCATTGCGAATGAAACACGGTGGCGATCCGGTCGGGTAGGAACGGGGAGACGATGTTGTAGACGTCTTGAAGGTCGAACTTGTGTCCGCCGCCATCGCTGGTGATGCTCTTGCTCCCGGGCCTGCAGTGTCCCGTCACGATGATGAGCGGACGCGGGCCGACGTCGATGGACAACGCGTCCCCGAAGCTTTTCGTGAACTTGTGCTCGTCGTCATACGGACACAGGTAATGAAACGTGCCCGGGTCGTGATGCTTCTCCCACGTACCCTTCATGCCGGAGAGGATCGATCGGTAGAGAAACCCATCGAGGAGCGTGCTCTCGTCCGTCGTATTGAGGACCAGGCACATACAATAGGTGTACTGGGGCAATTCGAGCGGGTTGAGGACGTCGTCGAGGATCGAGGTCGCCACGCTCTTGATGCCTTCCCAGAGCCGCATCGGCTGCGCCACCGTGGCTGCATGGGCTGGCCATCCCTTGCCCTGCGCCGTCGCCGGGGGCCGTTTCGGCTGCACCATCGCCGGGTGCGGGGGCGGCGCCGACGGCGCCGGGCGCGGTGTCCTCTGCGCCACGGTGGCCGGGTGAGGCGTCTTCCGCTGGACCAGGGTGGCCGGGTGCGGCGGCCGTGTCCTCGAGGATTCGTTGAGCTTCTTCGGCGGAGTCGGCGGCATGGTGGCCGATCTTCCGCTCCCCGTTCGCGAGGGGGCCAACTTCCAGGCGGTCCTGCTCCCCCCTTCACGGCTGGTCGGACCGCTTGCGAGCGCCGCTGGCCGATCGCCTACCCTTTGCCGAGCATCAGCCGCGCGCAGCGGTCTCCGATCATCATCGAGGCCGCGTTCGTATTGCCGGACACGATGGTTGGCATGATCGCCGCGCCCGCGACGCGCAGGCCGGTCACGCCACGCACGCGGAGCTCTGGGTCTACCACCGCGCTCGGATCGACGCCCATCTTGCACGTGCCGACCGGGTGAAAGTCGGCCTCGGAGTATTTGCGCAACGCCTCCCTGAGCTGATCGTCCGTGACCACGGTCGGCCCCGGCGTGTGCTCGGCGTCCTCGACCCAGGCCAAAAGCTCCGGGGCGTTGAGGATCTGGCGGATCATCTTGTAGCCCTCGAGTTGCGTGGCCCAGTCCTCCGCTGTGCTCAGGAAATTCGGCTCGATGATCGGCGCCTCGCGAGGATCGGCCGAGCGCAGCTTGACCTGGCCACGGCTCGTGGGGTGAAGGTTGATGCAGCCGAGCGCGAGCGCCTCCGATGGATAGTCGCTCCAGCCATGGCGCATATAATAGGACTGGACCTCGAACCGAGGCGGACCGTTCACGGCGCCGGGCGCTCCGTTCGTGAAAATCGACACGTCCATGGTCGTGATGTGGCTCGGCGCGTTCGGCATCCTGAGCTTCTTGACGACCACCGAGATCAGGTGATCTTGCAGGTTCTGCCCGACGCCGGGCACGTCGGCGACGTGCTCGATCCCGAACATCGCGAGCTCGGCGGCGCTCCCGATCCCAGAGAGCATGAGGAGCTGGGGCGTATGGACCGTGCCCGTGCAGAGCACGACGTCCCGCCTCGCCCGGACGGCGATCTCGGCGCCATTCACGTCGATGAGGACCTTGTCGACCTTCCGGTTTGGATCGAATGTGATGCGCTTGACGCGCGCCAGTGTCTTGAGCGTCAGGTTGAGATTCGAGAGGAGCGGCTTCACGAACTTCGTGAACGCGTCCTGCCGAGCCCCCGTTTTGACGTCGACGTTGAGCTGCGTAAACCCGACCCCGTAGGGCGAGGCGCCGTTGTAATCCTGGTTCAGCGGATACCCCAACTTCATGACGGCATCGAGTACGCCCTTGGAGAGGTCATTTTTCGAGGTAAACTCCGTGGTCGGGACCATCGGGCCCATGGTGCCGTGGTAGGCGGGATCGCCGGCCGTGTAGGTCTCCAGCGTCATGAACGACGGCAGCACGCTCTCATAGCCCCAGCCCGTGCACCCCTGGGCAGCCCAGCCATCGAAATCGTCTCGATGGCCGCGCACCCAGACCATCCCGTTGATCGAGCTCGAGCCTCCGAGCACCTTGCCCGCGGCGTAGGACTGCGCCCTGTCCAAGAGCTCGGGCTGCGGTTCGGACGTATACCCCCAATCGACCCCGGAGTCCGGCTGCGTGAGCTTCCACGATTGCGTGAAATCGCGAATGTCCTCGCGATCGTTGCTGCCGCCTGCCTCGACGAGCAGCACCGTGACGCCCGGCTCCGAGAGCAGGCGCGCGACGAGCGGGCACCCGGCGGATCCGGCGCCGACGACGACGTAGTCATAGACCTCGGGGAGCGGCGAGATCGTCTCGTCCACACTGCAACCGGCGAGAGAGCGCGCGCCGATCGCGTGGAGCGACGATGCGCCGATGAGTTTGAGGAGATCTCGACGCGAGAAGCCTGCGCGCTCGGCGAATGCGGGCAGATCCGCACGCCAAGGAGCCCTTGAAGGTCGCTTCATCGCACCATTCTATCATTGAGAGAACCGGCTGGCACCGCCGTGAGACGGGCGCGCGGGGCGCGCGCTACGGAGCCTGGTACGCGCCAAGTGTTCTGTCTGGACGAACGCAGCGCCTACCCAGGGACGGCGCGCCCCCACGTCGCCCCCCTTGATTCCGTCTGCGCCCCACCGTGGACGCGCTGGTCAACCTTCGGGTCGCCGATCTCCTGCGCAACCCCCCGCCCGTCCCATCCACATTCAGCGCATGCGGAGCCGTCCGGCTGCGGCTGCGGGGTCTCATTCCGCAAGGGCGGAGTGGCGTTCCGCGAGGGCGGGGTGACGTCCCGCGAGGGCGTGGTGGCGTCCCGCGAGGGCGGGGTGGCGTTCCGCGAGGGCGTGGTGGCGTTCCGCGAGGGCGTGGTGGCGTCCGGCGAGGGCGTGGTGGCGTCCCGTGAGGGCGTGGTGGCATTCCGCGAGGGCGTGGTGGCGTTCCGCGAGGGCGTGGTGGCGTCCCGCGAGGGCGGGGTGGCGTCCCGCGAGGGCGTAGTGGCGTTCCGCGAGGGCGTGGTGGCGTTCCGCGAGGGCGTGGTGGCGTTCCGCGAGGGCGGGGTGGACTTCAGACCGGGACCTCGGGTGACACTTCCTCGCTGCTGGCGATGTCGAGCCGTCCCCTCGGTTGGCGCGAACCGGGGGGCTTGGGCACGTAGACTGGGATCCTGGGTAACACGGTCCGTCAAGGTGAATACGGAGACCATCGGCCTCCGTAACGTGATCCGGCAGGTTGGGGGGACCGGCCTCAGGGGGCTCGCGTGCGAACGCGACCGAAGGCCATCGGGGCAGCCCAAGTCGTTTCCCACCCGTTGCCTACGCGAAGCCCGAGAGGGCCCCAGCGACGGCCCATGCTGGGGGATGGTGGACCCTCCCGAGAGGGGTCATGACCCAGTGAATTGTTCAGAGGTGAGGCTGCGCGCCCGGCAGGACTCGAACCTGCGACCAACGGCTTAGAAGGCCGTCGCTCTATCCAGCTGAGCTACGGGCGCTCGCTTTCGCGTTCGCGCACGAGCATAAACGGTCGCGGGCCGTCTGAAAAGACCGTTCAGACTTCCGCCGAGCGCCGGACCTGTTCGTCCGTTCGACCGAAGCGGCGCTGGCGGCGCGCGTAGAACGCGAGCGCGTCGTCGAGCGTCGCCTCCGAGAAGTCCGGCCAGAGCGTGTCCGTGAAGAAGAGCTCGGCGAACGCTGCCTCGAAGGGCAGGAAATCACTCAGCCGTTGCTCGCCGCCCGTCCGGATCACGAGATCCGCGTCCGGCAGCTCGCTCGTGCTCAGGAAGCGCCGCAGCGACTGCGCGTCGATGTCCTCCGGCAGGAGCAGCCCCGCGCGCGCCTGCGCCGCCACCGCCCGCATCGCGCTCACCATGTCGCGACGGCCGCCGTAGTTCAGCGCCAGCGCCAGCGTCATCGACGTCCCGCCCGCCGTGTTCGCGATGAGCCGCTCCGTCGCCTTCCGCGTCGCCGTCGGGACCTCGTCGTCGATGTCGCCCACCACGACCACGCGCACCCCACGCGCCACGAGATCGTCGTGCGCTTCCTCGGCGAAGTCGCGACAGATGCGCATCAGGTTCCCCACCTCCTCACCCGGGCGGTTCCAGTTCGCCGCGCTGAACGCGTAGAGCGTCAGCACCGGGATCTTCCGATCGTGGCAGGCGCGTACCGCGAGGCGGACCTTGTGCGATCCAGCCTCATGCCCCTTCGTGCGAGGAAGTCCGCGCGACGTGGCCCAGCGGCCGTTGCCGTCGAGGATGATCGCGATGTGCTGAGGGAGCGAGCGTTCGTTCATGGGGATACCTTCGAGCCGTGCGGCCTGAGGATGCACCATGCAACCACCCACGTCCACGGAACCGCCGTGGTGCATTCGTGGAGGCTCCATGGAGAACTCCCACGCGGGAACGGAGGACTGTGTGGATTGTGTTACAGAATCTTCGCGGCGGGCAGCGTGATCCGGAAGGAGACCTCGGGCGGGCCGCTCTCGGCGCACTCCGCAGAGCCGCTGTGGGCCTCGGCGATGGCGCGCACGATCGCGAGGCCGAGGCCCGTTCCGCCGTTCTCCACGCGCGTCGTGACGAAACGACGGAACAGGCGGCCGGCGACGTGCGGATGGATGCGGCCGCGGCTCCGCACGGTGAAGCGCACTTCGTCGCCTTCGCGCAGGAGCGAAACGTGGATCTCCTCGCTGGGCTCGCCGTGCGTGACGGCGTTGTCGAGCAGGTTCTCGAGGGCCCGGGAAAGCCAGAGGGCGCTGCCGCGGACGGTGGCGGCGCCGTGGGTGGAGACGCGCACGATCGCGCCACGCTCGCGGGCCTGCGCCGCGGCGTCCCGGGCGAGCTTGTCGAGATCGACGACGGCGGCGTCCTCGACGCCGCGCGCTTCGATGCGCGCGAGGTTCAAGAGGTCGCCGAGCAGCGCTTCGATGCGCTCCGTCGCTTGCTGGATGCGGCCGACGAAACGCGCGGCCTCCTCCGGCTCCTCGAGCGCGCCGTCGGCGAGGACCTCGGCGCTCGCGCGGATGGCCGCGACCGGGTTCTTGAGCTCGTGCGAGAGGTCGGCCGCGAAGGTCTCGACGAAGGGGCGGCCTTCGAGCTGGCGGCGCATGGAGTCGATGGCACGCGAGAGGCGCTGCACCTCGCGGCCGAACGCCGGGGGCGGCGGCGCGCGTCGCTCGCCCTCGCTGACGCGGACGGCAAAGTCGGTGAGGGCCTCGATGGGCCGGGCAATGGCGCGGCCGATGAGGACGGCGGCGGCCGCCGCGGCGGCGCCGAGCACGAGGCTGATCGCGAGGACCGTGGGCGCGAAGTCGGTGAGGGTGCGGGTGATGACGAGGGTCGGCTTGACGACCTCGACCTGGCCGACGACGTGGCTCTGCACGAGGATGGGCGCCGTGACGAAGACGGTGCCGGGCTCGCCCCGGGCCGGGCCGGCGCGGAAGACGGGGCGGCCGCCGGGATCGAGGAGGGAGAAGTGGAGGGCGTCGGGATCGGCGGACCGGGCGATGCGGCCGCCGACGTCGCCGAGGGAAGCGCCGCGGGCATCGAGCTCCCCGCCCACGACGGCGGCGATCGCGGCGGCCTCGTCACGCGCGGCGTCCTCGGCGAGGAGGGTGGCGCGGGCCTCGATGCGATCGAGGACGAGGAGGCCGAGGCCAAACGCGAACGCGCCGACGATGCCGGCGAGGGCGAGGAAGACCTGGAGGCGGATGCTCGTGCCGCGGGTGCGGGCGCGGACGATGCGCGAGGCGACGTAGGCGACGAGGAGGATGAGGCCGACGGCCGAGGCAGAGGCGACGAGGAGGCGAATCACGGGGCATCCGGGGTGCCCGGCGGAGGCGCCGCGGGCCTGTCGGTGACGCGGTAGCCGACGCCGCGCACGGTCTCGATGAAGGCCGGGTTTCCGCCGGCCGACTCGACCTTGCGGCGAAGGCCCTTTACGTGCGAGTCGATGGTGCGGTCGGAGATGGCGAAGCCGTCGCCCCACACGCGGTCGATGAGCTGCGCACGCGTGAAGACGCGGCCGGGCGCCGCGAGCAAGCAAGCGAGCAGATCGAACTCGACGCGCGTGAGCTCGACCTCGCGGTCGTGGACGTAGGCCCTGCGGGTGGCCTCGTCGACGGAGAGCGGCTGGGGCGCGGCGGTGGAGGGGGTGGCGGACGTGGCGGCGGGAGGCGGCGCGGGTGTGGGCGCGGCCGCCGGAGGCGGCGTGGTGCTGAGGGGGGCGGGCGGGGCGACGCGGCGGAGGACGGCGCGGACGCGGGCGACGATCTCGCGGGTGGAGAAGGGTTTGGTGACGTAGTCGTCGGCGCCGGTTTCGAGGGCGGCGACGCGGTCGGCTTCGTCGTCGCGGCTCGTGAGGACGATGATGGGCGTGCCGAGTCCGCTCCTGCGGACCTTGCCGATGAGGTCGAAGCCGCTGCCGTCGGGGAGCATGAGATCGAGCAGGACGAGGGAGGCGGCGTCGAGGGAGCGCTCAGCGCCTGCGAGGGTGCCGGCGAGGGTGACGCCGAAGCCGTCGCGACGAAGGGCGTACGCGAGGGACTCGGCGATCGCGGGCTCGTCCTCGACGATCAAGATGTGCGGCATGCGGGGAGGTATCGCGCCGCTCGGGGGCGGGTTCAACAGGGAAGGGGCGCGAGCTGTACGGCTCCCTCAGCCAGGGACTTGATCGGTCAGGGAGCAGTACCAGTCGCGTGTGAATTCGCTCCGAGAGCAGGCGTAGATGGCCGAGCGGCCGCACCCGCTCACGAGGACGTCCTGGTGATCCGCGTCGTCCTCGCCGCCTGTGGGCATGGGCTGAAGGCCCGGCGTCACGTCGAAGGTCTCGCAGGTGAAGTCGAACTGCGCGGCGCGTTTCGCGGCTTCTTCGATGGTTGTGGGATCCCCCGAGAAGCAACCGGCCAGGGTCGTGGAGAGGGCGAGGGCGTGAAGAGAAAGAATCGACTTCGGCATCGACACGAGGATGGCAGATCCGCGCGCCGGGCGGGAGCGCGGCTACCGCAACACCTCCGCCCGGATCGGCCGATACGACATCGCGACGCGCCCGACACCGAGCTGCCCGCCTTCGTCGTGCCCCCAGCACCACAAATGCTCGTCGTCCGTGAGCGCGCACGCGTGTTCGTATCCGACGCCGAGCCGCGTCGCCGGTCGCGGCAGCGGCACCGTCTTCACGGTCCCCGGGCGGTACATTTCCCAACAATGGACCTTTCCCGCGTGGATCGCGCAAAACATGTCGTCTGCGCCTGCAATCGCATCCGCCTGCGGGAGACCGTCGATCGCGACGGCCGAGGTCGGCCTGATCGTCGGCGTGCCCCGCTCGACGTCCGGCTCGAAGCAGCGCAGCGCGCCGCCGGCCAGGGCGCAGAACGTCGAGGCGCCGCCGGCCAGGGCGGTCACGCCGGTGAGGCCTGCGATCTTCGTGACCTTCGGGTTCGGCGCTTCCTCGGCGAAATCCTGATCCGCATCGAAGCGATGATCGTGGAAACAGGCGACGTGGCGATCGGCGCCCTCAATCACGCACATCGACTCGGCCGTGGCCTCGATCGAGACCGCGCCCGACACGCGCGGCACCTTTTGCCACGTATCGCCGTGATACCCGCCGGCCTCACCGAGGTAAAACAGACAATGCGCATCGCCGCCGACGAGGGCGCACACGTTGTTGATGCGATCCGTGGCGAAATCGGTCGCCTTGCCAGGCAAGGCCGGCAGCCGGTCGCTGTCCCAGTGCGACGCGAGGGTGCAATGCCGACGGTTGTCCTGGTCCTTGCAACGGTCGACCTTGTTGAAGAACCCGCAACGTACGTCGCCGCCCGGCAGGAGCCCGCATACGGTGATTTGACCCAGGTCCATGGAAACGACCCGGTCAGGAAAGCTCGCTTTCTGCGGCCATGGACCGGGGCCGTTGTCGCCACCCCAGCAGGAGATGTCGCCGCCGGCGAGGAGACACGTCTCGCTCGACCCGCCCTGGATGTCCGTCACGCCCCGAAAGACGCCGACGTCCACGGGGGTCGCCCGGTGGAGGGGTTTGCCGTCGCCGAGCTGGCCCTCTCGGTTGAGGCCCCAGCAAAACACGTCGCCGTCCGATTCGAGCGCGCAGGTATGGTCGTCCGAGAGCGCGAGATCGACGGCGTCGCTCACGCCCACGACGGGCACGGCGCCGCCCACGAGCGGCGCGTCCGGATCGATGCCAGTTTCGCCATGATAAGCATGTCCCCAGCAAGCCACGCGACCGATCGCGTCGATCGCGCAGACGCGCCCGCCCCCCGCCTGCACCCGGCGCGCGCCGCGCGCGAACGCAGGCATGTCGAGCTCGGGGAGGAGGGTCCCCTGGAAATCGGTGCCCAGGCAGAGCGGCGCACCGTCTGTCTCGAAGCAGGCGTGGCTCCCCGCGGCGGAGACGCGCCGAAATGGCGCCGCGCCCGCGCCCTTTTTCGCGGAGACGGGCACCCACGTCGCCGCCGTGTCCTCCTTCCACGGGAGGTCGCCTTTGCATTGCGCCGCGCCGCCCTTCCGCGTGACGCATACGTAACCTTCCGCTGGAGCGATTGACGTGACGTCGTTGAGCCCGAGCCGAATCGCCGAGGTTTCGGAGGGGTTCCCGCTCTTGCCGAGCCACGTCGCGTCGCCCCAGCAGGCTGCGTCTCCGTCACGAAGGATGGCGCAGCCGACCATTTTCTGGACGACGATCCCCGTCGCGTCCGTGACCCCGGTGATGGGCCGCTCGCGCTTCGTCGTCGGATCGGTGTACACCCCGCCCCAGCAGGACACGGCGCCTGCTTCGGTGAGCGCGCACGTGAAGCCGGATCCGGCCGCGATATCGACGATACGCTCCCCGAGCACGACGTCGGCGACGCGGGCATTTTCGGCGGATCCCGGGGCGAGCTGCTGGTGCTCGTTCTCCCCGACGCAACGGGCCACGCCCTCGGCGCCGAGCGCGCAGGTGTGGTTGCTCCCCGCGACCACGCGGCGGACTTGACCAAGCTTTACGGGCGCGGGGGAGACGGCAGGGGAGGCGCTGGCCGCGGGGGCGGCGGTCGCGACGGTCGGCCCGGGCGTCGATGCAGCGGGCGCGGTCGGCGGCAGGGTTTTTCCGGATGCAGCGGGGCCGCTGCACGCGGCGAGCGTGAGGAGGAGCAGGGCCAGGCGGGAGCGGGAGGAGCGCACGCGGCGACGGTATTCGGAAGGAGGACGTTTGTCACCCCTTCGTGGAGGTGGGTTCTCCTCGCCTCAGATATCGCAGGACGAGGACGTGTGGTATTGCTCCCTCACGCCCCACGCGAAGCCGTCGCCCGACACGTATTCGACACGGTTGGAGTAGGTCCGGGGGGTGGCCCCGCTGGGGCCGCTCCACCAATATTGCCAGTTGATGCTGGAGTAGAGGCCATACCGAAGGCCGAACAGCGGTCTGAATACGATGCAGTCACCGGGGCCTGCGTAGCTATACGTGATGTCCGCATCGACGGTGCCGGTGGTGCAGAACCCGGTGCGGTAGCGACGAATCGCCTGGGCGTTGTCGTACCACGACAAGGTGCCCGTATAGGAAGCGAAGCAGCCCGGGCCGCTGGGATAGGAGGCCCCTCCATCGTCGCACACGAAGGTCTGGATGCTCTCGTCGCAGGCGGAGAGGAGGCTTTGGGGCTGGGGCGTCGCCTTGAGCTCGTTCAGGAGCCAGCCCTGCGGCGGGAGCGTGCCGTCGACCGTCGGCGTCCGCGTCGCTTCGGCGCGCATGGCCTCATGGTAGGCGACGAGGCGACGGGGGATCTCCTGCTCCGGGGCTGCGAGGGCGCGGAACAAGTCGAAGGCGTTCGCCTCGGCGAACTCCGGGCGCTGCATGACCGTGTGATGGTGGGCATCCCCCACCTCGGCGACGCTGAAGCTGCCGTCGTCGTGCGCGTAGAACTGTACCTCGGCTCCGTGGGGAGAGGTAGGGTGGCCACGAGCTCGCCGTCGGGGGACGCGAGGTCGGCCTGCGCCGAGAGGTCCGCACCATTGTTGTCCTCGGCGGCGATTCCATCGTCGTCGAGGGTGGCGCAGCCACCGAGGGCGACGGAGGCGACGAGAACGCTCGGGGCGAGCAATCGACCGGCGATGAGGGATGCGATTCGCATGGGGGTCCGGCTCCTGGGCCGTGGCTCCCGCCGTTCATCGGCGGCGCGCATGGCCCTGCCTGGCCCTTGGCAATCGCCGTGCCACGTCGGTGCGGAGGGCGGTGCGCCGAACCGCCGGGATTCTTGCGGTGGCTTGCGCCGTGTGGACGCCAGGGTGTCACGTCGGAATGACACCGGGCCATGACACCTGTCGCGGCGATGTGACAGCTCGACGAGCGGGGGGAGGCGTGGGGCCGGAGTTGCCCCAAAGGACGGTTACTTCGGCAACAACGCGCGCATCTGGTCGTAGATGAATCGCGCCGCGCGCTGGGGGTGTAGCCTGTAGATGGCATCCATGAGCCTGGCATCGGGCCCGACCAAGACGCGGTACGCGTCGTTTTCGATCCCGTCGAGGATGATCTGCGCGGCGGTGCCGGGCGCCAGCATCTTGGGCACCGGCGCCGCTCCCTCCTTCACCTGCAGGGTATCCATCACGCCCGAGTTCACCGCGATGTTCGTGCCAATCGCGCCCGGGAACACCACCGTGACCTTCACGTTCGTCCCCAAAAGCTCCGAGTTCAAACCCTCCGTCAGGAGTTTCACGGCTGCCTTCGCGGCGCCGTAAATCGTTTGTCCCGGGACGGGAAGAAAGCCTCCCATGCTGGAGATGTTCGTGATGTGCGCCTCCGGGCGTGCGAGCAGGTGCGGCAGGAACGCCTTGGTCATGTAGAGCGTCCCGAACAGGTTGACGTTCATCACCCGATCGATCGCTGCATACTCGAGATCCTGTAGCCGGACGAACGGTTGAATGATGCCCGCATTGTTGATGATGCCGTCCACCGCCCCGAAGCGCGCGATGACCTGGGCCGGGAGCGCATCCACCGCGTCCCGATCCGTGATGTTCACGATGTAGGTGGAAAGCCTGTCCCGATCGCGCCCTGAAAGCGCGAGGGTCTCTTCGAGGGCAGACGCGTCGATGTCGACGGCGGCGACGCTCGCGCCCTTCGACAGAAGCCCGAGGACGAGCCCCCTGCCTATGCCATTTCCGCCGCCGGTCACGACGACGACCTTGTTTCGGACCTTCATGGCCGTACACTCCTCCCCAAGGGGGTTTCAGGGCGCTGGGACGAATCGATAGAGCGCGCTCTCGATGTCCGACGATAGATAAATGGTGCCCGAGCGACCCACGGCGACGCCCGTGGGGACGTAGCCCGGCGGCAGGCCCTCGCTCTCGGGCAAACCGATGGGCAGGCCGCTCGCGAGCACGGTGGCGCGCCCCGTGGCCGGATCGATACGCAAAAGTTGCTTGCGGCCCACCTCGGCGACGATCAATCCGCCGTCGGGGTGCCGGGCAATGCCCTCGGGCGCCTGAAGGTCGCTGGCCACCGTCTGCTTGGATCCATCCGACAAACGCACCCGGGTCACCCGCCCCGAGCGCACCTCGGTGACATAGACCCCAGGCTCTTTCGCCTCCGTGTCGGCCACGAGCCCCACGGGTCCCTCCAATCCCTCGGTCAGAACCGTGCTCTTCGCGGGTTCGGTGGGTTCGATGCGCACGAGCTTGCCCGTTTGGGCCTCCGCGACGAGCAGCGTGCCATCGGCGAGCTCGAGCGCGCCCTGGATGCCATTCGTGTTGGGAATCGTCCGCAGGATTTCCCCGGAGGCCCGATCCAGCACCTGCACGCTCGCGAGATAGGCGCTGCTCAGCACCACGTGCTTCGCGCCCAGGCTCACGTGCATCGGGAAGTTCAGCCGGGTGGAGAGGACACGGGTCGTCTCGGAGATCTTCCCGTCACGCCCTCCCACCCGGCGAAGGGCATACACATCCGCCACGTACAGGCGCTCGTCCGGATCCTCCGGCGCGACCGCGAGGCCGGAGGGCACGGTCAAGCGCGCCTCGACGAGGGTCCGGATGGAACCGTCGGCGGGATTCACGACGCGGATGTCGTTGTCCACCATGTTGGACACGTACACCTGGTCGTCGGGGCCGACGGTCAGGTTATCGAGTCCGGTGGGCAGATTCGCGACGACCTTCTTTTCTCCCGTGGCGGCCCGGACGCGGACGAGCTCGCCGCGCGCCGCGTCGACCACGTAAAGATTCTCACGGCGCGCGTCGAAGTTGACGGCGGTCGGCATGGCAAAACCCTGCGCCACGACCTCCATGGCGCCGGTGTCCACGTTCAAGCGGACGATTTGCCCCTTGAGCAGGATCGGGCCGTACAGCCGGTCGTCCGTGCCAAACTCGAACCCGTTGAGGAAGCCGGGATTGGCGAGGACCTGGCGCGGAGGCTTGTTCCCGTCCGGATCCACTTCCGACAGCGCATCGACCCCCCGGCCGAGCTGGGTGATGTAGAGCCTGCCGTCGCGGCGGAAGGCCAGCGAGTTGAGGCCCGGCAGATCCTTGGCGAGGACGCGCGTCGTTCCATCCGGCATGCGCCGCATCAACCGGCCGGAGAAAAAGCCAGTCCAGTAGAGGGATCCATCGGGCCCCAGGGTTACGTCGTCCGCGCCGCCGAGGGGAGGCCCCACCAGGGTGGAGACCGCGCCGCTGCGCAAATCGACGGAATGGACGGAGTGGCCGAGCAGATTGCTGGCCAAAAGGTGCCCATGGCCGTCGAGGGCCAGCCCATGGACGCCCTGGAAAGGAGAGCCGGCCACGACCACCTCTTTGCGATAGGCCTGGGAAGGGCCCTGGGGAGGCGTCTGTGGCGAGGCCGGGGGCTTAGCAGCCGGGGGAGCCGCGGCCGGGGGCTGGCATCCCAGCAGCAAGCAGGCGATCAGGGATGGGAAGGGGAATCGATACACGGTGGGACCTCCGGGGGGCTCAGGCGTTCACGTCTTGCCGATCAGCCATGCGTCCGTTCCAGCCCCGCGAGATCGTCGGCCTTGCGCCAGTTCTGCAGGATCTCGAAGAACTCGAGCGTGCCGCCGTTGAACGCGGCGAAGCGCGCGAGGCTCATCGCGAGGATGCCCTCGTTGTTGTAGTAGCCGGGCGTGCATTCGGGGCCGCCGAAGGCGATGGGGTTCGTCATGAGGCTGCCGAGGATCACCTCCCACCATTGCTGCTGCGCCTGCTCCGTCGCCTCGATGGTCTCGACGCCTTGCTTGAGGCAACGCTCGATGATGTAGGCGGCGTGCTGCGCCAGCTCGTCGAGGACGTGGACGAAGTTGATCGCCCAGCCGCTCTGGGTGGGGCTGAAGATCAAGAGGTTCGGATACCCGCGGGTGTGCATGCCGTGGAGCGTCGTCGGGCCCTCGGCCCAGCTCTCGCGCAAGGACTTGCCGCCGCGCCCGCGGATGTCGAAGCCCAGCCGGCGGGTGTATTCGCTCGAGACCTCGAAGCCCGTGGAGTAAATCAAGCAATCAACGGGGTATTCCTTGCCGTTCACGACGACGCCGGTGGGCGTGATTCGCTCCACGCCCTTTCCGTCGGTATCGACGAGCTCGACGTTCGGGCGGTTGAACGTCTCCAGGTATTCGTCGTGGAAGCACGGACGCTTGCAGAGCTGGTTGTAATAGGGCTTGAGCGCCTCGGCCGCCGCCGAATCCTTGACGATGGAGTCCACCCGCCCGCGGATCTCCTCCATCTTGCGGTAATCGGCGAGCTGGCGCAGCTTGGCCGCCTCCGCGGGGGTCTGGGCGCCGCGGGTCTCGGCGTCGTCGAAGATGTAGGTCCAGCCGTCCTTCACCAGGTCGACGTCCTGCTTTCGACCCGAGACGATGGCGGTGAAATTGACCATGCGCTCCCGTTGCCAGCCGGGCGCGAGCGTCTTCGCCCAGGCCTCGTCGGTCGGCTGGTTGTTCCGTTCGCCGACGCCCGACGGCGTGCGCTGAAAGACGTACAATTGCTTGGCCGAAGCACCGAGGTGGGGAATCGCCTGGATCGCGGTCGCTCCCGTCCCGATGATGCCCACGCGTTTGTCGGCGAGCCGGGTCATGCTGCCCGCGGGGCCGCCGCCGGTATAGGCATAGTCCCAACGGCTCGTGTGGAAGCTGTGCCCCTTGAACGTCTCGATTCCCGGGATGCCGGGCAGCTTCGCCTTGTGGAGGATGCCCCCGGCGATGATCACGAACCGCGCCGCGAGTTTGTCGCCGCGGCTCGTCGTGACCGTCCAGCGCCGCTGCTCCTCGTCCCAGTCCATCTGCTCGACCTCGGTCTGGAACAGCGCCGCCTTGTAGAGGTCGAATTGCCGGCCGATTCGCTGGCAGTGGGCGAAGATCTCGGTCGCCTTGGCGTACTTCTCCGTCGGGACGTAGCCGGTCTCTTCGAGCAGCGGCATGTAGATGTAGGATTCCACGTCGCAGGCGGCGCCCGGATAACGGTTCCAGTACCAGGTGCCACCGAAGTCGCCGCCCTTCTCGACGACGCGGAAGGAATGAACCCCCGCCTGGCGCAGCCGCACCGCCGCGAGCATGCCGCCGAAACCTCCGCCGACGATGAGCACGTCGATCGTCTCGGTCACCGCCGGACGGGTGAACCCGGGCTCGACGTAGGGATCCTTGTCGAAGTCCGCGTACACCTTGCTGAGCTCGAGGTACTGGGTGCTGCCGTCGGGGCGCAGCCGTTTCTCCCGCTCGATCCGGTACTTCTCCTGCAACGCCTCCGGAGAAAAAGCGGCCTCACCCTTCTTCGTCGCATCCATCCGCACACATCCTTTCGGCTCGACAGCCACCAGCCATGTACACGACTGTGTACATGGCTGGACATACCTCTGTCTTCGGCGTAAGTAAACAACCGTGTACATGCCTCGCACCGAGCCCAAGAAGCCGACGCGGCAGCGCGATGCGGACCGCACGCGCACCGCGATCCTCGACGCCGCGCGGACCCTGTTCTCGACACGAGGCTTCACGAACACCGGCGTGCGCGAGGTGGCCGAGCTCGCCGGGGTGAACTCTGCGCTCGTCGGCCGCTACTTCGGCTCGAAAGAGGGGCTCTACCGAGCGACGCTGGAGCGGATCATCGACATCTCCCCGATGCTCCACGGGGATCGGCGCCGCTTCGGCGTGGACATGGTGGCCATCTTCTGCGACACGCAGGACGCATCGGGCCCGCTGGCGATGATGATCCTCTCGGCGGCCGACCCCGCGGCGCACGCGGCGAGCATCGAATTTCTCCAGACGAAGGTGATGGTGCCGCTGGCCGCGTGGCTCGGACCCCCGAACGCCGAGGAGCGCGCGGCGCGGCTCAACATCCTCTGGACCGGCTTCCTCACGAGCTGGAAGCTCTTGCCCCTGGAGCCGCTCTCCGATGCGCGCATCGCCTCCACCCGCCGTTGGCTGGAGGCCGCGACCCAGGCGATCGTCGACGAGGGCACGGGCTGAGCCGGGGGAAGCCCCAACCCGGACGATGCGATAGCGTTCTGCTGCCTGCCACCGTTCTACCTCGTGCGTCGCTCGCGTGGCACGTGCGTGCGCCGCGCTAACGCACGCAGAGGGACATCGTCCAGGATTTGAGCATGCCCGAGCTGTAGACGGAAAAATTGGCCACGCGCAGCGTCCACGGGCCATTCGCGGTTTGGTTGTACAAGCCGAACAGGGGCTCCTCGGGCATGAACATTCCACGGAGGGGAGCGGTCGCTCCGTTCACGCTGGTGGTTGCATGATCGGCAAGGATGGTCGACGCGTAATGGCTACCCGACCCGCCGTTGGCAGAGCTCAAAAGCAAGCTCTTGGCGGAGGGCGAGAGCAGCGAGATTGACAGGTCATTTGTCCACGTGTGCGCAATGGAGTTGATGACGACGGCCGCTTTGCGCACCTTGCCCGAGCTCGCGATGTTGATGACGCTCTCGCTATAGCCCGAGCCTGCCGTGAGCAAGAAGGGGCCATCGGTCGATTTCTGGATGATCAGCGTATCACCCGGACCACACATGAACTCGAGCTGGCAGCTCGCATTGCAACCATCACCGGTGATTGCATTGGCATCGTCGCAGGTTTCACCCGGCTCGACGTAACCGTTGCCGCAGGTGGTCGTGACGCTGGGATCTATGCACAAGAAGAGCTTCCACGAATCCAGCGTGCCCGTGTTCCCTGCCTCCGTATCTCGAACGAGCAAGTGCCAGGTGCCCAGGGCCGTTTGCGTTCCAAAACCCGCGGCACTGGAGAGCGTCTGCGTGGGCTTGAAGGTCCCCGTGAAGGGCGGCGTGCCCGTACTGATGAGCGCGCTGCTGTCGTCGCTGAAGATCGTCGACCGCATGTTGGCCCCTGGTGCGCCGCCCGTCACCGAATGCGACACACCGTAGGGGGAGATCAGGGATATCTCGAGCTCCTGCACATTCGGGTGCGTTACGTCCAGCGCTGTGATCACCTTGCGAACGACACCCGCCTCCGGCACGTGGATGGCTTGCACGGCACCCGTGTAGGTGCCGTCTGGAATGGCCAGCGGCGTGCTGTTCGTCAACATGACGGGCACTTGGCCCGCTGCGCAGGTGATGTCGTACTGGCAGCTCGACGAGCAACCATCGCCCGAGACGCGGTTGTTGTCGTCGCATTGCTCGCCCGCGTCGAGGTTCCCGTCACCGCAGCCGTCGGTCAACTGGCACTTCGTGGTGCATGCATCGAGGTCGTTGGTATTGCCGTCGTCGCACTCTTCGCCGGGGTCGGCTTTGCCATCACCACAATACCCAGCGGTATCGATGCAGAGGGCAAGCGTCCAGCTATTGAACGTGCCCCCGAGCACGGCCGTGTCGTCACGCACTTGAAGCGTCCACGTGCCCGCCGCATTCTGGAGGGCAAAGTCCGTTCCCGGCGCGGCCGACAGCGATGCCTCGGGGCGGAACGTTCCATTGAACGGCGCGGCACCTGCCGTGATGCTGATCGCAGCATCGTCATTGAAGAAGGTCGACGTGTAATCGTCGTTGGCTTCGCCATTGTCATCGGACAGGTTGCGCACCATTCCGCTTGGCCCGACTAGCTGGATATCGAGGTGCGAGTCGACGATGTGGGCGATGTTTCCGACGACCGCGATGACCTTCTTCACGCCGCCGGTCGTGGCCACATGGACCGGGAAGTCCTGGAATGGGCCGTTGTCCACGATCGGCGTCGTGGTGTTGTTCGAGACGATGACCGGCGTCTCGTTGGCACCACACACGATTTCCACCTGGCACGTCGACGAGCATCCGTCACCTGATGCCAGGTTGTTGTCGTCGCATTGCTCGCCGGCGTCCCAGGTGCCATTGCCGCAACCGTTGGCCAACTGGCATGTATTGGTGCACGCGTCAGCGTTGTTGGTATTTGCGTCGTCGCACTCCTCGCCGGAATTGATCACGCCGTCGCCGCAATACCCGGCTGTATCGACGCACAGGGCCAGCGTCCAGTTGCGGAACGTACCCGCATTGGTGCTGGTGTCGTCACGCACTTGCAACGTCCACGTGCCCTCCGCATTTTTGCGCAAAAAGTCCGTACCTGCGGTCGTCGCCATCGATGCTTCGGGTCGGAATCTTCCGGTGAATGGCGCCGTGCCGGCCGTGATCAGGGTCGTCGCCGGATCCTCGAAGATCGTTTGGGTGTAATGATCGCCGGTGCCGCCGTTGTCATCGGACAGGTTGCGCACCGTGCCGTTCGGTCCAAGCAACTGGATGTCGAGGTCCGCGACGTTCGGGTGCGTGATGCCGCCGATGGAGACAAGCATCTTCTGGACGGAGCCTGTCAAGGCCACTGTGACGGGGAAGCTCCGGAACGTATTGTTGTCGGTGATGTTCGTCACGGTGCTATTCGATGCGGACACGAATGTCTCGCCCGGGGCGCATGCCATTTCGATTTGGCATGTCGGCGAGCAACCATCACCCGAAGCCAGATTGTCATCGTCGCATTGCTCGCCCGCGTCCAGGTTGCCGTCTCCGCATCCGTCGCTGAACGTGCAAGTAATGGTGCATCCATCGCTGTTGCTGATGTTGCCATCATCGCATTCTTCGCCCGGATCCGTCGTTGCGTTGCCGCAATACGTCGTGGTATCGAGGCACAACACGAGACTCCAGTTGTAGAGCGTCCCGCTCGTGCCGGCCGTATCGTCGCGGATTTGCAGCCGCCATTGCCCGGCCGCGTTGATATCGCGGAAGTCCACCCCCGCGGTCATTGCCAGGGACTGTTCGGGCAGGAACGTGTCATTGAAGGGAGCCACCGCCGGGGGCGCGCCGAGCGATATTGGCGACGTGGCCGCGTCGGCGAAGATGGTCGAGACGTAATTGTCGCCCGTACCACCATTGTCATCAGACAGGACGCGCACCGTTCCGACGGGCGACTGCAACTGGATATCGAGATCCTCGACGCGCCAATGGCTGAGGCGACCGATGACCAGCGCGGCCTTCTTGACGCCTCCGGCCGTGTTCACGTTGAGGTAGCTGTTGACGAAGGTATTGTCGTCGTTAAGGGTGGTCGTGAACGTGCTGGTCGTAGTTACCAGGCTTTGTCCGGGATCGCAATTCAGCTCGACCTTGCAGGTCGCCGAGCAACCATCACCCGAGACGACATTGTCGTCATCACAGACCTCGCCCGCTTCGATGGTTCCATTGCCGCAGCCTTGGTAAACGGTGCACGCGTTGCTGCACGCGTCGGCGGGGTCCGTGTTACCATCATCGCATTCCTCGCCGGCTTCCACGATGCCATTGCCGCAATAGGCGCTCGGGCCCAGGCACAACGCGAGCGTCCACGAATTGAACACGGCGAAGTTTGGCGCATACATGTCACGCACCTGGAGCGCCCAGGTACCCACCGCCGCTTGGTTCAGGAAATCCACGCCAAACGACTTGGATAACGACTCCTGCGGCTGGAACTTGCCATTGAAGGGTGCGGTCACCGCGGGCGAGAAGATGGACACGCTGGCCGCATCCTCGAAGAATGTGGACGTGTAATCGTCGCCCGAGCCGCCTTTGGCGAAGGACAGCCGGCGGACCGTGCCGAAGGGCGACTTCAGTTGCAAGGACAGTTCCTGCACGTTTGTATGCGCGATGCTGCCGATGACGACCACGGCCTTTTTTACCCCGCCCGCCGTCGCCACATGGACCGGGAAGTCGTAGAACACACCGTCTTCCGGAACGGGTGCCGTCATGTTGTTCGTCACGATGACCGGCGTTTCACCGGGCGCACACGTCAGTTCTACCTTGCACGTCGAGGAGCAGCCGTCACCCGAGAGGACATTGTTGTCGTCGCACTCTTCGCCCAGGTCGAAGTTGCCATCGCCGCAGCCTTCATTGTGTTGACACACGTTGCTGCACAGATCGCCGTTGTTCGCATTGCCGTCGTCACATTCTTCGTCGCCGTTCACCACGCCGTCACCGCAATACGACGCCCCGGGATCCACACAAAGCGCGAGGCTCCAGGCGTGCAAGGTGCCGGCATCGGACATCTTGTCGTCGACGAGGCGCAGGTTCCACGTGCCAAACGCGTTCATGCGCAGGAAGTCGTAACCTGCTCCGACGGTCGTGAGCGACTGCTCGGGCCTGTACTTTCCGGTGAACGGTGCCGTGATCGTATCTACGGATACGGACGCCGAGTCATCGAAGGTCGTGCGTGTGTAGTTGCTACCAGCGCTCCCGTTGTCCGTGGATAACTCTCGTGACAAGGGCTGTGGCGACACGAGAGACATGTCAATGTCGGCCGTGGATGCGTGCGTGAGCGAATGCACGACCGCCAGGGCTCTGGTCACGGCGCCCGTGACATGGACCTCGACCGGGCTCGATACGGCCGTCGATGTGTCGGGAATCGGCAAGGGATCGTTGTTCAGCGCGATGAGCCTCATCTCCCCCGCCGCGCACGTCAATTCGATCTTGCATGCATCGCAGCCGTCGCCCGTCACCGCATTCAAGTCGTCGCATTCCTCTGGCGGATTGACGACTCCGTTGCCGCACAGGTTGCACATGCCCGATTGGCAACTACCCATCGACCCCCCCTGAAAGCACGGGGTCCCATTCGGTGTTACAACGCCGCTACAAACCCCTGCCGTGCACATATCCATCGTCGTGCACTCGCTGCCATCGTCGCACGACGAGCCATCCGGCTTCGGTACATTCGTGCATGTGCCCGTCATCGGATCGCATACGCCCGCTTCGTGACACGAACCGGCCGGCAGGCATGTGACGGGTAGGCCCGATGCACACGCTCCCGCCATGCACGCATCGCCCGTCGTGCAGGCATTGCCATCATCGCATGTGCTCCCGTCGGCCGCGTTTGGGTGCATGGGCAAACCGCCGGCACATGTTTCGCTCGTACAGGCAAGGTCATCATCGGCCGGCACGTCGGCATCGTCGATGATGTTCACGAATTGTCCGGCCCCATCGCAAACGTGCTCGAGGCAATCCCCTGCCGTTTGCTCCACGACCGGTGTATGGGCCGCCGTGAAGCTCACTCCGCACACGTTTGCCACGCATGTCCGCACCCGGCACTCGTCGTCCACGCCTGGACAATCCGCGGACGAGCCGCACCCGGTGCATTGCCCCATGTCGTTGCATACCAGCGGCGTGTTTCCTCCTGCCGGCGTGCACGTGGTTCCTTGCGGCAAGTTCGTATTCGCCGGCATGCCCATCACGCAGGCGTCCGCCGTACAGGCATTGCTGTCGTCGGGCAGGTCCGTGTCGTCGTTGTTCGTCTTGGTACCGCCATTGCCATCGCAAACGATGACTTTACAGTCGCCCGCGTTCTGCGCAGGCAGCGGTACATCGGCCGAGGCATGGACCACGCCGCACGCGCCGCCCGCGCACGTGCGTTGTTGACACACGTCATCCGTGCCCGGACAATCGCTCGCCACGAGGCACTCGACGCACAGCCCGATGCTGTTGCACATGCCCTTCGAGCAACTCTCGCCTGCCTGTTTCGGATGGTGCGCCGTCGTGCCATCAGGATTGCACACATCGTCCGTGCAATCGTTCATGTCGTCCATGGGCACACACATGCCGCCTCCGGCACCACCTGTGCCGCCGCTGCCACCGGACCCGGGGTTGTCGGGGTTGTCCTCGCACCCGCTCGAAGCCCCGACGAGGGCGAGAACGATCGTCACAAGGAGCCAGATTCTAGCAGATGTCATGGTGAACACGGTTTCGTGATGGCGTCGAAGCTGCGCTGCTGAAGCAGTAGGCGTGTTGGCACACGCCGTCGCAGAGAAGTGGACGGGAGACCGATCGTATCGGCACACGTTGCAGATGGGAAGACAATTTTTGCTTACGATGTACGCAGGGTATTGCTTGGTGTCATGCGTACATCGTAAGCCCGGATGTCCCGCTCATGGGGTACCAGTACACCGGACCTCTGATGCATCCGCCTGCGTTGTGGCAGTGCCCTCTCAGGGCTGGTTCGGCCACCCGCGGACGAAGGTCGAGAAAAACGGCAATGCATGCATGGAGGGGTGGGGATCCACCTGCGTGTCGACGCCGCTCCGCGTGCTCACGAATTCCCCCTCCCACACGATCGCCCCCGACTTCGTATCGACGAGCGACACCCTCCCCGAGAGCGTGGATTGGACAGTATTGCCGGCCATGTTCCCCCCGCCATGGACGGCTTGCTCGTAATGCAGGCGAGACAGGGCAAAGTAGCGAGCATTCAGGGACGCCGTGAACTCGGCGAGTCGCGCCGGGTCGGTGCCCCCCTCCTCATAAACACGCATGAATTTGGCCTCTTCTTCGAGCGCCCCCTGGAGGGCCCGATCGTGCGAGGCGCTGCTGGCGAGGTGGATGTCTTCGCGTGTTTGGAGGACCGCGCGAACAAAGGCGGCCGCCATCAAGGAGCGCTCCTTGGGGCCCACCTTGTCGTCGTCGAACTTCACGGGCATGACCGCGATTTTGCCGTTCACCAGGTCCTTGGACGTCAACGCGGGATCCACGCGTAGGATCGTGGGTTGCCACGCGCAGCCCGCGAGCGCGCCGAGCCCGAGCACGGGCATCGAGGCAAGGAGCAGCGCAGAGGCCACGCGCCTGAGCCGACCAAGGAATGTCGATGACGGAGCTGGGCGCGTCGAGCACATGTCGTTCACGAAAAACCTCCCACTCTCCCGGACCGAGAGTTCGGATGTGAAGTCGTCCTGCCAAACGATCCTGGCAGGAAGGGCAGGAAGGTGTCAAGCGTCACCGCGGACGACGGACGTTCATTCGAGTTCGACGTGGAGAATCTCGACCGCCCGCCGCAGTGCCTGCGCGACCAGATCCGTGTCCTCGTGCCGCAGCATCACGAACCCCACCCCATCGTAGGCATTGCCCTGCTGCTGCCCCGGCGTGGGCAGGCGCGCCTCGACCACGAGCGAGCCGATCTCCGCGTTCGCCTCGGCGATCCCGTGCACCGCCTTCACCCGACCCGTCCCCGCGCCGCGCAGGTACGCCGCGCCCACTGCGTATTTCCGCTCTGGCACCTCGAACGTGTCGTCCACCATGAGCTTCGCCCAGGCATGGTGGAAATCGACGTCGTGCGCGTGCGAGAGCAGCGTCATGAAATGCGCGCCGGGCGGGCGCGCGCCGATCTCCGAGACCGCCACGCTTCCATCCGGCCGCTGGAACCATTCCATGTGCGTCAGGCCCGTCGTGAGCCCGAGCGCGCGGACCGCGTTCTCGCCGGTCTCCCGGATCGCGGCGTACGCCGGCACGTCCACGTGCCGCGGCGACAGGACGCACCATTGCATCCACGGGTTTTCCATCACGGTGAGCGGCGACGGCCAGTACTTCGAGATCGAATACCAGACCATCCGGCCGTTCACCGTCACCGCGTCGAGCGAATGCTCCTCGCCCCGCAAAAACTCCTCGAACAGGACGGGGCCGCTCTCGGCTTGCATCCGCGCGAGGTACGCGTCGAGGTCGTCCTGCGTCTCCAGGCGGAACGTGTCCACGGAGCAAGCCCCGGCCGGAGGCTTGACGACGACCGGGAGGCCGACGTCGGCGAGGAAGTCGAGGGCCTCTTCGCGGCGGTGGGCGAGGCGGTGGCGCGCGCAGGGGACGCCTTTGCTCTCGAAGATGGTCTTCATCACGGCCTTGTCGCGGAAGTTCCGCGCGACCTCGGGCGACATGCCCGGCAGGCCGAGCGCGGCGCGGACCTCGGCGAGTGGCTCCTGGAGCGGCTCGAGCGAGCCGATGAGGCGATCGATGGGCCCCATCTGCGCCGCGATCCCCTGGACGCCCTCGGCGATCTGGCGCGGATCGAAGGCGTTTTGCACCTGCCAATGGCCGGCGAGGCGATCCTTGATCGAAGGCGGGAGCTTGTCCGCCGGATCCTGGGCGAGGACGCCCAGGCGAACCCCGGGCACGTTCGCGGTTCCGGAGACGAACTTGAGGGCGCCCTCCGTGACGAACGGCAGGACGAAGACCACGTTGCGCATGGCCGGCAGACTACAGGCGAGAAGGCCGCCCCGGAAATCCTTTTGACACGCCCCGCGCGCAAGCATAACCGAAGGGGGCGATGACCCGCCCCGACGTGGTCCCTTCTCCCGGCTCGCACGTGGCGCACGACGGCTCCGTGTCCTTCGTCTACCGCGACGAACGCGCTTCGAGCGTGCTCGTGGCCGGCGATTTCACCGGCTGGGGCAAGGACCCGATCCCGCTCGTGAAGCGCGAAGGCACGGACCTCTGGGTCCTCACGACGCGGCCGCTGCCCCGCGGCGTGCACGCGTACAAGCTCGTCGTGGATGGTCGGTGGACGGCGGACCCGGCAAACCCGCTCGACGTCGACGACGGGCTCGGTGGGCGGAACGCGGCGTTCGTCGTGGGAGGGCGTGATCTCGGGGATCCCGCGGCGATCCGCGTGCTTTCGCTCAACCTGCACACCTACCAGGAGCGAGGCCTGCGGGACGGCGTGGTGGTGAACGATTCGATCCCGAAGATTGAGCGGATCGCGTTCGGCGTGGCGGCGATGGGGATCGACGTGCTCCTCTTGCAGGAGGTCGGCGAGCACGTGTCGAACCCGGCCGAGCCAAACGCCGGGCGGATCTTGCAGGAGCACCTCGAGCGGTTCACGCGGCGGCGCTGGGAGCACGTGTGGAGAGAGGCCCACATCGGGTTCGACGTGTACCACGAGGGGCTGTCGATCCTGTCGTCGGGCCCGATCGAGGACGTGACGGTCTTGCAGCTCAGCGAAGGCCCGCTCGCTCGCATCGCGCTGATCGCGCGGACGACGATCAAAGAGACCAAAATCCGGGTAGGGACGACGCACGTGTCGTGGGGATCGGACGGCGGGACGCAGGTCGCGCGTCTGCTCGCCGAGGCTGCCCGGTTGCCGGGCGGGGATCACGCCGCGACGCTCTTGGCGGGGGATCTCAATGGAAGCCCCGAGGATCGGCAGGTCGCGCTCTTCGTGGAGCGAGGGTATACCGACGTGGGAATGGCCACGCGGAACGTGTGGCCCACGTTCGGGGAGAAGACGCTGACGAGCCGGATCGATTACCAGATGCTCCGGGCCACGGCGGGCCGGCGCGCGGCGCGTATCGAGGCGTTCGTTCGGGTGTTCGACGGAGCCGGGCCCGAGGACGGGCTGCACCCGCGCGTGAGTGATCACGCGGGGATCCTGGGCGCGTATCGCTGGGACGTGGGATAGGTCGGCGCCCGTCGTGGTCTGGCCTGCCAAGCCACGCACGAAACCCCCTCGAATTTTTTCGCACCTCGCGCTTGCTCTCGGATACGTTGGGCTCGGAGAGGAGAGGGTAGGGTCGTGAAAAACGCAATTGGGGTTCGTCGAAAGGCATCACGTTTCGTTGCGTTAGGACTTGCCTTCGGCGGCCTTTCGGCTGCCCTTCCGGCGCGCGCGGAAAACGCCCCGGCGGAGGCGCCGCCCGCTGCGCCCGAGGCCACGCCCGAGGCCGCGCCGGCGAAAAAGACGCCCGCGCCGTACTCTTTGCCCTTCATGCTTCGGCCCCTGACCGCGGGGAACGTGGTTCGTCTCGACACGACGCTCGCGTTCTCGACGACAAAGACCACGGTCCCGGTGCTTCTGCTCGGGAGCTACAAGATCCTGCCGAACCTCGCGGCCATCGTGCGGCTCGGCATGATCCACAGCGAGACGAAGGGGCCCGAGGGCATGAAGGCCACGTCGTTCATCAACCCCGCGATCGGCGCGCTTTACTCGATTCCGCTCGGCGAGTCGTGGAAAGTGGGCCTCTTCGCGGCCACGACGATCCCCGTGGGCACGGGCGGCGGCGACAAACCCGACGCGGCGACCCGCACGGCGAACCTGGACGGGATTTATGCGCGCGCCTCGATGGACAACGCGCTCTTCCAGATCAACTACATGACCCCGATCGTCGGGGCGGGCATCGGCTACATCGCGAACGGGATCACGCTGCAGGCCGAGGTGACGCTCCTCCAGCTCCTGCGCGTGCGGGGCGCCACGCTCGACAAGGACGCGGCGCGGACAAACCTCACGGCGGGCCTGCATTTCGGCTGGTTCGTCCTTCCGCAGCTCTCGATCGGCACCGAGCTGCGTTACCAGTTGTGGGTCTCGAACGGGACGATCGAGAAAGGCCCGGATCCCACGCGGATCGACAACTGGACGCTCGGCTTCGGCCCCCGCGGGCACTTCAAGCTGAACGACAAGATGTGGCTACGTCCCGGTGTCTCCCTGACGATGGGCCTCGATCTGCCGACCGGATTCTCCTCGGGCGGCCTCGAGTACAAGATCGTGCAGATCGACGTGCCGTTCGTCTTTTAACCTACGGCCGCGTGCAGCACCTCGCGCGTCGCGCCGAGCAAGCGCTGGTAATGCTCGGGCACGGGGCGCAGGCCCGCCATGAACATCACGAGGCCGCCGGGGCGCATCTCCAGGTGACCCTGAAACCCCCAGCTCGCGAGCATGGAGCGCAAGCGCGAAGGGAACGCGGCGGCGGCCTCGGCGGGCGAGACGGCGAACGTCGTGACGTGCGCATCCCAGAGTTTGTCGCCGATCTCGACCTTCGGCGGCGGCGCGCTTTCGAGGTAAGCGACGCGCGTGACGAAGTGCTCGCCGACCCGCATGGCCGCGCGGCGCACGAGGCGCGGGTGCGTCGCGTACGCGAAGACGGTTCGTTCGAGCGGCTCGGTGTCGAGGTCCGTGGCGTACCAGGGCTCGACGAGCACGTACGGGCCGTGCGGCGTATGGCGCGTGACCGCGTGGAGGTACTGGCCCGGGGGCGCGATGTTGTCGTGCGGCTCCCACGGGCGGAACCAGCTCTCCCCGGGGAAAGGGTTCCACGTGAAGCCATTCGCGTACGCCCACGCGCCGATACGCTCCGCGCTGAAGGATCTCTGAGGGCCCGACACGCGGCGAGAGCGTAATCCGGGAGGCTCGCGAAGCAAAGGCCGAAGAGGACGGGCTCGCGAAACGCGGCGGAGGAGGGTATCCTCGACGCGGGACGGCATGACACGGATCGCGCCGCTGGCGACGTCACACGCAGGGGATCGCCTGGCCGACGGGATGCGGGTGTTCGCCTTGCCTCCGCCGGAAATCGGGGACGTACGTTCGGTCGGAAGTACGGTGCAGGCCGGCGAGAAGCCGGTGACGCTCTCGCTGCGCATCGCGCGGACGTCCGTGCTCGTGGGGCTCGCCGCGGTCGCCGTGGGCTTGGTCTCGTTCGTGCCCATCGGCATCCTGGTATGGCTGCTGCGGCAGACGTTCGGCCTCGGCTCTCCGTGGACGGAGTCGATCGCAGGCGTGCTCGCCGCGATCGCGGCCGCCGCGGGGGCCTGGTTCGCGGCGCCGATCGCGTGGAAGGTGAATGGCCCGACCGCGTCGTGCACGTACGTCGGGAAGGACGGGCTCGCGCAGCACACGTGGGGGGATCCGCTGCCGCGCGTGGTGCTCCGCTTCGAGGACGCGCGCGCCCTGGTAAAGACCGTGCGCACCCGCCCAAAAGGCGAGACGAGCCGCGTCGAATTCGACCTGCGCTGGATGGGGCGCCGGAGCGTCGGCGCGGCGTTCCGGATCCACGGTCATTACGAGGGGGAGAAGCCGAGCGCGGGGGTGAAGTTGGAGCACCAACCGTATCACTTCGCCGTGGCGGCCGAGCGGGCCTGGAACGACTGGCTCCTTCGAAAGGCGCGAGAGGATGTGGAAGCACACGGCGCGATCGAGATCGGCCGCGATGCGCGGGACCCTTCGAGGCGCGCGCGGATAGGGCTCGGATTCATTGAGCTTTTCGACGGCGAACGCGTGGAACGGTGGAGCACGATCGAAGTGGACGAGATCGACGTGAAGGGCGGGACGGTCGTGATCCGCAGGATCGATCCGATGCGGGGAAAGCGCTCGATCGAGCGCCGCTATCCGGGCAGCGCGCCGGGTGCGATGGATAACGAGAGCTTTTTTCCGCTCGTGCTTCGCGAGATTGCGGGATTGCCCGTGGAACAACACGAGCCGGGCCTGGGAGAGAGACGCGTGGCGGGGTAGACATCGCGCGGTTTCCGTCTTAGACGAGGTCCCCCAGCGACGTCACGCGTCGCCTGCGAAGCCCGACCCATGAAGCTTCACGAACGGCTCGCCGCCCTGGAATCCTCCCCGGTCCCGACCTGGGTGTTCGATCTCGACTTTTTCCGGCAGCGCTGGGCGAACAAACCCGCCCTCGAGCTTTGGCGTGCGAGCACCACGGAGGAGCTCTACGGCCGCGATTACTCCGATATGTCGGAGTCGACGCGAGCGCGGATGCGCGGGTACATCGATGGATTCCGCGTAGGGCGGACGGCCGAAGAGGAATGGACGCTCTATCCGAAGGGCGAGCCCGTGACGGTGAAGCTCTTCATGACGGGCGTGCCGCTCGACGACGGCCGGACGGGCGTGCTGATCCAGGGGTTCGTCAAGGAGAAGGCGCCGAGCCCGGATCTCGTGCGCAGCATCGAGGCGCTGCGGCACACGTCGGTGATGGTGACGCTGCTCGACATGGCGGGGGAGATTGTCCTGCAAAACCCTGCGGCCCAGCGGGCGTTTGGGGCCTCGGCGCCATTTCATGTGCGCTTCCCGGACGACGTGGTCCCGGAGACGTTGCTCGCGGCGGCGCGGGACGGGGAGGTGTTTTCGCTGGAGACCGCCGTGCGCACGGAATCGGGCGAGTGCTGGCACGCAATCGAGGCGCGCACGCTGCCGGATCCCGCGACGGGGCAGACGGTGATCCTCGTGCACCACACCGACGAGACGGCGCGGCGCGGGGCGGAGCGGCGGGCGGCCGAGGAGGGGCAGCTCGCGGAGGCGCTGCGGGGGACGCTCGCGCTCGTGGAGCGGCAGAAGCAGGAGATCCTCGCCCTCTCGGCGCCGGTGCTCGAAGTCTCGGCCCGCACGATCGCGCTGCCGATCATCGGGGCGCTCGATGCGGCGCGCGCGGCGGAGATGGAAGGCCGGATCCTCGGGGCCGTTTCGGCGCGCGGCGCCGAGCACGTGATCCTGGATCTGACCGGCGCGGACGCGCTCACGGCGGAGACGGCCGAGCAAGTGGCGCGCCTCGGACATGCGATTCGTCTGCTCGGGGCGCGGCCGATCGCCACGGGCATCACGTCGAAGCTCGCGCGGACGTTGGTCCATGCCAATGTGGACCTCGGGGGGATCCTTTTGCTCCGGAGCCTGCGCGACGGAATCGAGGCGGCGCGGCGTGAGCGGACGTAAAATCGTTTCCCGGGCAAAAGCTTGGTGCGGGGGGACTGGCCGACGCACCATGCCCGCATGATATTGGTGGCTGTTGCGTAGGGAGCAGGTTTTTGGCGCGAGTCGCTGGGTACGACCGCGCCGAAAAGCCATCGGACCCCGTGGTAGCGCGTCCGAGACAAACCGCGTACGGCGATAGGACCGGGCGCGCCTCCGCGGAGGGGGCGGGGATTGTCATGAAGCGTGACATGCATGGATTGTTCACGGTCGCTCTGGCGCTCGTGCTGGGAGCGGGCTGCGGTGAGACGTCGGTCTCCGAAATGGGAGAGGCCGAGCCCCTCGGGGAAAACGAGGAGGCGCTCACCAATTGCTTGGTCGATGCCACGAAGGAGCTTTTCATCACGGATCTTTCGGTGATCCAGGACGATCGAGCGCGCGGATTCGGAAAATGGTCGTTCGGGTACGCGGTTCAGGAAATGACGAAGGGCCACGCCGAGCAGGAGTTCCTCAAGAGATTCATGGAATCGTGGCTCACCGATCAGACCGTCGACGGGCTCATGATCAAGGCGCGCCCGCGGATGGAGGAGCTCGTGCTCGCGCCCTGGCGGGCGAAGAGCGCGGACGGCAAGACGTACGAGCTCGACAAGGCGCCGATGTCTCTGCTCGCCATCGTGTATCGGCTTGATTTGCGCAAGAGGTTGAACGTGGGCGAGGGGGTGGGCGAGGGGCGGCTCGTGTACCAGGTGCATGGGCCCGACGGGCGCGCCCTGCCGTTCACCATGATCTTCGAATACAAGCTGCCGGCGAACCGGGGCCAGACGCCGGAGTCGTGGGCGCGCGAGTTCCACGCGCTCGGAGCGCTGCCGTTCGGGTCCGATTACAACGCGCAGCTCGAAGCGCTGACCGAGAAATTCGTGAGCGCGAAGTCGTGGCAAGGGATGCCCGCGGGCAGCGTGCTGAACCAGCTCCGGACGAACGAGATCGCCTTGACCTCCGGCGACGCGACGCCCCTGTGGGAGTTGCGGCAATTCGAGATCGACTCGCGCGGCAGGCTCTTGCCGGCGAGCGTGGGGTTGACGCCGGACCTCGTCCACAACAAGACGCCGCTCCTCACCGAGTTCGTGCGGCAGAACGAGCGCAAGATCCTGGACGGGACGTACAAGGTGGGGGCCCGGTTCAAGGGCCAACCATTCAACGGTGGATCGGCCCGCGTGCCGACGAACACCTTCATCTGGGAGATCCCCGACGTGGCCGACGATCTTCGGCAGAAGTTCTCGGTCGGGACGTGCAATGGTTGCCACGCAGGCGAGACGAGCACGAACTTCCTTCACGTGTCACGGAGCCGCAGCGGCCCGGAGACGCGTATCTCGGATTTCATCCTGCAAAAGGAGCTGCCGTTCCGCGTGCAGGAGATGAGGTCGCTCGCGTGCCCGTGATGCGGGCCTACGCGTGAAGGAGGGCCGGGGCGACGCGTCCCCGGCCCGCGTCGCCCCCTGGGATTACCGGCGGCGGCGGCGCGCGCCGAGCCCACCCAAGGCGGCGATCGTCGCGAGGCCGAGCCAGCCAGGAATCGTGTCGTGGGGGCCGGCGGCGCGGCACTGGCAGGTGATGACGCCGCGGACAGCGCCATTGCCGTCGTCGTCGGGGCCGGCTCCGCCCGCGCCGCCGTTTCCGCCTCCGCCTGCGCCGCCGCCGCTGCCGCCATTTCCACCGCCGCCGCCGCTTCCGCCTGCGCCGCCGTTTCCGCTTCCACCTGCGCCGCCGCTTCCGCCCGCGCCTCCGCTGCCGCCGACCGCGCCGCTACACGTGGTGACGTGGGTCGGGCGTTTGGCTTCGCAATCCGTGGGGGAGGCGCAATCGGGATCGGAGAGCGCGGGCGGGCTCGTGCCTCCGCCGATGTCGCCGGGGTTCGGGTAGGCCGGCTCGATCGTCTCCCACTGGCTATTGAATTCCATGAACCCGAAGACCTTCTCCTGGTACGGCGCGGCGCCGCCCACGGACGGCTTCCACACGCCGCGGTTCGGGTCGTAGTTCGGGTTGTTCGGGTTGTTCACGTAGGCGAGGCCATTGTAGGCCCACGTGGCCGTGTACCAGTGCTCGACGACCTTGGGCTGGTTGTCGCCGACGCATTTCGTCGCCTTCCATTTCGCCGCGAGGATGCGGGTGCTCGTGGCGAGGTTGTAGAAGGGATCGGAGGCCACACGCTCGCGGTCGAAATCCGGGGTTTCCCCGACGTGCATCCCGCTCGTGACCTGGCCGATGCCATAGCCACAATCGAAGGAGATGATCGTGCGTGATGCGCCGCCGACCTGATCCGAAGGCAGCGTGGGGACGCAGAACTGGCGCCAGCCGGACTCGACCTTCGTGAGGGCCTTCAGCAATTCGCAAGGGAACCGCGCGGAGACGGATTGGTAAGGCTCGGGGTTACCGCAGCCCTGGCCGATGTCGGCGACGGAGGGGCCGTTATTCCCCCAGGCCGCGGGGCCCTGCGAGACGAGGTCGAAGATGTCGTTCCATTCGTCGTTCGTGGGGTTCGTCCCGGCCACGGCCTCGATGGCGCAGTCGTGATCGTTCGCGGGGCTCGACGCGGTGTAGGAGGGGCAATACGCGGCGGCGCCGCCACTCGCGGCGAGGAGGGCGAGCGAGGCGGCAGCGGCGAGGGGAAGCTTGGGGCTCAAAGCGCACCTCCATTCTCGAGGTAAAACCCGGCCACGGCCACGCGGCTCCCGCGGGGCGCAGGGAGGACGGCGGCGGCGCCGGTCTCCGTGTCGACGAGGAAAGGCACGGCGAGCGCGCTCGGCTGCGTGTGCAAGGCGGCGATCCAGCGGGAATCGGCTGTCGTGGCGGCGACGAGGTCGACGCCGGGGCCGAGGGGGCCGGAGATTCGTGCCTCAGCGTCGAGCGTGGAGAGGCCACGGCCCGGCGGATTGTAAAGGACGCCGCCGCTCGGGAGGACCGCGGGGGCGAGGTTCATGTTGGGGCTCGAAAAGAGCCGGCGCGCGCGGCCCGAGGCGAGGTCGATTTCGTCGACGACCCAGGTGCGGCTGTTCGTCTCGTGGCGCCCTTGGAAGACGAGTTTTTCCCCGCGGGCATCGACGGAAAAATCGCGGGCGAAGGCCGGGAGGTCGTCGACGATGGGACGTACGGCGCCGCTGTCGGGATCCACGGCGACGATATCGGCGTGATCGGGCAGGACACGATAAAGGAGGATCTCGCTACCGGCCGCGCCCGCGAGGAAAAGGAGGTGGCCGTGCTCGGCGTGGACGGCGCGGGTGTTTCCGGTCGCGAGGTCGACCTCGTCGACGGTGAGGGGATCGACGCGCAATCGGCCCTCGATTTCAGTGCCTGCGCGGCCGCGGGAGACGAAGACGCGGCCGGCCGGGGTGACGAGGGGGCGGCTCGCGTGGACGACCCCGGCGACGAGCGCCTCGGGCGGCGCGTGGGGCCGCAGGCGGAAGAGCGAGGCATTAAAGGAGGCGTCGCGCGAGGGCGTGGTATCGGCCGTGGCGAGGACGTACGGCGTGCCCGGGACGACGGCGGCGCGCACGGTGGCGTCGGGCAGGTGCGCGAACGTGGCGACAGGGGCGGGATCCGCGCCTCCGCCGGCCTGGACGAGATAAAGAGAGGTGACCTCGGCGCCCGGGAACGTGGCCAGGACGGCCACGCGAGGCCCCCGGACTTCGGGCGGCGCTGCGGCGTGCGCGGGCGTCGCGCCCTCGGGTCCGGCGGCTGCGAATGCGAGTGCGACCGCGACGCACGAGGCGCCGAGGCCGAGGAGGAGCTTTCGCGTGAACATGGAGGAAGGGTAATGCCCGGCGGGGACTACGGAAAGTTCGGTGCAAGAGAATCTGAGGATCTCGGTGTTTCGGCGCGCGTCGGCGGTTTGACGGGCGCGCATCCGTCCTCGCCGGCGGGGCCGAGGGTCGCGCCCCCGACGCGGCGCGACAAGGCCTGGAATCGACCAAAGAAGTGGGATTCGTAGGCCTTGCGCCTCGGGTCGCGGGCGAGGGGGATCGGCTCGATGCCGTGAATGCGGAAGGGGCACGCGAAGAGGCGGGGCGGGGCGCCCTTTTCGAGCTCGATTTTCACGGAGAGGCCCATCTCGGTCCAGGGATGGCCGCTGTGCATGCGCATGAGCAGGTTGCCGAGGCTGTAGACGATGGGCTTTCCGGCGTGGAACGAGACGCCTTGCACGACGTGCGGGTGGTGGCCGAGGAAGGCGTCGGCGCCCGCGTCGAGGACGGCCTCGGCGAGGGCGCGCGTGCCGGGGAGCGGATCTTCGCGGTATTCCTCGCCGCCGTGATGACTGACGAGGATGCCGTCGATGTCGCCTCGTGCGCGGAGCGCCCGCACGGCGCGGACGAGGGCTTCGCGATCGGCAGAGGCGACGTGGGCGCGGCCCGGGTGCTTGGAGAGGGCGCCCTGGTTCCAGACGTCGGTGACCGCGAGGAAGGCCAGGCGAAACCCGCGCCGCGTGACGATGGCGGGTTCGAAGGCCTTTTCGAGGGTCGCGCCCGTGCCCGCGTGCAGGATGGAGGCACGATCGAGGTGATCGAGCGTCTCCAGCAGGGCCGATTTACCGTAATCCCAGGCGTGGTTGTTTGCCGTGGAGACGACGTCGATCCCGGCGCGCGCGAGGGCGTCGGCCGAGGCGGGCGGGCCATTGAAGACGAGGTTGTTCTCGGGGGAGACGGTCTCGGTTCCCTGATCGCTGATCGGCCCCTCCAGGTTGACGAAGCGCACGTCCGCCGCGCGGAGGAGGTGTTCCATCGGCGCGAACAGGGCGCGGTCCGGCTCGCGCAGGAGGATCTGGCCGACGAGGCGGCCGAAGCTCACGTCGCCCGCGGCGAATACGGTGACGAATGCAGGGGAGTTTGTGGGGGCATCCGGCGCCGCGGCGTCGCGCGTGGCCTCGTCCCCGGCATCCGGGGGCTCCGGGGCGGGCGCCGCGGGCGCGGGCGCGAGATTCGTGGTGTCCGCGCGATCGTTCCCACATGCGGCGACGGCCACGACGAGCGCGAGGGCGAGGGGAGCTTTGACTCGATGCAGAGCCATGCGGAGGATTCCTCCGGGTAGCGCGTCGCCGAGCCTAACGCCATAGGCGCGCGACGATGATCCCGAGCTCGGCGAACACGACGAGGGTGGCGCATTGCAAGATGAACCGGTTTGTCGAGGAGTTCGGCTTCCCCCGCACCATTCGGTGGAGAAGGAGCATCATCGGCAGGCTCAGGAAGATCCCCGCGAAAAAACCTATCCAGAGCGGCTCGCAACACTCCGGGCCCGCGCTGCACACGAGGCTCGATCCTTCCCCGTCCGATTCGACACAGTGGCTCGGCGCGAGGCCGAACATGACCAACGGGGTCACGATGAGGCCGACGAAGCCAAGGGCGCAGCCGGCCGTGGACGCCGCGGCCTGGTGATCCATCGGGGGCGCCTCGCCGCTCGCCCGGAGGGGAGGCAAGGACGCGGCGAGGCGGACGAGGGCGTCGACGATACGCGCGCCGCGCGCCTGATCGGGCGCGGGCTGGGTGAACTCGACGAGATCGAGCGAGATCTCGCCGGCGCTCGTTTCGTCGATGCGGACCGTGTGGCATTTGTCGCGGAGGAGCGAGAGGATCGCGGCGCGGGTGTCGGGCGAGGCGAGGATGGCGCGGACGAGATCATCGTTGATCAACGTATCAATGAAGACCTCGTCGTCGAAGGAGGGGTCGCCGGTCTGGATCTCGTGATCCACGCCGCTCTTTTTGCCCTCACGATTCGACGCGGTCTCTTTGCGGAGCAGGAGGCGCATGGGCCTCGGGACGAGCAGCGGTCCTTCACGGCGGCCATTGCGATACCCCGCCGGGACGGCGCGCGGCGGCGAGCCGTGCTCCAGAATGGCGGTCTTCACGTCGAGGGAGTCGGTCGAGCCGGGGCTGAAGCGGACGTGGATGGTCCGGCCGTCCTCCCTGACGATGTCGAACGTGTTCGTGTCGGCCGAGACGCCGGCGAGGGCGCGGAGCTGCTCGACGAGGGTCTTGTCGGAGGGATCGATCCGGTTCACGTGGGATGTTCTACAGGGGTCGGGCGAGGGATTTCAACGATGGGCGCGCGGGCGGGGGCGGCCTTTCGCGGCATCGCGCGTGCAGACATGGAAGCGGTGAGCAAAGACGGTCTCCCCCGGGGGGCCGATCGCATTCGTCAGGAAGGGAGAATGACCATGGCCGTGCTCTCGACGTCCGCCTGGGTGCTGCATGATCTCGGCCTCGCCGCCGGCTTCGGTGGACCGCTCTTCGGCAAGCTCGCGCTTTCGCGCGCGGTCCAGGACATCGGCTCCGAGCAGGAGCGAGGACAGGTCCTCCACGACGCATGGAGCAACTACAACGTGGTGACCGCGGCGAGCCTGGGCGTCGCGGCGCTGACCTGGTTCATCGGCCGCGCGGCGATCTCGGGGCGCTCGATCGACGAGGAGACACGCGGGCTCGTCCTCGCGAAGGACATCCTGCTCGGCGCCGCCGTCCTCACGGGCGCGGCGAACATCCTGAGCGGTCAAGAGCTCGGCAAGCAGGCCCCGGAAGGCGCCGTGCCCGTGCAATCGGGGAGCGAGCCGTCGGCCCAGACGCCCGAGGAGGCAAGGGGGTTCATGCGGTTGTTGAACGTGATGGGACCGATCAACCTGGCGTGCACGGCAGGCGTGATTGGTATCACAGCGATTCTGGCGATGAAGTCGGGACAGTCGACGAAGTGGAGCTTCCTCTCGCGGTTCCTGCCCTGAACGGGCGCTCGTCCCCCGATTCGAAAGAGAAACGCGGCGCGCGTGGCCTCTCGGCCCGGGCGCCGCGTTTTTTGGGGGTATCAGGGAGCGGCCTTCGCCTTCACGTGTTTGTCGAGGAACTGGATCATCGCGGGGAACGCGACGAGTCGGTTCTTGCGCTTGGCGATGCCGTGGCCCTCGTCCTCGAAGGTCATGAGCTCGACGGGCAAGTTGCGCTTCTTGACGGCCTCGGCGATCTGGCGTGCCTCGCCGATGGGGACGCGGGGATCCCGGGTGCCGTGCACGACCATGAGCGGGGCCTTGATGCGGTCGACCTTGTGGATGGGGCTCACGCGGTCAAGGAAGGCGCCGTCCTTCGCCAGCGAGCCGTATTCGGCTTCGCGCAGGGCCCGGCGATAAGGCGCGGTTTGTTCGAGGAAGGTGCGGAAATTGGCGATGCCCACGATGTCGACGCCGGCCGCCCATTGATCGGGGTAGAGCGTGAGCCCGGCGAGGACCATGTATCCGCCATAGCTGCCGCCCATGAGCGCGATCCGCGTGGGATCGACGTCGGGGCGGGCCGCGATGAACTTGCCGACCTCGGAGAGATCCCGGACCGAGTCCTCGCGTTTCTCCTTGTCGTCGAGGTGGGAGAACGATTTGCCGTAGCCCGTCGAGCCGCGCACGTTCGGGGTCGCCACCGCATACCCGGCGAGCGCGAGTGATTGCACGAGCGGGCTGAAGGTGGGCTGGGCCTGTCCCTCGGGGCCGCCGTGCACGGAGATCACGACGGGCCGTTTCTCGCCGGCCGCGGGCGTCGTCTGGTAATAAAAAAACGAGACGGCGCGGCCGTCGGAGGTCTTCATCGTGAGGAGCTCCGGCGAGACGAGCTTCGAGGTGTCGATGCCCGCGTGGTGGCTCTTCGTCGCGCGCGTGACCGCGGCCGTCGCGACGTCGACGCGATAGACCTCGGTCGGGAGGTTCGGGCGCTCGAGGCCGACGAAGGCCGCGTCGCCGGTCGGGGCGAGGTTCACGCTCGTCACCACGCCGCCGAGGTCGGCCTTCTTCTTCGCCACGATCTTCCGCTTCGCGTCGAGCGTGACGACGTGCACCTCCTCCACGCCGCCGACGTTCACCGTGAGCGCGACGATGTCCTCGGGCTGGGATGCCTCGGCCTTGGGGCTCGTGTACGCGGGGACGGTGACGTCCTGCACGTCGTGATCGGGTTCGAAGATCGGGGTGATCTTGCCGCTGGTGATGTCGAGCGCCACGAGCGAGAGGAACTCACGGCCGCGATCGGTGAGCACGAGCAAGGACTTGCCGTCGCGCGTGAAGCGCGGGGCGCCCCAGCGCTCGTCACCCTTGTGCTTCGTGAGGAGCTTTTTCGTGCCGGTCTTCGCGTCGACGAGCCAGAGGTCTTGATCGAAGCCGGAGCGGACCTCGACGACGACGACACGATCGCCGTCGAAATCAGCGACGGCGTGGCTGCCCGAGAGCTCGGCGATGGGCTTCTTGCCGAAGTTGTCTTTTTTCGCGGGCAGCGCCTCGACGTAGAGGTCCATGTCCTTGCCGTTGCGCGCGTTCGAGGTGAACGCGAAGCGCTTGCCGGCGTCGTCGAAGACGGGGAGCGTGTGCTTGACCTTGGGCGCGTCCGTGAGCGCCTGCGTGGCCTCGGGCTTGTCGCCGGCCGCGAGGTCGAGCCAGTGGATCTGATCGTTCTCGTCGCCGCCCTTGTCCTTGAGGAACACGGCGCCCGCGCCGCCGGGCGCGACGCGCAAATCCGAGACGCGGTCCGGGAACTTGGTGAGCTGCACCGGGGCCTGCGGCTCGGCCGTGGGGGCCGCGTCGAGCGAGGCCGAGAAGATCTGCATCGTGCCCGGGGCATCCGAGAGGAACAGGAATTTCTCGCGGCCGAGCGCGCGGGGAGCCGTCGCGCGGTGCACGTCGAGGAGCTGTTCGAGCGTGATGCCCGAAGAGGGAGCGGCCTCGGCAGGAGGCGCGGGCGTCGTCTCCGGCAAAGGGCCGAACGTGGGAGGGACGAGGGCAGCCGGGGGGACCGGCACGGGCTTCGGCGGCTCCGGCGAGGCGCAGGAGGCGAGGCCCGTGGCGACGAGGAGGGCGAGTCGCGGAAGGCGCATGCGCGCGATGCTACCAGACGCGGCGCGATCAGAAACGGCCGACGAGGCCGAGCCCGGTCGGCGAGACGAACGGCCGCACCGAGACCTCGGAGGGATCGGTAGGCGGGTCGGGCGGCTTGCCGAGGAGCAGCATCGCGAGCCCCGCACCCGCGGCGAGGACGCCGGCGCTGCCGACGATGTCCCCCGCGAGCGCGAACCTGCGCGCCTGCGCGGCCTCGGGCCCGTCCTGCACGGGGGCATCGGAGGCCTTTTGAACACCAATCAATCCGACCGTGAGGCCCGACGCGAGGGCGACCGCGCCGCCGGCGAGGAGGAAGATCGGCACGATGGGCTGCTCGGGCGGGAGCGGCGGCGTGCCACCGCCGGGCGGCTTCAAGGGGCCGGGGCCGGGTCCCTTCGGGCCGAGCGGCACGAGCGTCACCGTGATCGCCTTCTGTTCGCCCTCGCCGACCTTGGCGCGCGTCGTGGCCTCGCGGTAGCCCTGCGCGCGCACGACGATCGTGTGCTCGCCCGGATCGACGATGCGCGGCAAGCCGAGCGCCGCCTGCGGGACCTCGGCGCCGTCGACGCGCATGCTGAGCGCGGGCGGCGCGGCGGGGGCGATGTGGATGTCGAGCCGGCCGACGCGCAGCTCGAGCGCGGCGATGGCGTCACGCGCCGGCTGCTCGTACGGCTTGTTGGCCGCGTTCTGCAGATCCGCCTCGACGAGGAAGGCGCGGAAGCTCTCGAGGGCGTCGACGAAGCGGCCGATCTCGCGGTTTGCGACGCCGAGGCTGTAGAGGGTGAGCGGCGCGCGCCGAAGGGCGAGCGAGCGCATGTATCGCTCGCGCGCCTCGGCCCAGCGGCCCTCCTGGGCGAGTTTGGCGCCGTCGCGGAAGAGCTCACGCGCGAGGGCAACGTCCGCAGGGCTCTGCGCATGCGCGAGCCCATGGCTCCAGAGCATCGCAACGAGGACGAGGGAGGAGACGATACGCCTCGGGATCACGGTCAAGGACGGTAGCGCTCCCCCGCGGAGATCAAGGTGCCGTTGTCGAGCCCGCTCCAGAGGAGGATCTCCTCGCCGGTCCAGACGGCGACGCCGTACTCGTGATCGGCCATCGAGGGCCAGGGCGGGATCGCGCTCCACGACGCGTTCGTGACGTCGTACGCGGCTCCGTCGAGCGCGATCTTCTGCGTCGTGTCGAGGCCGCCGGCGAGGACGGCGCGCGTGCCGGCGTAGCCCGCGACGCCGGTCCGGCCCATCGGCGCGGAGCGCTTTCCGTTCGTGGTCGTGGAACTCCAGACGTTGCTCATCGGGTCGTAGATCGCAGCGTCTTCGAAGGCGGCGCCGGCCACGTCGCGCCCGCCGTGCACGAGCATCGTGCCGTTCATCCACACGGTGAACGCATCATACCGCGCGGTGGGCGCGTTCAGGGTGGAAAGGCTGCGCCACTTGTTCATTACGGGATCGTAGCCAAAACCCTCGTTCGACGCGCCGGCGGCGAAGGGGCGGCCGCCGAAGAGGAGCATCTCCGTGCCGGACCAGACCCACCCGGTGTTCGTGCGGGCGTTCGGCGCGCTGGCGGTGCTCATCGAGCTCCACTTGTTCATGGCGGGGTCGTAGAGCGCGCCGCCCGCGATGGGCGAGCCGCCGCTGCTGCCGCCCCAGATGAGCACGCGGCTGCCCGTGGAGAACGCGACGGGCGTGCGCCGGCCGATGGGCGCGATGCCGACGTCGCTCCACGTGTCGGTCGTGAGATCGTAGAGCTTGCCGGTGTTCAGCGCGGTGGAGCCGTTCGCGGGGCCGCCGCCCCAGACGAGGACACGCTCGCCGGTCCACACCGCGACGGCGTCGACGCGCGGCTCGGGCGCGCCCATGGCGCTGACGGCCGTCCACGTGTCGGTCTTGGGATCGTAGAGCGCGCCGTCGCCGAGCGCGCCCTGCGCGTTCTGGCCGCCCCACACGAAGAGCTTCGTGCCCGCCCACGCGGCCGCAGCACGTTGCCGCGGCGTGGGCGCGTTCATGGGGGTCATCTCCACCCAGCCGGGCTGACAGACTCCGCTCGCACACGCGTGCCCCGCGAGGCAGTCCTTGAAACACGTGCCGCAGTGCTGCGGGTTCGAATCCAGGATCGCGCAGACCTCGCCGCAGGCCTGCGTCTCCCCGCCACACTGGAGGACACACGTGTTGCCGAGGCACTCGTGATCCGCGGGGCAGTCCGCCGTCTCGCAGCACGCCGCGCAGCCCGCGTCGCCGCAGCAGCGCTCACCGGCCGCGCAAGCCTGCCCGCAGCCTCCGCAGTGCTCGACGTTCGTCGTGACATCGACGCACGCTTCGGCGCAACACGCCTCGCTCGCGCTGCACGCGTTGTTGCACGGCGGAGCGCCGCCGCCCCCGTCGTTCCCGCTGCCGCCCGTGCCCGTGGCCGCGGCCCCGCCGACGTTTTCGAGGGGTTTGCCCGCGAGCTCCGACTCGGCGAGCAGCGAGCACGCGACGGGCGTGATCAGCAGGGGAAGGAGGAGGAGCGTGAGCGGCGTGCCACGAGCGTTCATGAGCTCAGAAGTTGGGTTCAGTGGGGACAGGCATGTTCGGACCCGGCCCCTTTTTGCCGCCGAGGGGCTTCGTGACGTTCGGCGCGTTCGTGCCCGGCGCGACCGGCTGCGCGGAGGCGTCGCTGCTGGCGCTCGATGCAGGCGCGGCGCTCGGGGGCGGCGCCGCGGAGGGCGTCGCGGGGAGGCTCGCGGCCTTCGTGTTGATCTCGCTCGGCAGCGGCGCGGTCAGGGCCGCGGGCGCGCGCGCGCTCGCATCGGTCTGCGTGGACGTATCTCCCTGCAGGTAGATCCACGCGCCCGCCGAGGCCGCGCCGACCGCGAGCGCGATCGGCCCGATCCAGAGCGCAGGCGAGCGTCGCTCGGGCGGGCGCGTGCTCGTCGTCGGCGAGGGGACGCTCGAAGGGGGGCGGATGGGGCCACTCGTCTCGGCGTCGCCCTCCGCGCTCTGCGTCGCAGGATCGACTGCCTCGCCGTCGACGTCCGACGGCATGCGCAGCGGAGCGATCTCGCGCTCGGAGATCATGCGCGGCCGCGGCGACGAGGGCTGCAGGGCGGACATCGGCGGCCTATCGGAGAGCGGCCGATGCTCCTCGGGTTCGAGCCAGTGGGCGCGGAGCGAGTTGCCCGCGGCGTCGGTCTCCACGCCGTGGCTCTGCGCCCACGCGGCGAGCGCGGCGCCGAGTTCGCGCATCGACTGCCAGCGATCGTCGGCCTCTTTCAGGAGGCCTCGTTGCACGATCGACCAGAGCTCCTCGTCGTCGATCTCGTGCACGGACCAGGGCTCCGGATCGCGCAGCAAGATCGCGCTGAGCAGCGCGTTGTAGTTCCCGCCGTCGAAGGGCCTGAGGCCTGTCGTGACCTCGTAGAGCATCACGCAGAACGCCCAGATGTCGGTGCGATGATCGACGTCGCTGCGACCACACGCTTGCTCGGGCGACATGTAGTGCGGGCTGCCGAGGATCACGCCCGCCTGCGTCGTCGTGCGCACGACCTCCTCGTGGTGCAGCTTCGCGATGCCGAAGTCGACGATCTTGGGCACGACAGCGCCGCGATCGTCGGTCACGAGCAGGACGTTGTCGGGCTTGAGATCCCGATGGACGATGCCCTTCGCGTGCGCGGCCGCGAGCGCGCTCGCGACGGGCAGGAGCGTGCGCACGGCGGCCGCGGGCGAGAGCCTGCGACGGCGCGAGATCGTCTGCCCGAGCGACTCGCCGTGCAGGACCTCCATCACGATGAAGGGGTCCTTCTGCTCCGTCGTGCCGAAGTCGAACACGCGCACGATCGAGGGATGCCCGATGCGCGCCGCGGCCCGCGCTTCTTGCAGGAGGCGCTGCGACGCCTCGGCCGTGGCGAAGTCGCGGCGGATGAGCTTGACGGCGACGTCGATGTCGAGCGTGAGGTTTTTCGCGAGCCACACCGCGCCCATGCCGCCCTCGCCGAGGACCTTCGAGAGCCGATACTTGCCGGCGATCACGTCCCCGGCGAGGTAACTCGCGGCGGGCGAGGCCTCGAACGGCGTGGAGCGCGGCGGCGTGGAGCGCGGCATTCCGGAGCGGGGCGCGTCCTGCGTGTCGGCCATGGCTCGCGCCTCCGCCTCCGAGGGATCGGGGTTCTCCGCTGCGCCCGTGATCGCGGCGCTGCTCGGCGGTCGAGCGGACGCGGGCGGGTGTTGAGACGAAGGCGGCATGAGGAAGCGAAGGGTACGCCCGAGCCGGGCACGCGGATCCAGCCGAACTATACCGCTCCCGCCGGACTCTCCACAACCCTCGCCGAGGTCCGGCTCTACGGACTCTCCCAAGGGCCCGTGAAGGCGCTGAAATTCCGCCCCTGCGGCAGGGGACGGTGTGCGTCCGGCGCGCTCAAGGTCGCAGCCGATCGAGCAGACCGACGAGCGAGGCCAGCGCGAACGCCAGGCCGAGAGCGTAGAGCGCGAAGAAGGTGGCCGGCACCGTGGCCTCGAGCCCCGAGAAGCCGAAGCGCTTCTTGCCGCGCGGCGCGTAGAGCCCCTCCCACTCGCGCGTGAAGACGCGGTAGCTGCCGACGAAGCGCCTCCGCTCCATGCGTCGGAGCTGGCGGTAGCGCCAGTCGACGAGGGCTTCGTACTGGAGGATCGTGCGCTTCCAGAGGTGGCACGCGAGCATGCCGATCACGAAGAGCGGGATCGTCACGAACGCGAGGCGCGTGCCCGTGAGCGCGAGGTCCTTGATCAGGAAGGCGACGACCGCCGAGAGGCCCGCGTTCACCGTGAGGAACGTCTGCGTCGTGCCGCGCCTGCGCTCGACGACGCGCTCGGTGCTGTCGAAGAGCAGGCGGTACTCGTCGAAGGCGTCCGTGCGCACGGGCGCGTGCGACGCATCCACCTCGGCGAGGATCTCGTGCACGACGTGGCGCTCGACGTCCCCGGTCGAACCCTCGTCGAGCTCGGCGAGGTCCCCGCGCGCGGGCAGGATGTCGGCGCGCAGATCGACGAACGGGGCGAGCGCGGGCCGATCGACGGCGACGAGCAGGAGCTTGTCGATCACTTTGACGAGCGCGGGGAGGAGCTCCTCGGGCGCGCCGATCTTGCCAGCGGCGACGCTGCGATCGACGAAGAGGACGATCGCGGCGGCGGACTTTGCGGCGCGGCCGAACGAGCGGGCGGGATCGGCGCTGTCGTCCTCTTCGGGCCAGCGCTTCACGCGCAGGCCGCGCTCTTCGAGGCGCTCGGTGATGCGGGAGGCGCGGCCGTCCTGGCTCGGGGCAGCGACGACGAGGACCTCGGCCGGCGATGCGTCGTGCATGATGGCTCGGCGCATCAAACCAAGAGATGGCACGTTTGAACAGCATTGAATCGTCGCTGCCGCGGCGGCGAGCGCAGATGACGGGCGTCCGCCGTTCGGATATCGTGTTTCCGGGCAGGCGGGCCGCCCGCGAGAGGTGGCCCGGACGCCATCCGTGCCGGGAGCGAGCCGGCTTTCTTATTTTTCAGGAGGACGAACGATGAGCGGTTGGACGATGCGCGGCGCGCTCGTGGGGGCGACGATGGGTGCGTTCGCGGCGATCGGTATCGCGTCGTGTGCCCTGACGGATTACCAGCCCCCGACCGCGAATACCGGCGCGTCGACCGGCGGCGAGGGCGGAACCGGCGGTACGAGTGGCACCGGGGGCGCGGGCGGGATGCCAGGTCCAGGCGGCAGCGGCGGCGCTGGGGCTGCGGGCGGTTCGGGCGGCAATGGCGGCGTGCTCTGTTCGACCGGGTCGGTTTGTGTCCCGCCGGTGCCCACGGGGGATGGTTGGATCGGGCCCTTTTTGGGGCGCGCGACCGATCACCAGACGGGCCCTCAGCCGTGCCCGAGCGGCGGGCCGCCCGACGTCCTGCACGCCGACCCCTCGCCGAGCGAATGCAATGCCTGCGAATGCACGGTGTCCGAAGGTGTCGGGTGCAGCGGCGCCTTGCTTTCGTGCTGGGCGGGCGCCGGGTGCAACTCCGGCACGCCCAAGGACATCCCGAGCGGGTGCACCGGGGGCGCCAGCCTGCCGGGGGGCGCGCTCGGCTCGTCCTGCAAGGTGACGGGTTTGCCCCAACCCAAGGTGGGCGCGGAGGCCGCGTGTGAGCCGACCGGCGAAGGTGGCGGCCTCAAGTACAAGCACCTCTGGCAAACCAACGTCTACCTATGCGACGCGTCCGCCGCCTCCGATTGCGCGGGCGGGGGCTCGTGCGTGACGCCGCAGGCGGGATTCTATAGCGATTCCATTTGCATTACGAAAGCCGCCGAGGTGGAGTGTCCCGAGGGCTGGACGTTCGAGCGATTCATGGCGTACGAGCAGTTCGCGGAGGGCCGGTCGTGTACGAGCTGCACGTGTGATGCGAGCAAGGTGGTTTGCCCCGTGGATGGGGTGTTCCTGACGACGCCGTTCGAGCTCGGGTGCAGCGGCGACAACAAGATCCTGCCGAATACCTGCGTTGGTGTCGGCCTGGGCGGCTCGGTCGAGGTCAAGCCCCCGACGCCGCAGCTCGGCCCCGAGGCTTGTCCAATGCCCAAGGGCGAAGGCGCGGTGAAGACCTCAGGGCCCACGACGGTCTGCTGCGCCACCCTGCTTTCGCCCTGAATCGTCCCGGGCGCCGATTTCACCCCGCCGGCGCCTTCGCGCCGAGCGCCTCTCCCATGCGACGGATCTCCACCACCTTCTCCTCGAACGGCGCCCAGTCCTCGTGCGCGTCGATCGCGTGCCAGAGCGATTCAATTTCGTCGATGAGCAACGAGCACGGGGCATCGCCCTGGAAATACGGGTGCGAGAGCGCATCGGGGCGGGCGGGCGTGTAGAGCTCGAACAAGCTCCGCAGCGCGTCGAATCGTTCACCTTGGTAAAACCTCGATGCCTCGCTCGCCCGCGCGCGCGCCTCGCTCTGGACACCGCCGTACCAGTCGAAGAAGAATCGATCGAAGGGGACCTGGCTGTCTTCGAGGAAGAGCTCGATGGCCTCGGTGAGGCTCGCGTCGACGTCCGGATCCGAGGACGAGAGGCCCATCCGCGCGAGGAATGCGGCCGCGCGCGCCTCGCGCAGCGCCGGTTCGAATGCGCGCACCGCGGGGGCGAAGGCGGCCGAGGGGGAGACGAGGCGCAGGGCATCGGCGAGGCGCGTCAGGTTGAGCGCCACCGCGCGCGGCTGCTGCCCGAAGGCATACAGGCCTGTGTGATCGAAATAGGCCGCGATGAACGAGGGATCGAGCGTGGGCAGGAAGCGATACGGCCCATAATCGAAGCTCTCGCCCGTGATGTTCATGTTGTCGCTGTTCAAGACGCCGTGGACGAACCCGGCGGCGGTCCACGCGGCGACGAGCCGGGCCGAGCGCCGCGCCACGGCCTCGACGAACCGGACCGCCGGATCCGGGCCGCCGGCGGCCTCGGGCACGTAATGGGTGATGCAGAAATCGAGCAATTGGGACAAACGCGCGACGTCGCGGTGGTAGGCGTGCCGCTGGAACGTGCCGAAGCGGATATGGCTGTGCGAGAGGCGGACGAGGAGGGACGAGCGGGTGGGGGAGGGTTCGTCGCCTCGGAACAAGGCCTCGTGCGTTTCGAACAAGGAAAACGCCTTTGACGTGGGCACGGAGAGCGCTTCGAGCATCTCCGCGGCGAGCACCTCGCGCACGCCGCCCTTCAGCGTGAGCCGCCCGTCCCCGCCGCGCGAATACGGAGTCGTCCCGCTGCCCTTCGTGCCGAAATCGAGGAGCCTTCCGTCCTCGGGATCTTCGAGCTCAGCCAGGAGAAACCCGCGGCCGTCGCCGAGGTACGCGTTGTACACGTCGAACTGATGCCCGTGGTAGCGCAAGGCGAGCGGCGCGGGCAGGTTCTCCGGCAGGGGCTCGAGGCGACCGAAATGGCGATCCCATTCCTCCGCGTCGAGCTCGCCGAGGCCGAGGCGGCTGGCCCAGCGCTGGTTGCGGAAGCGAAGTGTGCGGGTCGGGAATCGCGCGGCCGTGACGACGTCGGCGAAGCCGTCGCCGAGCAAGGAGATGCGGGGCGCGGGGCGGTAGCGGGGGGTGATCGGCATGGGCACGGGGGTTTGGGGGTTACGCTCGGCTCGTCCGAGCGTAGCTCCCATCGGCAAACGAGGGTTTGGGGGCGTAGCTCGGCTCGTCCGAGCGTAACCCCCAATCGGAAAACGGGAGTCATCTAAAGCACCTCGGCCCCGCTGGCCAGCACAAGCGTGCCGTCCGAAGCTTGACGCCCTCGGTTGCGGCGCCCGGGCGGCTTCCCTTAGGATGGGCCCCTGATGTCCTCCTACGATCCGCCGTTGCTCCTCGGTCAACCCGAGGACGCGCTCGCTCAAAGCTCCCTCGAAGGTTTGCCCTTTGACGCCCTGGTCCTCGTCGCGCCCTCGCCGATGAGCACGCGCGCGACGCTCACGGGCCCCGTGTCCGCGGCGCTCGCGTGCGCGCTCAAGGCCGACGCGGCGCTCGATCGAGGCCCGCGGCCTCCGGCGGTGATCGCGGCGCCGGCGCTTCCCGGGGGGCGGCTCGTGGTGGTGCCGATGGGCGCGCTCGGCGAGGACACGGACGACGTGCGCAGCGTGGCGGAGGCCGTGGCCGCAGGGACGAGCCGCGCGGTGGACGCGGGCGCGACGCGGCCACTCGTGTGGGTACATGCGCCTTCCGGGCCGCGGTTTGCCCGCGCGCGGGAGGTGGCGGCGCTCGCGGCGCTCGGCAGCCAGTGGGCGCCGGTCGAGGCGCGGGAGGCGAGCAAGGCGCCGCGCACGGCCGAAGCCGTGGGCATCGTGGGCCTCGACGAGGCGCGGGCGCGGTCGCTCTCGGCGATCGATCACGGACGCGCGCTCTGCCGCGACATCGCGGGTACGGAGCCGGAGCGCATGGCGCCGCGCCGGATCGCGGAGCTTTGCGAGATCGCGTTTCGCGGCACGGGCGTGCGCGTCGAGGTGGAGCACGACGTGTCGGGGTATCCGCTGCTCGCCGCGGTGGCGCGGGCGTCGATGGGCGTTGAGCGTCACCGGCCGTGCGTGGTGCGGCTCTCGTACACGCCCGAGGCGCCGGCGTCGCGGACGCTCGTGCTCGTGGGCAAGGGCGTGACGTACGACACGGGGGGCGCGGATCTGAAGACGGACGGGCACATGGCCGGGATGTCGCGCGACAAAGGCGGCGCGGGCGCGGTCGCGGGGCTCGTGCTGGCGGCTTCGCTGCTCAAGCTGCCGGTGCGCGTGGTGGGGTTGCTCGGGCTCGTGCGGAACAGCGTGGGCGACGAGTCGTTCGTGAGCGACGAGATCATCCGCGCGCGTTCGGGCGTGCGGGTGCGCATCGGGAACACGGACGCGGAGGGGCGGCTCGTGCTGGCCGATCTTTTGGCCGAGGCGAAGACGATCGCGGAGCGCGCGCCTTCGCCGACGTTGTTCTCGATCGCGACGCTCACGGGCCACGTGTACCGCGCGTTCGGGCCCTACGTCGGTGCGATCGGCAATGGCCCGGCGCAGCGGGCGGGGACGCTCGATCTGCTGGATCGGCTGGGCGAGGCGTGGGGGGAGCCGGTGGAGAAGTCGCGGCCGCGGCGGGAGGATTACTCGTTCGTGGCGCCGCGATCGAGCGCGGAGGACGTCGTCAGCTCGAACCGATTGGCGTCGGTGAACACGCCGCGCGGGCATCAATTCCCGTTTGCGTTCCTCGATATCGCGTCGGGCCTGCGGGGCGAGCGGATCCCGTTCGTGCACCTCGATATCGGGGGCGTGGTGGTGGATCCGCCGGATTGGCAATTCGGGCGGCCGACCGGGAGCCCCGTCGCGATGCTCACGGCGCTTCTGGGGCAGCCGGCGGAGTAGGGGAGACGCGAGCAAGCTCGCCGAACGAGCGCTCACGGTTCGTCGGTCGCCGCGGAGAGAGGGCGCTGCCGTAACATCTCGGCGAGCAGGTCGCGAAAGGCGGTCACCTTGCGTGGCACGTGCTTGCGGCCCGGATGCATCAAATAGACCGTCCCCGTGGTGACCACCCATTGCGGCAGGACGCGGATCAGGGTGCCTGCGGCGACGTCGGCGTCCGCGGCGAACGACGGGAGCGTCCCGATCCCCGCGCCCTGCTTCAATACCTCGCGCAGAAAGGACATGTCGTCGCTCGCCACGCGCGTGCGCACATCCACGGCGGTCCGGGATCCCGGCTGCGTGAGGTACACGGGAGATGTCCCGACGAACCCGACCCAATCATACGACGCGAGCTCCTCCGGCGTGCGAGGCGCGCCTCGCCGGGCGACGTACGCCGGGGACGCGTAAAGCCGGAGGTTGATGGTGCCGACTTTCCTTGCGATGAGCGGTGAATCTCGCAAAGGCCCGACGAAAACCCGCAGCGCGAGGTCGAACCCCTCCGCCGCGAGGTCCACCAGCTTGTTGGTCAGGTGCACCTCCACCTGGGTGCTCGGATACCGCGTCGTGAACCGCGTGACGGCCTCCGCGAGGACGGCGGCGCCGAGATCCACGGTCGTGGTCACGCGGAGCAGACCCGACGGGGCCTTTTCGCGCTCCGGCAGATCCGCGAGGGAGAGCTCGAGCGCCGCGAGCGAAGGCGCCACGCGATCATAAAGGGCCGCGCTCGCCGTGGTCGGCGACACTTTTCGCGTCGTCCGGTGAAACAGGAGGAGCCCGAGCGATTCTTCCAGCGCCGCGACGGCCCGGCTCACGGTCGAGCGAGGCACCCCGAGCCGCGCGGCGGCGTTCGAAAAGCTGCCCGTGTCGTGCACGGCGATGAAGGCGCGGACGAGGTTCAGATCGATTGTTGCCATCTTGCACCACAGACGCTCGACAATGATGATTGTCCCCAACCTAGCACGAGTTTAGATTCGCGTGGTCTTTCAAGGAGGAGAGCATGTCGAATCAAGCGTTTCTCGTGACGGGCGCCTCGGGCCACCTCGGCCGGCGCGTGCTCGAGCTTTTGCTCGCCCAGGGCGTGGGGCCGATCGTCGCGACCACACGAACGCCCGAAGCGCTGAAGGAGTTCGCCGCGAAGGGGGTCGAGGTCCGGCGCGCCGACTTCGAGGACGAAAAGGGGCTCGCCGACGCTTTTCGAGGCGTGGGCTGCGCGCTGCTCATCAGCACCGACGCCCTCGATCGTCCCGGTCGCCGCCTCGCGCAGCACGCCGCCGCGCTGCGCGCGTTCGAGGCGTCTGGCGTGACGCACGTCGTCTACACGTCGCTCACGAACCCGCGCGTCGGTTCGCCCGTTCTCATTGCAGGGGACCATCGCGAGACCGAGGCGACCCTCGCGGCCTCCCGCCTCGATTTCACGATCCTGCGCAACAACCTCTACGCCGACCTGCTACTTCAATCGCTTCCGCAGGCGATCGCTTCAGGGCAGCTCGTCGATGCGCGCGGCGAAGGCGCGATTGGGCTCGTCACGCGCGAAGACTGCGCGCGCGCGGCGGCGGCCGCCCTGTCCGGGCCCGCCGCGGGACGGCGTACGCTCGACGTGACGGGGCCCGCCACGGTGACGAGCGCAGAGATCGCAGCGATCGCGAGCGAGCTCTCGGGCCGCACCGTGAATCACGTGTCCGTGCCGCCGGACGCGCTCGAGGCCGGGCTCGTGCAGCACGGCCTCCCGCCGGGCGTGGCCAAGCTGCTCGTCTCGTTCGACGTCGCCGCGCAGAAAGGCGAGCTCGCGGTGGCAACGAGCGTGGTGAAGGATTTGACCGGCCACGCGCCGCAATCCGTCGCCGCGTTCCTCGAAGCGCACCGCGCGGCTCTCGTGCCTGCACGGAGCTGAGCGCCGGCGGCCCGGGCGCCCTCGGCCAGCGTGCGTGCTGCGCGCCCTGGCGCGGGCATGGCCGTGCGTGCAAAAGGACTTGTGTCCGGGCGCCCCTCGGGCCATCACTCGGGGCCATGGGGAAGATCTTCCTGGCAGCCGCGATGTTCCTGGCGCTGAACGGGTGCGGCAACGAGTGCAGCTTCAAGGAACAATGCAATGGCAACGTACTGGAAATCTGCGGGGAAGGACCGGACCAGGTCGTCAACCGGAAGGTGAGCAGTACGCCTTGCGAGGCGCCCAACGAGGTCTGCGTCGAACCCACGGAGGGCTTGGCCTACTGCGCGCGCGCGCCGGAAACCACATGTGACGACACCTTCGACGGCGCGTGCGACGGCACGGTCCGGCTGATGTGCAGTCCAAAGCTCATCAGCCCCGAGGGGGTTTCCCGCTTCGTGGTGGCGTTCGACTGCGCGGACTCGAACCAAACATGCGTCGACGAGGGAATGACGGCACGTTGCCAATAGGCCCTTCCCCCGAAGCTCTCGAAGGCTCGCCCCTCACCCCTATCTCCACGGTCGCACGACCCCGAGCCCATGCGATCAGCGTGTCCCGTAATGGAACACGCCGCTCGGGATCGCGAGGTTCGTCGCTGCGACCCACGCCTCGGCGCCGGCCTCCTTCTTCGCGAAATCGACCACCAGAGACTGCACCTCGAGCCCTTCGAGCGCGAGGTTCTGGAAGGTTCGCCCCGCGTCCTCGGAGCGCCAGATCCCTTCACCCCAGGTCCCGAGCCATACCCGCCGGCCGTCGTGTGGATCCACGGCGAGGACACGAATGTCACGCATCGGCACCTCGCGCTCTTCCAGGCGCCCGTCCGCTTCGCTCACGAAGAGCCGCGACGACATGAAACCGCCTTGCACCACGTAATAGGAGCCTCCGCCCGCGAAGACCGAGGGGGCCGGTAGCTCCAGGGGCCCGCGATCCTGAAAACGTGTTCCCCCGTCCTCGCTCACGAAGACGCGCTCGCCCACGGCCACGACGCGGTCTCCATCCGTGGCGACGCCGGTGATGGAGACGCCGTCGATCACCGTGCTCTGGTGGCCGCTCCGCTCCACGCGTACGAGCGCGCGGGGATGCGCGACGAACAACGCATCGTCGAGCGCGGCGCCGTCGGGCACGCGCGTTTCGGCGCCCCACCCGAGCGGGATTTTTTCGAGGGAGGCCCCGTCGTAGCCCCACGCGAATTGTCCCTCGACGTCGACAAACCACGCCCGATGCGCTCCCGTGCCGAGCACGTGTACCGGGATATCGATGCCGGGGACCGGTACGAACGCGCCGTCTTTCCCGAGCGAAAAGATGTCTCCGCCCCCGACGGCGAGCAGCGGCCCGTGCTCGGCGCGTACGAGCGCGGGATTGTTCCAGTCCTCGGTGCCGGCGATACGTTGCCACGCGCCATAGCGCGGGGACACGAGGCGAACGACGGACAGGGCGAGCAGCGACACGTGGAGGAGCGCGAGGCTCACGACGACGCCGCGCCGTACCTTCAGCGGCGTCGATTCGGGGAGCAGGCTCTCGAACGCCGTCAGATCGAGGAGGAGGCCGAGCACCGACAAGAGGACGGTCGCCGCGTACATCCCGTTCGCGAACGCGATCGGCGGGAAGACGAGGAGGAACACCGACCACGCGGCGACCTTCACCAGCGTAACGAAACGCGCAACCGAGGCCACACGCGACTTCTAGCAGTCCGCGCGGGCTCGGCCGACGATAAAGTGGAGTTTTTACGACCCCTCGGCGGGGGCGGACGCGGGCGCCTCGCCCCGGCGGTCTACGAGGAGCGGGTAGATGATTTTCGAGGTCTGCTGGCCGCGCGCGGGGCAATTCGCCGGGCGCGGCGGGCGGAAGAACGGCGGGCCTTTCGTGGGCGGCGGATCGTCGGGACAAACGACGTCGCTGCCGACCTCGAACGGCTCGAACGTCGTCGTCCCGAGCACGGCGGCGAAACAGGCGTCGATGCTCGGATCGGCGCGCGTCGGGGGGTCGTTGCGATCGGCCGTCACGGCCTCGATCGTCCCTCGCTCGGGGACGATGCGGGCGACCATGTACACGTGTTCCCCCGGGCGCACGCAGGCGCAGGCCACGTCGTAGAGCGGGTTCATGAACCGACCGGCGTACGCGGCGGGCAGGCGGAGCACGCTCGCGCCGATCTCGCGAGGCGTCCACCGGAAGGGGCAACCGGCCGTCGAGACCGGCGCGCGTGGTGTCACGGGCGGGGCGGGGTCTTCGGCCGGGGAGGGCGCCGCGGAGGCCGCTGGCGGAGGCTCCACCGCGGGCGGGCGTGTCGGACTGCAAGCGAGCCCCAGGGCCGAGAGCATCATCGAAGCGGCGCGGGCGAGGACACGAACCATGGGGGCATGGATGCCGCGGGGCGCGCGGAGTTCCCGCGCGTGCTTGCGACGCGCGCCTCGGGTCCTCAGATCCAGCGCGGAGGTCGTATGAACAAGAAGGGGCCGTCCGCCCTCGTTGCGGCCCTGGTCGCCGTGCTCGGGCTCGGTTTCTCCGCCGCCGCGCAAGATACGAACACGACGGGTCATGGCGCCGCCTCGGGCGAGGACGCCCAGCCGTCGGTCACGCCGCCACCAGGCTGCGTCTACCAGCGCACGCTGACGAAGTGCTACGTGCGCGTGAAATTCTGCAACGAGCTGTACCTCTGTCCCAACGGGAAGGAATGGTGGCGCGGCTGGAGGGAATGCGGCACCTGCCGTGGAGGCTCGGAACCAAGACCGTAGGTGTGGGGAGGCGTGATAAGGTCCGGCGGTGATCTCGTTCGTCCTGCGTTCGGCGCGCGTCGAAGACATTCCCTTGCTCGGGGCGATCGAGCGCGCTGCGGACGAGCGTTATCGAGCGACCCGCTACGCGTTGTTCCTGGATGGGGAGACCATCCCGCTCGACGCCGCGCAGCGGGCCGTCGCGGCCGGTCGCATCACGGTCGCCGAGGTGGACGGCGAGGTCGTCGGCTGGCTCTTCGTCACGCGTTTGGGCGCGGAGCTGTGCCTCGGGCAAGTGAGCGTGCTCCCCTCGCACGGGCGGCTCGGGGTGGGCACGGCGCTTTTGCGGGATCTCATCGAACGGGCGCGCGCGGCGGGTGAGCGGACCCTCGTGCTGAACACGCAATCGGATGTCGCGTGGAACATGCCCTGGTACGCGCGCCACGGGTTCGTCGTCGTCCCGCCGGAAGAATGGTCCTCGGAGATGCGCGCCGTGACCGAGGCGCAACACGAAACGGGCATCGATTGGAGCTCCCGCGTTCACATGCGCCTCACGCTCGCGTGAATGACGCGGCGGCCCGCGTCTCCGCGCGCGAGCGACGTGAACCGTTCGTTCATCCAGGCCACGCCGAAATCCACGAGGTCCGCGGCTTCGACGAGCTCGCTCCGCGCCTGGCCCACGGTCCCTTGGGCCGCGCGTCCCGTGGCCAGGTAGCCTTGCAAGATGAGCGCGAAATAATCCTCGCCGGGCCATTCGACGATCCCGTCGCTGTCGTCGAGGCCATCGACATACCGGATCTCCGGCGCCGGGTTCCCGGTGATCCGACGGTATCGACGTACCCGGCGTTTCTCGGGCAGGTCCACGAGATATTCGGCCCAGTGCAGCACGGTGGTCGTATTGAGGTCGGCGCCGAGGCGGAGCACGCGCCCGCCCACCTGGCAAAGCCGTTCGAGTGGCGAGCCGATACCAAAATAGTCGTGCCACGGTGGATCCCGGACGAGCTCGACGGCCCGCGCGCCGCGGGCGCCGAATCGCCCCTCCGGATGGTTCGTCACGAGCGTCCCGGGGCGCTGCCGGAGCGCTTCGGCGAGGTACCCGACGTCCGGATCCGCAGGCGTGCGCAGGCTGTCGAAGGGGTCGGCGCCTTCGAGATGCAGGGCGCGTTCGTCCTCGGGCAGGTCGTTCACCCAGGCCCAGTCGTCCCGCGCGCCGAGCACCATCATCCACGTTCCGCCCTCGCCGACGGCGTGATCGAGGGCGTCGAGGACGCCGCCCGCGCCGCCTTCGACCGGCCCGAGGGCGCGGAGCGAAGCGTGGATCATCAACGTGTCGCCCGCGCGGATGCCGAGCTGCTTCAGGTCGCGCGCGAGGTCGGTGGGGTGGAGCGGCGGAGGCTTGGGGGACATGGTTGGAGCCGGTGGAGGAGGCGCATCCTACACCGTAAAGGCGGACATGAGGAACGACCGCGCGGCCGACGAGGAAGCGCCGACGTGATCTCGCCGCATGTCCCTCCCGTGGAGATGGATGACAGAGGAGGAATGGCAAACCGGAACCAGACGGGGAGAGGGGCGTCGGTCCGGGGAAAAGTTTGTCCTTGACCCCGTGGACGAACCGACCTACCGCACACTCGTGCCCTCGTTGCTCCACGAAGCTCTCGTCGAGTTGTTCCGCAATCGGCCCGTGCTGGCTGCGGAGCTGCTCGCCGAGGCGCTCTCCGTGCCGCTGCCGCGCTTCACCGAGGCCCGCATCGAAGCGGCCGATCTGACGGACATCGTGCCTCGAGAAATGAGGGCTGATCTCCTCGTGCTCCTGCTTGAGGAGCGGCCCGTGCTCGTCATCATCGTCGAGGTCCAGCTCCAGTGGGACTCCGACAAACCGTTTGCTTGGCCGGCCTACGTCGCCGGAGCGAGGGCGCGATACCGCTGCCCGGCTTGCCTGTTGGTCGTGACCCCCGACGCGGCGCTCGCGTCCCGCCTGGCCAAACCCATCGAGCTGGGACCGGGACGAGGATCCGTCGTGCCGCTCGTGCTCGGCCCGCAGGGGGTTCCCGTGGTGACGGACCTCGCGGAGGCGGCGAGGCGGCCCGAGCTGGCCGTGCTTTCGGCGCTGGCGCACGGACAAACGGAGGTCGCGCTCGACGTGGCCGTGGCGGCGCTCGCGGCGACCACCGGGGTCGAGGACGACGAGCGGAAGGCGCTCTACGCGGATCTCGTGCTATTTTCGGTGGGCGAGGCCGCGCGCAAGGCGCTCGAGAGGCTGGTGGCCATGCGAAATTATGAATATCAGAGCGAGTTCGGCCGGGAGATGGTCGCCAAGGGCCGCGAGGAAGGCCGCGAGGAAGGCCGCGAGGAAGGCCGCGAGGAAGGCCGCGAGGAAGGTCGGGAAGAAGGTCGGGAAGAAGGCCTCCGACCGCTCGTGCACATGGTCGAGCGCCGGCTCGGCCGCGCGATGACCTCGGCCGAGCGCTCGTCCCTCGTGGAGCTGCTCCGCAAGCAGGGCCCGGACCGGGTCGGAGACGCCGTGCTCGATCTGTCACCGGCCGAGCTCGCGACCTGGATCGGGGCCACGAGCGAGCACTGACGCAGGCAGAGCCCTTGCGGTAGCGCGTGACCGAGAGCACGTTTTTGGCGTTGTCGGAAACTGAGGAAACCGGTACGGTTTCCTTGGTTCCCACGGAGGCCACGATGCACACCCTGCCTGCCGGTCCCCGCTTCCCTGCGCTCCAGGCGCTCAAGCTCGCTCGGGACACGAAGCGTTTTTTCCTCGATGCCGTCGGTCGATACGGTGACCCGTTCACGCTCCCGCTTCCTCCGGGGGACGTCGTCGTCACGGGGGATCCCGAGGGGATCCGGGAGATCTTCACCGCGGATCCCTCCCTGTTCACCCCGTACGCGGTCCTCCCGCTCGAACCGGTGGTCGGCCGGCATTCCGTGCTCCTGCTCGACGGCGCGCCCCATCGCCGCGAGCGCAAGCTGCTCACCCCGCCTTTTCACGGCGATCGCATGCGCGCCTATGGCGACCTCATGGCGGCCATCACGCTCCGCAAGGCGGCCGAGCTCTCGGCGGGCGCGAAGTTCAAGGCGCAAGATCTCACCCAGGAGATTTCGCTCGAAGTCATCATCGAGGCCGTCTTCGGCGTGCGGGATCCGGCGCGCGTGGCGCTCTTTCGCGAGGTGATCGTCGGCTACATCGAGGCGTACACGCCGCCGCTCATGATGATCGAGCCCCTGCGCCGCTCCTTCGGCGGCCTTGGGCCCTGGGCGCGATTCCAGCGTTTTTCCGAGCGTTTCCACGCCCTCCTCGCCGAGGAGATCGAGGCCCGGCGCAAGAGCGGCGAGGTGCGCGACGACATCTTGAGCCTCCTGCTCTCCGTGCGCGACGAGGAGGGAAGGCCCATGTCCAATGAGGAGATCGACGACGAATTGCGCACCATGTTGATCGCTGGCCACGAGACCACGGCCATTGGCATGGCTTGGGCGCTCGACGGGATCCACAGGAGTTCGCGCATCCGCGAGCGGCTCCTCTCCGAGATCCGCGAGCTCGGCCCGGCCCCCTCGCCCGAGGCGCTCGTGAAATTGCCTTATCTCTCGGCCGTCTGCGACGAGGCGCTCCGGCTGCATCCCGTGGTCGGCATGGTCTCGCGCAAGCTCCTCGCGCCGTTCACGTTTCGCGGCGTCGAGCTCCCGCCCGGGGCCGCCGTGATGGCGGCGATCGTGCTCGTACATCACAACCCCGCCGTGTATCCCGACGCCGACGTGTTCCGGCCCGAGCGATTCCTGGAGCGCAAATTCACGCCGTTCGAGTATCTGCCCTTCGGCGGCGGCGCGCGGCGTTGCCTCGGGGCGGCGTTCGCGCTTTACGAAATGAAGATCGTGCTCGGGACGCTGCTTTCGGCGCACCGCTTCCAGGTGCTCTCCGCCGAGCCGCCGCGCGTCGTGCGCCGCAATGTCACCCTGGGTCCGTCCGAGGGCGCGCCGCTCCGGTACCTCGGGCCCGTGCAGCGGGCCGTCGCGTGACGGCCGAGGCGGAGGCGCGCGGCCGCATCCTCGCCGTTGCGCGACGGCTCTTTTACGCGCACGGGTTCGGCCGCGTCACCATGGACGAGATCGCCTCCGAGCTCGCCATGAGCAAAAAGACGCTCTACCGCCATTTCGCGAGCAAGGAGGTGCTCTGCGAAGCCGTCATCGACGCCACGTTCACCACGATCGACGCCGAGCTCGCGGCCGTGCTCGACGACGCGGCCCTCGGCTTCGAGGACAAACTCGAGCGCTTCATGCGCCTCGTCGCGGGCGGCTACGAAGCGGCGCGCGGGCCTCTCCTCACCGATCTGCAGCGCGACGCTCCGTCGTTATGGGCGCGCGTCGATCAATGGCGGAGCAAGGTCGTCCACACGCGCACGCGTGCCCTCTTCGCCGCGGGCAAACACGCGGGGGTCTTCCGGCCCGACGTGCCCGAGGACTTCGTCGTGCGCATCGTCCTCAACAATGTGCAGAACATTCTCCGCCCGGACGTCCTCACCGCGCTCGGGATGAGCTTTCCCGAGGCGTTCGCCCATTGCAAGGCGCTGCTCCTCGATGGGATCCGCGCCAGACCCGAGGGCGGCGGGCGCAGCGCGGCCCCGTGAATCGTCTTCTCACCCCTCGCGTAGCTTGAAGCGCTGGATCTTCCCCGTCGCGGTCTTCGGCAGCTCGCGCACGAACTCGATCCAGCGCGGGTATTTGTAGGGCGCGAGCCGCCCCTTCACGAAATCTTTCAGCGCGTCCGCGAGCGCCGGCGAGGCTTCGTCCGGCCGCTTCAGCACGACGAAGGCCTTCGGCTTGATGAGCTTGGCCTCGTCGGTGTGGCCCACGACGGCGGCTTCGAGCACGGCCTCGTGGGCGGTGAGGGCGCTCTCGACCTCGAAGGGCGAGACCCAGATCCCCGAGACCTTGAGCATGTCGTCGCTGCGCCCTGCGTACGTAAAATACCCTTCCGCGTCACGCACGTACCGGTCGCCCGTGCGGGTCCAGGCGCCGTGGAACGTGTCGAGGCTCTTTTGCCGCTGGTTCCAGTACGAAACGCAGCTCGACGGCCCGCGCACCCACAAGGAGCCGTCCTCGCCGTCGGGCACGGGTTCGCCCGCGTCGTCGACGAGCTTTACGTCATAACCAGCGACAGGGCGGCCCGAGGTCCCGTACCGCACGTCACCGGGCCGATTGCTCATGAAAATGTGCAACATCTCCGTGGAGCCGATCCCGTCGAGGATGTGCGCCCCGAAGCGCTCGAACCATGTCTCGCCGATCTCCTTGGGCAAGGCCTCCCCCGCGGAGACGCAGACGCGGAGGCGATCGGAGCCGGTCTCGCGGCTGTTCTTGGGATCGGCGAGGATCGAGGCGTACAGCGTGGGGACGCCGTAGAAGATGGTGGGACGTTTTTCGCGGAGCACGCGCATCACGGTGTCGGGCGTCGCCCGAGCGGGCTGGTAGACGGCCGTGGCGCCGACGTGAAAGGGAAACGTGATCCCGTTGCCGAGTCCGTACGCGAAAAACGATTTCGCCGCGGAGAAGACCACGTCGTCCGGCTGGATCCCGAGGACCCGCTCCCCATAAAGCACGGCGGTCTGCTGCAGGTGGGAATGCAGGTGCACCGCGCCTTTCGGCCGGCCGGTCGACCCGGACGAGTACAACCAGAAGGCCACGTCGTCCGGCGTCGTCGGCGCGGCTGCGAGCGTGGGCGCGGCGGCGCGGAGCAGCTCACCCAGGTGCGCATGCCTCCCGGGGCTCGCGCCTTCGTCGCCGACGAGCACGACGTGCTCGACGAACCGCGCCTTTTCGAGGATCGACGCGAATTTCGGGTAGAGGAGCGATGAAAGAACGAGCACGCGGGCGCGGCTGTCCTCGAGCAGGTACGCGTAATCGTCGGGCTGGAGCAGCGTGTTCACGGGCACCGGGACGGCGCCGATCTTCATCGCTCCGAAGAAGACGGTCGGGAAATCACGGCCATCGAGCAGGCAAACAAGGACCCGCTCCTCCATCCGGACGCCGAGCCCGCGGAGCGCGTTTCCCGCCCGGTTCACGCGCTCGGCGAGCTCCGCATACGTGACGGCGCCCTCAGGGTCGATGACGGCGATCCTCTCGCCGCGCCCCTCGGCGAGGTGCCGATCGATGAAATGGCCGGCGGCGTTGTACTCGCGGGGGAAGGAGAGGGCAGGGGAGGGCGCGGACATCGTGGCAGGAGCGTACCACAGGTCGCGGCACGTATGCGCGGCGGTTTGTGCGCCGCGTCGGAACCACACGCGCCCTCGATTGCACGAATCGCGCGACGAGAACGGGGGGGGCTTGCGCAATTCGTGCAAGCCGGTTGCTCGATACGTGCACGTGGACCGTGTGCCTCCCGCATGTTGGGCGTTTCGCCGAGGCGCGGCGCGGCAGGACGCCAGGCATGGCGATTGCCAAAATGAAAAGCATGAACATGCGGCAGATTCGTAACTTTCCTGTGACTTCGATCGTCCTCGCGTTCGGCGTCGCCGCGTGCGGCACCGGCGAGGGCTCTGCTCCGGACGAGGCGGTCGCCGCTGCGCAGGCGGCCGTGACCGACGAGGTCCTCGCCGAGCTCAACGCAATCCCTGGGCTCACGGTCGTCAGCGAAAACCCCTCGACCATCCCGGGCACGCGTTTCTTCGTGCTCCGATTCGAGCAGCCCGTGGACCACCATGACCCGGACGGCCCGCGTTTCACGCAGAAAATCGCCCTCCTGCATCGCTCTTTCGACGCGCCCACCTCGTTCCTCCCCAGCGGCTATGCCGTGAACACGCGGAAGGTGATCGAGGGCGAGGTCACGGCCATGCTCCAGGCCAATCAGCTCTACGCCGAGCATCGCTACTACGGCGAATCCGTGCCCCCGGGCCCGACGTACGAGCACCTCGATATCGAGCAGTCCGCCGGCGATCATCACCGGATCGTGCAGGCGTTCAGGCCCGTCTATACCGGCCGCTGGATCTCCGGCGCCTCCAGCAAGGGCGGCATGACCTCGATCTATCATCGCTATTACTACCCGGACGACGTGGACGGCACGGTCGCGTTCGTGTCGCCGTCCACCTATTCGCCGAGCGATCCGCGGTACGTCACGTTCCTCCGGAAGGTGGGGGACGCGGCGATGCGGTCGAGGCTCATCGCCTATCAGCGCGCCCTTTTGGCGCGGCGTGACCAGCTCGTGCCGATGATGGTGGCGGAGCTGGGCGACGACTGGGGCCTCACGTTCGATATCGTGGGGGCCGATCGCGCCTTCGAATTCGGCGTCCTCGAGGCCTCGTTTTTCTACTGGCAGTTTTGCCCCGTGCAATTCTGCGAGCCTCATCTCCCGGCGCCGGGCGCGAGCGACGAGGAACTGCTCTCCTTCTACATCAACTACCTCGGCGCCCCGTTCAACTACGACGACGAGACCATCAACGTGCACTACGGGCCCTATTTCTACCAGTCGGCCACCCAGCTCGGCCACCCGCGCTTCGACGAGGCCCCCTTGCGGGATCTGCTGCGGTATCCGGGGCAGGACAGGGCGGAGAACCTCACGCCCGTGCCGGTGACGATCCCCTTCGATTACGGACTCATGCCGCTGATCGAAGCGCGGACGTGGGCACATGGCGAGCGGATGCTCTTCATTTATGGGGAGAACGATCCTTGGAGCACGAGCCCGTTTGATGTCCGAGCGAAGAACGACGCATTCCGGTACTTCGTGCCCGACGGGCACCACGGCGTGGGGATCGAAGACCTCCCCGAGGAGGAACGATTGCACGCGATGAGCCGCATCTTCGATTGGGCCGACATGCCCTTCGACCCGTCTGCCGCCCGGACGGCGGCGCCGTTCGCGCCGGCGGTCGAGGACGACGAGGCTCCGGGGCCACGCTTCCGCTTGCCGCTCCGCTGATTCGCAGGATCTTGCGTTCGCGCCTGCGCGGGGCGATCCTCGGCCATGGCCTCGCAAAGCGCCCCCGATCCCGTCGACGCGTGGCTGCCGTTGCCGCGCCTCCTCGCGTATGGCCTCCAGCACGTGCTCGCCATGTACGCCGGCGCCGTCGCGGTGCCGCTCATCGTCGCCGGCGCGCTCGGCCTCTCGCGGGAAGAGCTCGTTTCCCTCATCGGCGCCGACCTCTTCACCTGCGGCCTCGCGACGCTCGTGCAAACCGTGGGGTTTCCCGGCTTCGGCGTGCGTCTACCGGTCATCCAGGGGTGTACGTTCGCCGCCGTCGGCCCGATGATCCTCATTGGCAAGACGGGCGGATTGCCCTCGGTGTACGGCGCCGTCATCGCGGCCGGCGCGCTGACCTTGCTCGTCGCGCCCTATTTCGCGCGATTGCTTCGGTTTTTTCCGCCGGTCGTGACGGGCAGCATCATCACGCTCATCGGCATTTCCTTGTTGCCCGTCGCGGTGCGCTGGGCGGGCGGCGGGGACCCGTCGTCCCCCGATTTCGGCGCGCCGGCCGCGCTCGGCCTCGCGTTCACCACGTTCGCGCTGGTTCTCCTTTACAAACGCGTGCTCACGGGCTTCTGGCAGAGCGTGGCCGTGTTGCTCGGGCTCGTGTCGGGCACCGTGATCTCGGCGGCGCTCGGCATGTTCGAGCTCGCGGGCGTGCGCGAGGCGCGCTTTATTGCCGTGACCACGCCGTTTGCATTCGGGCTGCCTCATTTCGATCCGGGGGCGGTGGCCTCGATGGCCCTCGTCATGCTGGTCGTCATGGTGGAATCGACGGGGGATTTCGTGGCGCTCGGCGAGCTCACGGGCAGGCCCTTGACGCCAGAGGCGCTCGCGCGCGGCTTACGCGCCGACGGTTTGTCCACGATGCTGGGCGGCGTGCTGAATGCATTTCCGTACACCGCCTATGCGCAGAACGTGGGCCTCGTGGCGCTCTCGCGGGTGCGGAGCCGCTGGGTCGTCGCGGCGGCGGGCGTGATCCTCGTCGTGCTTGGCCTCTTGCCGAAGCTCTCGGCGCTCGTCGCGGCGATTCCAGCGCCCGTGCTCGGCGGGGCGGGGCTGCTCATGTTCGGGCAGGTGGCCGCGAGCGGGCTGCGTACGCTATCGCGGGTCGAGTTCGACAGCGAGCGGGGGCGCATGAACGGGTTGATCGTCGCGGCGACTTTGGCCGTGGGCCTCATTCCGCTCGGCGCTTCGAATTTCTGGAGAAGCTTGCCCCCATGGCTCCAGGTGATCCTACAAAGCGGCATCACCGCCGGCAGCGTGACCGGCATTCTCTTGCACGCGGTGTTCGCTCGCGGGAGCGATGGCTCAAAAGACGCCGCTCACGCCGATCCCGGGGGCCCGTAAAACTCCATCGCTGACGAGGGTCGGCGCGAAGTGCCATCGCGGGGCAAACCCGCCCCGGGACTTCTCCGCGTCCATGGTCGGGGCGTCCTTGTCGTCCTCGCGCGCGCGCACGATCGCCGTGGCAAGCGTGATCCCCCCGTGCACGAACAATGCGCCCGACCACGCCGTCAGCGCTGTCCAGGCCCCACGATCCCGGCCCGCGGGATCGAGGAGCTGCGCCGCGCCCACGAGGATCGTCGGCGTCGTGCCCAGCATTTCGACGATCCCGAACGCCATGGGCGGTGTCCTGTTCTCGTGGAGCAATGCGCTCACCGCGCCTGTGGTGAATGCGAGGTTCGCGCCGAGCGCCCAGGAGACGCCATACACCGTCCCCCGATCCGTGCTCGGCGCGGCGAGCGACCAGATCCCGTGCGCGCTCATGGCCCCGGTCCACGCGGCGGGAACGAGGAACACGGCGGTGACGAGGTTGGAGTCGATGCCGTCAAGGTGCGCCCGCACGAGGAGCCCGTTGAGCAGGAGCGCCGACGGCGTCATGAGTGCGCTCTCTGCAATCGACCAGCCGAGCGCCGGGGGCTCGCCTGGCGACACGATCGCGGCGTCGTGAATCGTGAAGACCGTGCCGGTGACGAGGATCGACGTCCCGGTAAAGAAGATCGTCGCGAGCCCCTCTGCGAGATTTCGGTAGGAGTCGGCGCGCGCCTCCGGGGCCAGGGTGAAGGTGAGGGCGGCGGCCGAGAGCGCGACACAAGCCTTCGCGAGGGTTCGGCGTCGGAGCGAGAACATCGTTTCCACCTATTCGAATTACAAGCCCAGTTTTCCGAGGAATGGCTCCAGCAGATCGAGCATCGCCTTGATGCGCGGGATCTCGGACAGGACGGCCGGCACGACCACACGGAACCCGAGCTCGCGGCCCACGAGGTCGGGCAGGACCGGGACGATCGTGCCCTCGGGCAGCCCTTCGTCCGGGATCCCGGGATCGGGCAGGAGCGCGATTCCGTGCCCCGCGAGCGCGAGCTGACGGATCACGTGAATGTCTTGGGCCGTGACGAGGGGCGAGACCGGGAACGTGCCGCCGCGGAGCAGCGGCCAGGAGCGCCCGTCCTCGCCTGGGCTCTCCCACGCGAGCAGATCGTGCCGCGAAAGCTCCTCGACGGATCGTGGTGTCCCGCGCCGGGCCAGGTATTCACGCGACGCGACGAGCCACACGCGAATGCGCATGAGCTCGCGTGAGACCCACGGCCCCGCGGGGCTCGTTTCGCCGAAATGAAAGGCGAGGTCCACGCTCTCCATGAGCCCCGCGATCGGATCGTCGCTGAAATGGAGCTGGAAGGCGAGGCGCGGGTGCTTGCGCGCGATGCCGAGTACGTGAATGAGGACGTGCGGGGGCAACCCCACGGGCAAGAGGACACGAAGCACGCCGGCCGGCTCGGATCCCGCCTCCCGGACCGATTGCAAGAGCGCGTTCGACTCCTGCACCATGAGCCGCCCGCGCGCCGCCAGGAGTTTTCCGGCTTCGGTCAGGCTGACGCCGTCCCGCGTCCGATCCACGAGCAACACGCCGGCGCGCGCTTCGAGCTGATCGATCCTCCGGCGTAACGTGGCGCGCGGCATGTGGAGGGACGTCGCCGCGGCCAGGAACGAGCCGGCCTCGGCCACCGCGAGAAAGGCTCGGAGCTCTTCGAGATCCATGGGGATGGTCGTTTTCTGAACACCGGGTGGCCGAGATTGGCCATACGCCCGCCGCTCGGCCGAGCTTACCATCGAACGATGCTGACCAGCCATCTCGATGTGCCGCACGAGGGACGAACCTTCCGGCGCGGCGCTCCCGGTTATGAAGAGCGACGGCGGGCCACGATGTGGAATGCGCGTGTGCCCGATCGATACCCGGAGGTGATCGTGCAAGCGAAGACCGAGCGCGACGTGGTCGCCGCCGTGAAGCTCGCGCGGCGCGAGGGCCTGCGCATCGGCGTGCGCTCGGGGGGCCATAGCTGGGCGGGCAATCACCTGCGGGACGGCGGGCTCTTGCTCGACGTCTCCGGCCTCGACGAGGTCACGATCGACCGGAAGGCGAGGCGCGCGACCACGGGGCCGGGCCGCGCCGGCAACGAGCTCGCCGAGATGCTCGGACGGCACTCGCTGTTTTTCCCGACGGGACATTGCAAGGGCGTGTGCGTCGGCGGCTACCTGCTCCAGGGCGGCTTCGGCTGGCACGGCCGCGCGCTGGGCCCGGCGTGCATGAGCGTGATCGGGCTCGATCTCGTGACCGCCGACGGCGAGCGGGTCTACGCGAGCGCCGAGGAGAACGCCGATCTCTACTGGTCCGCCCGTGGCTCGGGCCCCGGGTTTTTCTGCGTCGTGACGCGCTTTCATCTTCGTGTGTACGAAAAGCCCGAGGTCACGGGGTTCGCGTTCCAGAGTTTTCCCATGTCCCGGATGGAAGACGTCTTCCGCTGGGCGCGCGCCGTGGGGCCTTCCGTGCCCGCCTCGGTCGAGCTGCAGCTCGTCATGACGCGGAATGCGACCGGCGTGGGCGGGCCGGGCATCGAGGTCTTTGCGCCCGTCTTCGCGAGCACCGCGCGCGAGACGTTCGACGCGCTCGCCTTCATGAACGAGAGCGCCCTCGGCCCGAGCGCCGCGCTCAAGGCCGACTTCATCCCCGCGACGCTGCCGCTCCTCTACAGCGCCGTCATGCACCATTACCCGGATGATCATCGTTATGCGGTCGACAACATGTGGACCCACGCCCCCATCGACGATCTGCTCCCGGGCCTGCGCAAGATCGCCGAGACGCTCCCGCCGCCGCCTTCGCACGTGTTGTGGCTCAACTGGGCGCCGCCGCCGGACCGCCCCGATATGGCGTTCTCCGTGGAGGACGACATCTACATCGCCCTGTATGCAGGGTGGAAACGAGAAAAGGACGACGACCTCTACGCGTCCTGGGCCGGGGATCGCATGCGGGAGATGCAGCCGCTCGCGAGCGGGTGCCAGCTCGCCGACGAGAACCTCGGAAAACGCCCGGCGCGCTTCGTCACGTCGGAGAACCTCGCGCGGCTCGATCGAATTCGAGGAGACCGCGATCCGAAGCACTCCTTTCACCCCTGGATGGGACGACCATGAGCCACCCGATTCCTTCGCGCTCGCTCCACCTCGGCATGCGGGAGGGCGAGCTACGCGACAAGCCTTATGCAGCGTTCTGGAATCCGCGCATCGCGCCGCTCGTGGAGCATGTGCGGGAGGCGCTTCTTTGGGGCCCGCTCGCCGCGCCCCTGCTCCCCGATCTCAAAGGCGCGCCGCAGCTCCTCGACGCGGGAGATCACGAGGTCGAGAATGGGCTCGGCGTTCGCGACGACGGCGCGCTCTTCATCGCGGTGCGCACGGCCATGCCCGACGTGTCGCCGGCCATGGTTGATTGGTGGTTCGGCTGGCATGGCCAAGAGCCGCAACGTTACAAGCTCTGGCATCCCCGCGCGCACGTGCATGCGTGCTGGGGAGACGCGGATCCGCCGGGCGCCAAGGGGCGCACGCGTTACGTCGGCCGCGTTTCGTTCGTCGACGAGTACATCGGCAGCCAATTGCAACAGGTGACGATCCGGTTCGTCCGACCCGCGGAGCTCGGATTCGACGAGGCAGCGCTCGCGGATCCCGCACAGGCCACGGTCGTTTGCGCGCGGATTGGCCTCCTCGGGCTGCCCGTGGAGGCCGGGTGGCTCGTGCATCACGTCCGGGGTGTCCCGGGCGGCGCCGAAATGCGATCCCGCTTCTGGCTCGGCGGGCCCCACGGCGTCGTGCGTGCGCCGGGGTTCGTCGGCGCCGTCGCGTCGCGTTTCGCGCGGCGCGTGGCTTCACCGAGCCTGGAGGAAGCACGCGCGCTCCTCGTGCATTGCTCCCAGGAAATGTCGCACCTCGCCTCGTTCCTCCCGAAGCTTTACGCCGAGCTCCACGAAGTGCCCTGATCACAGCCGTTTCGAGGATGTCCACGCGTGGACATCCCATGGCGAACCGTGGCCATTGTGGGGACATCGAACGGAGCTACCTTCGATTCGTGAGGCGCCGACGCCGCCTCGTCGACCTTCGGAGGCACCGTGAACCACCGCCACGAACACTTCAGAACCTTTTTCTTGAGATTGATGGGATTCGCGCTCGTGTTCCTCGGGAACGCGGCGATCGCGAAGGCCACCGTCGTCACGCCGACCGACGATACCCACGTGAACCTCGACGGCTCGGGGCCGCATGGCAGCTCGACCGAGCTCGTCGTCAAGCTGTCGCGGAACACCAGCACGGACCAGTCGTACAACTCCGTGGCGACCGTCATGCGGTTCCAGATCAACCCGACGGACAAGGCCACGGACGCGGCGCTTTACCTCGACCTCGCCAGGTTCGACGAGGCGCTCTCTTGCGATTTCCGGATCTGGGGCATCCGGGAGACGACACTCGCCGCGGAGACCTTCGAGGAGGAGACCGCGAACTGGTCGACGTTCAATTCCATCATCAACAATAGCGCCGTGGGCGTGAACACGTCGCCGCTCTGGCCCATCCTCTTCGATGGAAACCCCGCCACGCCCGACCGGGACCCGCTCGCGACGATCACGCTGACGCAGGCCGACCTCAACAAGGCCGTGCGATTCTCGAGCGCGGCCCTGGTCGACTTCATCAACGCCGATAGCGACGGCGTGATCACGCTCATCGTCACGCGTGTCCTCCGGAGCAACAGCTTCGACACGGCGTTCGCCTCGAAGGAGCACACGACGCTGAGCGGGCCGCGCCTCTTCATCCAGGCCGAGGAGACGCTCGGCGCCGCCGCGGACACCTATGCTCGGTATGGGGACTCGACGGTCCACGGAGCCGAGAGCGACATCCTCGTGAAGAACAACGGCGGCACGCACGCCAATACACGCAAGGGCGTGGTTCGTTTCGAGATGGCGCCGGGCACGAAGGTCGAGAAGGCCACGATGAGCCTCGACGTCGCGAATTACTTCCAGGACGTCGGCACGGTCCCGGAGAGCTTGAACTTCGCCGTCTTCGGCATCCGCGACGGCGCGGCGTCCGAGAGCTTCGACGAGGCGACGGCGAACGACGCGACGTTCTCGAACGAAATCGACAGCTCGTCCGACGGCGTGCGGAACTCGGAGGTCGATGCGCTCGGGCAATTCACGGTGAAGCGCACCGACGTGGGCAAGACCGTCTCGTTCACCAGCGACGCGCTCGTCGATTTCGTCAACGCGGATGGGAATGGCAAGATCACGCTCGTCCTCGTCCGCGCCAAGTACACGCCGTACCTCAACTTCGCGTTCGCCTCGAAAGAGAACACGACCCTCGAAGGCCCGCGCCTCGCCATCACCCACGCCCTCGACGACGTGCCCGCGCCGACCCTGAAGTTCGTCTACCAGGACATCAACGGCGACGGCGCCCAGGAGCTTCTGCTCGTGGTCGAGTTGCCCGGCGGCAATGGGTTCGTCGTGGCCGATCCCTTCGTGATCGCCGAGGCGCTGCGCACGTCGGGATACAACTTCGGCGCCGGCACGGATTTCTGGGAGACGCTCAGCGTCACGCAACAGGCGAGCTTGCTCGCGACGGTCTCCGATCTCGTGGGGAACGTGGGCACGACGGTCGACGCGACCGAGCTCGAAGCGGCCCGTACGGACCTGCCCGAGGGACGCACCTATTCGGTTGCCTTCTTCAACGGCGATTTCGAGCAATCGCGTTACGGGATGACCTTCTCGGGCTCGATGATGTCGAGCACGTCGCAGAACGCGCTCGGGTACACGACGGTCGAGATCGGCCAGGGCAATGCCGGCGCGATGTTCACGGACAGCGGGCTCGCCATGGGCTTCGAATCGAACCTCTTCGTCCTCACGACGGGCGTGGGTGATCCCTCCGGCACGACCGCGTCGCTCAACCTGTCGGCCGGCGTGGGCCTCTATGGCGAGCTCAAGTACGGCAAGGATGGGCAATACGGCTTCAGCGTCCCGCTCGTCGTCGTCCCCGTGGGCGTGTCGGTGTACGTCAAGGGCAGCGATGCCGTAACCGCGTACAACCACGTGCGGGGCTGGGTCATCGGCTTCGGCACTCCGCTCCACATCATGGCCTACAACCTCCACGCGTGGGGCATCGACTGGAGCCACGACGTCCGCGTCGGCCTCGTCGACGCGGTGAACGACGGTCGTATCGTGATCAGCCATCACGCGGGCGTCGCGGTGGTGTGGACGCGGGAGGCCGCGCGGGAGTCGACGGTTTGGCTGCATGGAACCACCGAGGAGATCGGCTCGAAGCTCAATGGTGTCGCCGGGACGGCCAGCACCGCGCTCCTCTCCACGACCGAGAATGCAGCCGCCGAGGTCACGAACTGGACCTCGACGGCCGGGTCGGTCGTGAATTCGACGCTCGACTCGACCCTGGGCTGGTTCGAGGGCGGCGTGTCGGATCTCGAGGACCTCGCGGAGGACGTGGGCAGCGAGGTCGAGGACGTCGTGGATGACGTGGGCGAGGTCCTCTGCAAGGTGTTCTGCTTCTGATCCTCACCCCGGCGGGGCGGCCTTCCCGGCCGCCCACGCGATCGCCGACAAGGCGACGAGCAACCCGGCGAACGTGCGGAACGCACGAGAATCCCCCTCCGCCGGCAGATCTCGTTTGAGCCGCAAGCTCCCCGCCGCGCACACGATCCAGCCCATCACATCCCCCGAGAGCAGCGCGGCGAGCGCGGCGATCGTCAGCACGATTCCCCGCTGCCGCGTATCGAGCGCCCGAAAGCCCCGCGCGCCGTCGAGCTGCCAGACGGGGACCAGGTTGAAGACGTTGAGCGTCGCGCCGACGCTCGCCACCGCGAGCATCGTGCGATCCTTCAGGACGAACCCCGCCGCGAGCGCGATCGCCGCCGCGGCGCACCCCCACACGGGCCCCGCGAGCCCGACCCGCGCGTCCTCGCGGGCGTCGATCGGATACTGCTTCATCCGCACGAGCGCGCCGAGGCCCGGCACGAACATCGGCGCGGTCGCCTGGATCCCATACAGGCGAAGCGCCGAGACGTGCCCCATCTCGTGCACGTAGATCGAAGCCACGAGCCCGAGCGCGAAGGTGAGCCCGCGGGATCGATCGAGCGCGAGCCACGCGAACATCGAGAGGAGCGTGGGCAGCGAAGCGAGCCCCGAGACGAGCAGCTTTGCCTTCCCGAGCAGCGAGAGCAGGAAGTACTTGAGGTTCCACGCGACGAGCGCGACTGCGCCGAGGCCTGCCACCGTCTTCGCGCGTCCGCCCTGCGGCTTCGGCGTATTTCCGACTTGTTCGAGGGCCAGGCTGAGGCGTCGGATCGTCTCGCCGACGACGCGATGCTGCGTGCTGCCCGGGGGCAAGAGGCCGAGCGCCTCGCGCCAGTGCGTGAGGGCGTCGGTGATGCGTCCTTCGCGCTCGGCGGCCTCGCCGTCTGCCGCGAGGGCCGCGAGGCGCGCGCCGTGCACGAGCTTGCGGCAGGCGGGGCAGGCGAGCATGCCCGGGGCGAGCTCGACCCCGCAGGCCGCGCAGCGCGAGACGACGTGGTTCAAGGGGTCGGGCTCGCGCTCGTGTTCACCTGGTACGGGCCGCTGATGGCGACCGGGCCGCCGACGCCCCTCGACGCCTGCCATGCGGTGCGCAGGCCGAAGAAGATGATCAGCGCGCCGATCACGCCGCTGAAGCCGCTCGTGACGTCGAGGATCGGCGCGATCAGCGTGAACGCCGAGACGAGCACGACGTAGACGATGCTGCCGATGAGCCCCAGGCTCTGCGTGTCGTCGCCCGCGTTCATCGCAGCGAGGATCGAGGGGAGGTACCCCATCGCAGACGCGAGGTACGTGAGCACGACCGCGAGCACCTGATGTTTCGTGCTGCCGAATCCACGCGTGACGCTCTGGATGACGCGGCCGACGACCAAGCCGATGCCGATGGTCGCGAGCGCGAGCTGGATGTGGGTGAAGTGGACGAAGAGCGCGTACACGACGCCGCAGCCGAGGGCGACGCTGCCGGCCAGGAGGAAGGCTTTTCCGAAGGCCGCGCCGCTGCGGGCATCGTCCGACGAGCGATGGACGGCGTCGCGACACGAGCTGCACAGGACCTTGTCGAGGAGCTGGTAGTACGCGGTCGTGATGGCCGACTGGCAGATCGAGCACTGCACGTGCCTGGCGGCGGGCTCGCCAAACTCGGCGCGCTCGAAGTCGAGTTGGGCCGGTGCTTCGGGCGCGGCGGGCGCTTCGGGTGCGGTGGGCGCGGCGAGCGCTTCGGGCGCGGCGGGCGGCGCTTCGGGTTCGGCAGGCTTGGTGTCGAGTGTGGCTTGGCTCATCCCCCGATCTCCATCGGCGGGAGTTGAGCGTCACGGGCGAGCGAAGTCAATCATGCCGAGGCGAGGTGCGGAGGAGGGGGGGACCGTTCGTGGTGCCTCCGCGGGGAGGACGACCGCTCTCAGGGCGAATGGATCTGGTAGCTCATCCCGCCGACGACCTTGCCGGAATTTGATTGGTGCACCTGGAAGAGCCGGGGGGTGTTGCCGGGCAGAGGTTTGTCGGTGATGAAGGTGAGCTTCACCTCGTACGCCTCGGCGGGCCCCAGCGTGATGCCGCCGATGCGGGCATCTTCTTTCGAGGTGATCCCGATCTTGCCGTTGGCGAGCAGCGCGACGCCCTGGCCGACGGCGCCTGCCTGGATCCAGCGCTGGAGCAGCGTGGGCCCGAGATCGATCTCGACCGTGCCATACGAAAGGAAACCGCCATTGCCGGGATTCAGCGCGATGAAGGCGAAGTCGGTCCCTTTGGGGGTACCCACCTGCTCGAACGGATCACGCACCAGGAAAGAAACCGTGCTTTGCCATTTTTTGGTGCCGGTGAGCTTCCACTCGTCGACCACGTTCATGTTCCGCCACGCGATGTTGTTGTTGTCGCGCGTGTTCTTCTCGACCTCCGCGGTCTCGGCGTGAAACATGGGATCTTCGTCGGACTCCCAGCGCGCGAGCATGCAGTAATGACCGGTGCCCGGAGGGTTCCAGGGCGCGGCGACATCGTGCACCTTGCCGACGCCGCCCGGGACCACGTAGGGGAGCGTCGCGAACTCCGTCCAGTTCGACGGCCAGGCGAGCCCCGAGGAGGCATGCGCGTAATACACGTGCAACGTGCCGGGCACGGCCACACTCCTTTGATTGCGCAGGCGCACATAGGCGTAGTTGACCTGCCCGAACTTCGGGTTGAGATGCTGGTGCTTGCCGTCCTTCGTGTGACGGATCCAGATGTCTTCGCTTTGCCACATGGGCTGGCCTGCGGTGGCCGGATCGGGTTCCAGCCCGGTGTCCGACGGCGTGTCCTGGATCCATACGCCGCCGGAGTTGTAGAGACCTTCGCAGTGCGCGGGTGGCATGACGAGGTAGGAGAAGGAGGGGGGAATGAGAATACCCTGCAGCGTGTCGCCCTCGTGGGGGCCAGCGGGTTCACCCCACCAGTTGTCCTCGAAATGGGCTAGCGAGGGGATGCTGCCGATGAACACTGCGCCGAAGACGGGGGGCCGACCATTGCGCACGATGCAGGTCTGGTGCACCTCCATGGTCGGGGCCTTGCCCCACTGGCCCAACAACGCGAACGCTTTTCCCCCTGCGACCTGTCCGTAATTGGCGCCGTTTTCCGTGATGACACTGTCATGGATGGACAGGATGCCATCTCCCTGCACGTGGAGCGCGTTGGGTCGGTTCCGTGCGAGGGTCGCGCCGGTGATGGTGACGACGCCCGCATCGAGGTACAGGGCGCCCCCAGCGACTTCCTCGGCACCCCCGAGAGAGAACAAGTCATCAGGGGCCAAGTTCGCCGATAGCGTGCCTCCGTGGATCTCGAGCGACCCGCGATTGAAAATGGCTCCGCCGTAGCCTGCCCGATTGCCGGATATCTCGACCTCGACGAGGCTCACCGTTCCCTTGGTATCGTTGAAGATGCCGCCACCCCGGTCGTCATTGCCTCCTTCGAGGACATTGTCGAGTGCTACATTGCCGCTGATCTTGCTATGATCCACGGTGACGGTCCCGGACGCATTGTAAATGCCTCCGCCGTTGTCGAACGCCCAAGCCCCGAAGATTTTACTCTCATCGAGGATCTGGACGTCACCCTGGGCGTTGTAAATGGCCCCGCGGCAAAACTCCCCCTGCTCGATCGAGCTGCCGACGAGCTGGACCGCGCCGGCGTTGTTGTAGATGCTGCCGCCGTTGCCCTGCAGCGGAGATGCCTGGTTGCCCAACCTGCACGGAACATCTCCTTCGTATGTGCCGCACCGATAGAGGATGCTATCGAGGGCGACGACCGAGCCGCCGTCGTTATAGATCGCGCCCCCGTTCACGGCGTAGAACCCCTCGATGGTGACCGTGTCGAGATCCAGGCTTCCACGGTTGTGAATTGCGCCGCCCTCGTCGATCGGTACGTAGGAGCCAAGGCACCCGAGCTTCAGCGACTTCAGCACGAGGTGGCCTTCGGGGTCGACATCAAAGACGCGCGGCGTGGGCCCCGAGGCGCCATCCTGGAGATGGATGGAATCTGTCAAGGGATCCGTGCCGACGATGGTGATCTCGGTGCGGATGGCGGGAAGCGTCGCGTCGATCTCATACGTTCCATGAATACACAAAGTGGCGGCCGTCGTGTTGTCGTTGGCCCATTGAATGGCGGTGATCAGATCGCCGGCGTCGTCGGGAGCGACGTCATAGGTGCACGCTGCCGCGGCGCGGCATGCGAAGAGGGAGCCGGTCAGAGCCACGAAGAGGCTGGTCCAGACCGATATGCGGCGGCGCGTCGAGCGTCCGCGCGCTTCGACACGAAGAGCGGATGACGATAACATCGTTGCCTTCCTGGTCGTGGGAGGGATTGCCAAGACGGTCTCACGATGGCGTTTGATCGGACAACAACTCGACACAGGTGGGAAGCAGAAGCGCAGCGGTGATGACCGCCGTGCCTGCGGGCATGAAACCCTATCTCGCTCGCGGCGGCTCGGCCGTCGGCGCGCCCGCCTTGTCGCGCATTCGCCGGGAGAGGCTTGGGAGGGTCGTGGAGACGGTTCGACGTGCGCCGAGAGAGGGGTGGGAGGGTCGCGGAGACGGTTCGACGTGTGCGGGCGCTTGTTGACACCGATGCGCGCCTCCGCCGAGACTTCGGGCCGCATGGGAAGCCAATTCCTCGATCTTCTCCTCGTGGACCCTGCGCCGTTGCAGGCGCGCATCCGTGGCGACGTCGCCGATCTCGTCGACGCCGTCTACCGCGCGGCCGAGCCGCCCGACGAGCGCTTGCGTCCTGCGTTCGAGGTGATGGCGCGGGGCACGTTCGTCTTTTTGCCCAAGCGCGCGGAGCACCCCGACGGGGCCATGTATGGGCGCGCCGTGGAGGTTCTTCTCGCGAGCTTCGCGCATCGGAAATGGAGCCTCGAATATTACCCCGACGAGAGCGAATCTCCCCTCTGGGAGCTCTCGTATCGGGCATGCGAAGCAGAATGGCTCGACTTGCCGTCGTCTCTCTCCGGCATTCCCGCGATCGCCTGGCGTAGCCCCGACACGTGCAGGCGCCTCGCGAGCTCGATCGCACAAGCGCTCTCGTCGCGGAGCTTCAACGAGCGATACAGCCCCGAGGCGACGCTGCGCGAGGCAAAGGAGGCGCTCGACGTGGGCTCCTCGTCGGGTCACGGGCTCTTCACGATTTTCCAAGGATAGAGGTGCGGCAATGACCTGGTTCGGCTCGCTGACGGTCGCTTTCGTCCAAGCGCTGGCACCGGATGCCCGCGCTTTGGCAGATGCCAAGAAGCTCGCGAAGGTCTCGGCCTGGCGGAGGCTCGGTCGTGAGGGAGATGCCGTGTGGGGCGTGGCGCTCGGCTCGAAAGGCGACGCCTATGCGGTCTTCGCGCGTTCGGCGGAAGATGCGCGCTGTAGCTGCCCGAGCCGCAAGCGGCCATGCAAGCACGCATTGGGGCTGCTCCTCCTCGTCGCGAACGGGCATGCGTTCGTGGAGGAAGCATTGCCGGCGGGTCATCGATATACTTGAACGGAGCACGCTCGCCAGGCTGCTCGCACCCTTTCCAAATCCAGCGCCTCGTGGTAGACACGCCGCAGTCATCCCCGGCTGCGGCTCGGAAAGGATCAAACCATGGCCACGCGCGCTCTCATCGTCGTCGATATCCAGAATGACTACTTCCCTGGAGGGAAGTGGACGCTCAGCGGGGTCGAGGCCGCCGCCGACAATGCGGCGCGACTGCTCGCCGCCGCCCGCAACAAGGGCGATCTGGTCGTCCACATCCGCCACGAATTCCCGACCGCCGACGCCCCCTTCTTCGCCCCCGGCTCGGAAGGCGCGCAAATTCACCCGAAGGTGCAGAACCAGGGCGACGAGCATGTGGTGCTGAAGCACCAGATCAACTCATTCCGGGACACCGACCTCAAGGCCGTGCTCGACCGCAATGGCATCACCGAGGTCGTGATCTGCGGCAACATGAGCCACATGTGCGTCGATGCCGTGACGCGCGCATCCGCCGACTTCGGCTACGCCGTTACGGTCATTCACGACGCCTGCGCCTCGCGCGACCTGGAGTTCAACGGCGTGCGGGTCCCCGCAGCCCATGCTCACGCAGCATTCATGGCAGCACTCGGCTTCGCCTACGCAAAGATGCGATCGACCGACGAGTTCCTCGGCTGAGCTCGAAGGCGCAGCGCTGGGGCTTTGCCCCAGGCCCCAGGAGGGGGCTGTCCGCCCCCTCCACCCCGGACCAGCCAGGGGCTGGACCCAAGCTCGATGAACTGCGCGATGCGCAGTTCATCGAACAGGCCCGGGTCAAGACCCCCAACGATCCTGCCAACCAAGACCGCTACGCTGCCGTTTCCATCGGCAACGTGCACGTCGCCAGCTTGAAACCCACCTCCAGGGTCTTGCCACCGGCCCGTTGGAAGAACTGCGCATCGCGCAGTTCTTCCATTTCGGTCCAGGCCGTGCCTGGTCCGGGGTCGAGGGGGCGGACAGCCCCCCGCGGGGTCCGGGGCAGCGCCCCGGCGCGGCGGCCCGAGCGACGCTAGATCGGACAATCAATGTCCATAACGTGGGCTCTTCCCTCTGGACGAGGGGGCCTTCGACGGGCAATCTACGCCGCGCTCGACGATGGGCTGCGCATTCGGGCCGAGCAGGCGGATCGTTCCGCCGTGGAATGGCTCCATGCGCGCGTATTGGATTGAAGTTCAATCCCCGTTTCGGCGAGGAGGCTGCGGCGTCGCGGTGGCGATATCGCAGTGGAGGAGCATGAAGAAGGTCCTCGAGATGATCGCGGTCATCGTGGTGGTGTTGTGCCTGATCAGCGCGGGCGTTCTCCTCTCCCGTGGGCCCGGGAAAGACGCGCCTGCTGCGCCCGACGGCGCTGTGGACGAGTCTGCGGTGACGACGATGATCGGAGGCGGGCCGTGAGGAAGGTGCCGAGGCGCTCGCGCCTCAAGCCACCGGCGTGGTGGGGGGCGACAGGACGGCCGTGAAATCCTGGACGAACCGCTCGGCGTAGTTCTCGACCAGCTCGCGCACGCGGGCCGGGTTGTCCGCGCGGACGATGAGCCCTGCGTGGTGCGGCTTCTCCGGCGTGCGCCAGACGATCTCGGGGTCCGTGTATGCCGACATGTCCGGGTGCTCCTGCCGCGACAGCGAGATCACGAGACCGCCGTAGTCGTAGCGCCGCGGCGGCAGCACGTACGGGCGTTCGCCTTGCGCGATTTCGACCTTCGCCCATTCGCGCCACAGGTTGATCCCCGTCGCTGCCTCTACCACGTCCGACGTGTGGCTCCCGCCCACGCGCGCGGCGGCCTCGATGAAGTAGATCCGGCCGTCCTCGTTCGAGCGCACGTACTCGATGTGCGTCACGCCGCGCACGAGGCCCATGTGCTCGATCACCCGCTCGTTCAGGTCGATGAGCTCGCGCCACAGATCACTCGCTCGGTCGATCGTCTGCGTCGCCGAGGGGCCTCCTTGGTTCACCACCTCGAAGAGCGACGTCCTGTACTGGTGCGCTTCGGCGAACACGATGCGCTTCTCGGAGACGATCGCGTCCACGTGGAAGAACTGGCCCGGGATCATCCGCTCGAGCAGGTAGCGCGAGCGATCGTCGCCGAGCTCCTCGATGACGCGCAGCGCGTCCTCCTCGCGGTCGAGCTTCTTGATGCCGAGCGATGCGGCCTCCGAGCGGGGCTTGAGCAGCCACGGCGCCGGCACCGTGCGCAGGAAGCGGCGCACGCGCTCGTCGTTCAGCACGTGCACGAAGTCTGGCACCGGGATGCTGCGATCCTTCGCGCGGGCGCGCATCGCCAGCTTGTCGCGGAAGTACCGCGCCGTCGTCTCGCCCATGCCCGGGATGCGCAGGTGCTCGCGCAGGTGCGCGGCGAGCTCCACGTCGTAGTCGTCGAGCGGCGCGACGCGCTCGATCTCGCGCGTCCGGGCGAGGTAACTGACCGCGTTCACCACCGCGCGCCGATCGCTCAACGTCGGCATGCCGAAGATCTCGTCGATCTCGTCGCGCGCCCAGGGTTTGCCGAGCAAGGACTCGAGCGTCAACAGGATCACCCGGCAACCCTCGCGCCGCGCCTGCTTCAGGAAGTCGTTGCCCTTGAAGTAGCTCGACACGCAGAGGATCGTGGTCGGCGGCGGGGGCAGGGAGGCGGGCCTCGTTGGCTCGTGGTCGGTGTTGATCACGGCGCCTCCATTACCCCAACTCGGGCCGGGATGTCATCTGGCCGTCGCGCCAAACTCAGCCGGCCATCTCGGCCCCACGCATCTGGCGGATCAGCGCGATCACGAGATCGATGCCAATCTTGTTGTCACCCCCCTCGGGGATGATCACGTCGGCCCAGCGTTTCGAGGGTTCGACGAACATGAGGTGCATCGGCCGCACGGTCCGGTAGTACTGCTCCCGGATGGAGTCGAACGTCCGGCCGCGGTGCTCGATGTCGCGGCGGATGCGCCGGAAGGCCCGGATGTCGGCGTCCGTGTCGACGTAGATCTTGATGTCGAGCTGATCGCGCAGCTTCGCCTCGACGAACACCAGGATGCCCTCGACGATGACCACCGGCGTCGGCGCGACGCGGCGCGAATCGGGCGCGCGGCGGTGCGTCTTGAAGTCGTACCGCGGCACGTCGATGGAGGCACCTTCTCGCAGGGCCGCGAGGTGCTCGACCAGGAGCTCCGTTTCCAGCGACTCCGGGTGATCGAAGTTGAGGCCGCAGCGCTCCTCGTAGGAGATGTCGCCTCGATCGCGGTAGTACGCGTCGTGCTCGAGGATGTTCACGCCGGTGGGAGGCAGCGCCTCGACGATACGGCGGGCCACGGTCGTCTTGCCTGAGCCGCTGCCGCCAGCAACTCCAATGATGAGCGGTCGCATCAGAGCTCGTTCGTCCCGGCGGCACCATACTTCGATTCGACGGCCTGGTCGACCGTGGAGCGAACAAGCATGCCGCGCCACACCTTGACGGGCGCGCCGGGTCTTGCCGCAGCGCGGACGGAGCCGAATGTGAGGGGGAGAAGGGTCGATGGCCGGCGGGCGCTCGAAGGCGACCCGACGGACTCGCGCCATGGAGGTTCCATGAAGTTACCGCTCCAGATCACGTTCCGCGACATGCCACCGTCGGAGTCCGTGGCGCGCGAGGTGCGCGAGAAGGCCGAGAAGCTCGACGAGGTCTACGAAGGGATCATGGGGTGCCGCGTGGCGATCGAGCCGGAGTCCCGCCGGCGTCACCAGGGCAACGTCTACCGCGTGCGGATCGACATGACCGTGCCCGGCGAGGAGATCGTCGTCGGCGGCGAGTCTGCCGAGGAGCAGCACATGCACGCGCACGAGGACGTGTACGTCGCGGTGCACGAGGCGTTCGACGGCGCGCGCCGGCTGCTCCGGGAGTACGTGGCCAAGCAACGGGGCGACGTGAAGACCCGCGTCGGGCCGCCGCACGGAAAGGTCGCGCGGATCTTCCCGGAGAGCGGCTACGGTTTCCTGGAGGCCGAGGACGGCTACGACGTGTACTTCCACAAGAACAGCGTCCTCAACAACGGCTTCACGCGGCTCGCCGTGGGCACCGAGGTCCGCTACGAGGAGGAGCTCGGAGAGAAGGGGCCGCAGGCGAGCACCGTCGCCATCGTCGGCAAGGGCGGACACGGACACCGCGCCGCCTAGACCATCAAAATCGGCCGCCTCTTGCGGAGCCCCGGCAAACTGGGTACGAACGCCCGCTGCGGACGCGCGGCCCGGGCAGTCGCCCGGTGCGGCGATCCGGGTCTTGGCGGAGGACGGCGTGGCGGACCCTTCGGGGCGCTTCCCCATACGTGAGCACGACACGCTGGCCGGCGGCTTTTCAGGGACGCCGCGCGTGGGCTCGACCTTGCCCGGCCCCTTGCCCGACGGGATCGGGCCCGCGCTGCGCGCCTTCGAGAAGGGAGTGCGCATCGGCAAGTTCCCGATCGTCCGCGTCATGAGCACGGGCGGGATGGGGATCATCTACGAGGCGATGCACCCCGTGCTCGGCTCGCGCGTCGTCATCAAGACCGTGCGCCCCGAGATGGTCGGCAAGGCCGCGATGGCCGAGCGCTTCCGCAACGAGGCGCTCGCCGCGAGCCGCATCCGCGACGATCGCCTGCCGCAGATTTTCGACATCGATCGTCTCGACGACAACACGCAGTACATGGTGATGGAGTACCTCGAAGGCGAGGATCTCCAGCAGCGGCTCTCCGACGGGCCGCTCACGCCGGCGTACGCGACGCGCGTGCTCTTCGAGGTCCTCGAGGTCCTGCACAAGGTCCACAAGCTCGGCGTCATCCACCGCGACATCACGCCGCGAAACATCTTCCTCGCGCGGAGCGAGGTGCTCGGCGAGATCCCGAAGCTCCTCGACTTCGGCGTCGCCCACTTCGTCGACGATCCGAACACGCGCCCCGGCGAGCTCGTGGGCTCGCCGTTTTACATGGCGATCGAGCAGGTCCGGGATCACGGCGCGATCGGGCCGTGGACCGACGTCTTCGCCGCGGGCGTCGTGCTCTACGAGCTCGTCGCGGGCGTGCGCCCGTGGCCCGGATCGAGCCTCATCGGCTACCTCACGGCCCTCGCCGAGCGACAACCGCCGCGCTCCCTCGCCGCCGCCGCGCCGAACGTCCCGCCCGGCCTCGCCGAGGCCGTCATGCGCGCCATCCGCATCGAGCCGATCGAACGTTTCCCCGACGCCGCGGCCTTCGCGCGCGCCCTCGAGCCCTTCGCCGCCGATCGCGCCGTGCTCTACGATCTGCGCCGCGGGGGGCAACGGTCGAGCGTGCCGACGCGCCGCGCGAGCCTCGAAAACGAGGCGACCGTCGCGATCACGCGCAGCAAGACGGTCACGATCCCGCCGCCGCCGCCCGTCCCCAAGCTCGCGGGCATCCAGTCGAAGCTCGCGGGGCTCGGTCGTGTGCGGGTCGGGGCGGCGGCTTCGGCGGCCGACATGCCGCGGCCGAGCCTGCGCAAGGGCGAACGCAGGCACCTGACGATCGCGATGGTCGGCCTCGCGCTCGACGAGCCCCGCGAGAGCACGCTCGGCGCCGAGGACATCGAGCAGATCGCCACGCAGATCTCCGAGGTCGTCGGCCGCGCCTTCGAGACGGCCGGCGCGCGCGTCGACAGGCCCCCGGGCGAGTCCTTGATGGCCGTCTTCGGCTACCACGCGTCGAGCGAGGACGACGCCGAGCGCGCTGTCACCGCCGCGTTCGCCGCGCTCGATCAGCGCCACGAGATCAACGCGACCCTCACCGAGATCGGCTGCGCGCTCTCCATGCGCATCGGCATCCATACGGGTTTCGTCACGCGCGGCGGCGACGCCATGCTCACGGGCGAGAGCATCAACCTCGCCGAGATGCTCCAGCGCTCGGCGCCGCTCAACGCCGTCGTGGTCAGCCGCGAGACGGTCGATCTCCTCGGCGGCAGGTTCACCGAGCGGCACTTCGGGCCGATCTCGATGAAGGGCCGCGCGCGCCCGAGCGAGGCCTACGAGATCCTCGGCCCCTCCGAGGTCGAGGGCCCGCGCAAGAGCCGCGCCGGCGCGGTCGAGGAGCGGCCCTTCGTCGGGCGCGACGCCGAGCTCACCACGCTCGAAGGCCTGCTCGCCGAAGCGGGCGCGCGTGGCGGTTTGCACCTCGGGCTCGTCACGGGCGGGCCCGGCGTTGGCAAGTCGCGCCTCGTGCACGAGCTCCTGCGGCGCGTCGAGGCCGACGACGCGCGATGCACCCTCGTCGTGCGCGCGCACCCCGCCTCCGCCGCGCCCTACGGCGCCTGGGTCGCCTTCCTCCGCCGCGTCTTTTTCCCGCCCGGCGCGACCATGATCGACGCGCTCCAGACGACGACCGAGATCGGCGCCCTCGCCGCCGCGCTCGAGGACGCCCGCCGGAGCGAGCTCATCGCCAAGGCGCCCGTCGTCGATTTTCTCCTCGGCCTCGGCGGGCACGACCTCGTCGAGCAGTACGGACCCGAGGGCTTCCAGAGCCGCGTCCAGCAGACGCTCACGCTCCTGCTCGAAGCCCTCGCGCGGAGGGCCAGCGCGTTAAGGCCGGGCAGGCCCGTCCTCTGCGTGCTCGACGACATGCACCGCGCCGACGCGACGAGCCTCGACCTGCTCGGCCGTGTCCTCGGCGGCTACCGCTCCACGCTCCCCGTCGTGTTCCTCGTCACGAGCCGCGACGGCGAGATCGCGACGCTCCCCGAGCACGTCGCCGTGACGCGTGTCCCGCTCGCGCCGCTGACCGACGGCGAGATCCGCGAGATCTCTCTGTTCCTCGCGGGCGAGGAGCCCTCCGCGGACGTCGTGCGCCTGCTCGTCGAGCGGGCCGCGGGAAACCCTCTCTTCGCCGAGGAGCTTTCGCTCTCGCTCCGCGAGCAGTGCATGGTCACGGCCGACGCCACGGCCCTGCGGCGCTTCACGGTGCCCTCCTCGCTCGTCGGCATGCTCCTCGCGCGCCTCGATCGGCTGGAGCCCGAGCTTCGCACCACGCTGCAGTACGCGAGCATCCTCGGCGTCGAGTTCAGCGCGGATCTTTTCGACGCCGTTGCATCTGCGCTCGGCGACGAGCGGACCTCGCAACGTCATCTCCACGAGCTCGTCCGTCGCGGTATCCTCTCGCATCGCAAGGAGCGAGGCGAGGAGACGTTCGCCTTCCGACAGGTGCTCGCGCGGGACGCCATCTACGGCACGGTGCTCATGGACAACAAGCGCGTACTGCACCACCTGGCCGCTGCGGCCATCGAGCGCCTGCACGCCGGCAAGCTCGCGCCGCACCTGCCCGCGTTGTTCCATCACTACAGCCAGACCGACGAGGTCGAGCGCATCGTGCAGTACGCGCGCCTCACGGGCCACCGCGCCGTGGCCCTCGGCGCGTTCGCCGACGCGGTCGAGGCGCTCATGACCGCGGAGACCTTGCGCAGCCGCCTGCGCGACGACGATCCGCTCGCCGCGGCCCGCGCGCTCTTTGATCTCGGCATCGCGCTCTTCTGGCTCGGCCGCTTCGACGAGGCGGGCGAGCGTGTCGAGCAGAGCCTCGCGCTCCTCAGCGACGACACGCGTGAGGAGGCGCTCACGGTGCGCGCGCGTTGCCATCTCCTTCGCGCCGAGACCGCACACCAGCGCGCCCGCTGGCCCGAGGCCGTCGCGCAGCTCGAGCGGGCCGAGGAGCTCTTCCGCCGCGCGGGCCGGCCCTTCGACGCGGCGCAGGCGCTGTGCACGCGCGGCTTTCAGCTCCGCAGCCAGGGCAAGATCGAAGAAGGCCTCGCGCTCGCCGAGAAGGGCTGGGAGACGCTCCGGGGGTCGGACAACCTGCCCGCGGTCGTGCGGGCGGGCCACGACCTCGGCAATTTGCTGCGCGACGTGCGGCGGTACGACGCGGCGATCGAGGTGTTCGAGGCGGCGATCCGCGCCGGCGAGCAGCTCGCCCTGGAGGGCGATCCGCTCGCGGCCGTGTGGGGCCAGGTCGCGGCGCGCAGCGGCCGGGCGATGACGTTCGCCGCGATGGGGCGGCTCGACGAGGCGATCGAGGATCAGAAGGCCGTGCACGCGCTCGCGGTGCGCGAGGGCAACGTGCTGGCGCAGGCGCACTCGGGGTTTCACCTGGCGCATCACCTGCGTGAAAAAGGGGAGCTGTTCGAAGCCGAGGTGCAAGCGCTCCGCGCGCTCACGTTGTGCACCGAGCTCGGGCTCTCGGGGCGCGCCGTGAAGTGTCGGCTCTTGCTCGCGGACCTCGCGGAGAAGACGGGCCGCGGGGGCGAGGCGCTGGAGCACACGGAGGAGGCCGAGAGGCTGGCGCGGCCGATGGGCGGGGATCCTTGGATCGACGTGGTGGAGCGCCTCGCGGGGCTGCTCCGGGCGCGGGGGCGCGTGGATCGGATCACGTCGCTCGCGGCCGACACCGAGGCGAGCCTCGGGTCGTCCGCGGATGCTTCGCTCCGGCAGCGGGTGGCGGCGATCTTCGCTCGGGGGTGAGCGCGAGCGGGGCGCCCGGGCGCCGGGCCCGTGGCGAGCGCGAAGCGTTCGAAGGGGAGGCCCCTCGACCCCGTCGACGCCGGGGCACGGCGCGCGGACCGACGAATACGTTCCCTGACGGGGCTCTCAGGTCTCGCCGCAGAGGACGAACGCCGCAATGCCCCACGTCGCGGAATGGTCCCCCTCGCGAGGGGAGCCTCTCTCCTGACTGCTCCTCGTGTACCCACCAGCGCGCCGAGGCGCGGAGCATGGGCGGCGCACATGTTCCTCCCGAGGCCGGTTTTGCTGTGGCGTATCCATTGCTTCTTTCTCGGTCGGAAGGAGGCGTTGAATGAAGGCAAATGCGATGAGTCTGGTGGTGGTGGCGGGGATGAGCGCGTTTTCGGCTCACGCGGCGCCGTTGCCCGGTGCGCCGGTGACGGTGGTCGGAACGGCGGCCGGGACCGCGCGGGCGTCCAACCGTTCGTCTGGGTGCCCTGGGTATATCGTGGACGAGAACGACTACGAGTTCAGCCTGGACATGGCTCGGTCATCCCTGCGGCTGCGCACCGAGTCCAGTAAGGATCTCGTCCTCGTCGTCCAGCTCCCCGACGGCTCCTACCGCTGCGACGACGACAACGGTGGGAACGGGCAGCCTCTGATCGAGATCACGAGCCCTCAGCTCGGCACGTATCGCGTGTGGGTTGGCGTGTGGAATATCGGAGTCGTCGCCGACTACAGGCTCATCATGTCGAGCGATACCTGATCCTGCGCCTCTGCGAAAGAAAGGGGGATCTCCACGAGTCCCCCTTTCTTCACTCGGACGAACGCTGCGCTTCCTGTCCCGAGCCCAGCCGTCAATCGTCGAGGGGCAGGCCGCTCGGGAGGCTCTCCGGAATCAGGTAGAGCTGGTTCAACGTCGCGGGATCGGTCAGCGCCGACAGGAAGGCCATCAGATCCGAGACCTCGGCGTCCGTGAGGCGCGCGCCTTCCACCTTGAGCAGCGGATCGATCGACGCGAGCAAGAGCTTCCGCGTCTCCTCGCTGCTCTGGTACGTGCCCCAGAGCTCGGGCTCGACCTGCTTGTCGTCGTACGCCTTCAAATACGCCTCGGGGTCGAGGTGGTGCCGGACCGTGTCTTCGAGGTTCGCGTACGCGCCGTTGTGCATCCACGGCCCTTCGAGCTCGATGTTGCGCAGCGACGGCGTCCGGAACTTGAACCGATCCTCCTCTTTGAGCGTGATCCGCCCACGCCCGTAATCGAGCGGCGCCTCGTCGCCCTTGCCCGTGCCCACCTGCGGCGCCGCGATGTTGTGGAAGCCGAAATCGGTCTGCAGCGCGCCGGTGTGGCACGACCCGCAGTTCGCGCGCCCGTAGAAGAGCAGCGCGCCGCGCTTCTGCGCGTCCGACATCGCGCCGTGGTTCCCTGCGAGATAACGATCGAACGGCGTATCGAGCGCCGTGAATGCGTCGGTCATGAACGCGGCCGTCGCCTCGGCCAGGTGCACCACGTTGATATCGGCCTCCGTCTTGCCCGGGAAGGCCGCGAGCAGCGCGTCCTTGTAGAACGGGACGGCCATCGCGCGCGCCACGACGAGCGGCCAGATCTTCGCGAAATCGTCGTTCGTGAGGTCGGCCATTTCGTTCATGTTCCCCTTCACGTCGAGCTCGCCCGGGAAGCCGCGCATCTCCTCGTCCGGCGTGATCGGGATGATGAAGAAGGCCGCGAGCGCATTCGAGAAGTCTTGCGGCGTGTCGTCGCCCGCGGGGGAGATGTACCCGTCCGTCGGATTGCCGCCGAGCCGGCCGTCCCAGAACATCGTATCCCAGCCCTTGACGCCTCGGTTCCAGATCGAGAGCGTATTGCGGGCCAAGAACAGGCTCTTGTCCCCGTGCACCCGCTGCGGGCCGAGCCCCGTCGCGCCCTGGCCGCGGGACTGGCTCTGCCCGTCCGCGGATCCGAGCATGGGGTGATGGCAGGTGCTGCAGGCGATGTTCCGCCGGCCGCTCAGCTCTTTCTCGAAGAAGAGCAATTGGCCGAGCTCGACGAGCCCCGGATCCTGCGCCGCAGGCTTCTCCACGGGCCGCACGCCCTCGGCCTCGAGCAGCGCCGTGAGCTCTTGATCGAGGCCGGGCGCGATCGGCCCCGTGCCCTCGCCATTCTCCCCGCCGCAAGCACCGAGCAGCGCCACCGACGCCACCACACCCAAAAGCACCCGTGACGCGCTCATGCGCCGTCGTCCGTTCTCCGTAGATAAGTTCATGCTCGTCCTCCTCACGCCTCGTGGCCCTACGCCCCCCTCCGGGGCGTGACGGGCACAGCACGTACCAGCGTGCCCAAACCGGTAACCCCTCGATTTCCTTCGATCATGCCGCGCGCCGCCGCACCGACGGGTCGGTGCGCATCGAAATATCGTTGCGCGACACCGACCGGTCGGTGCTCGGACACCGAGGGGTCGTTGCGTGCGCCGGGACGGGTCGGATAGTCTCGGATCGTATGAACGTGGACGATTGGGTCGCCGCGAGCACGCACGAGCTCGCGGACCTAGCGCAGCTCGCGGATGGGACGCCCGACGCGCTCGACGAGCTCTTGCAGCGGGGCCTCGAATGGCTCGGCCGCATTGCGCCCTACGATCTCGCGGTCGTCTTCGAACTCGAAGGCCCCTTGCTCCGCGCGAGGGCCGGGCGCGGCTCGCTCTTCCGGCCCGAGGTCCACGCGTATCGCATTCACCTCGACCGGTTTCCCTCCCTTCGGCTCGCCATCGAGGAGCGCCGCAGCCGCGTCTTCACGGAGGACGATCACGCCCACGGCGACGGAGATCTCTTTGATGGCCTCATGGACTTTCCGCACGGCCACGCATGCATGGTCGTGCCCCTCGTGACGGGCTCCGAGGTCTTCGGCGTCATGTCGATCGACCGCGCGCGCTGCGGACACTATCCGAGCGCCGTCGTGGATCTCGCCGAGGTCTTCGGGCGCCTGCTCGCGCTCTCGATCCATTGCATCCGGCAAAACCAGAAGCTCGCCCGCGCGAGCCTCGAAAGCGAAGAGCGGGCCGCCGCGCTCGCGCGCCGCATCGGCGAGATCACGGAGGACGCCTCCGTGCTCGGCGACAGCGACAATGCCCAGGTGCGCGAGCTCGCGCGGCAGGCGGTCCTCGTCGCGCAGACGAGCTCGACCGTGCTCCTCATCGGCGAGACCGGCACCGGCAAGGAGCGGCTGGCGCGCTTCATTCACGAAAAAAGCCCACGCGGCAAGCGCCCGTTCGTCCCCGTGAACTGCGCGGCCTTGCCCTCGGGGACCCTCGAAAGCGAGCTCTTCGGCCACGAGCGCGGCGCCTTCTCGGGCGCCCTGCGGGCCCGCCCCGGCCTCTTTCGCGCCGCGGACGGCGGGACGCTTTTCCTCGACGAGATCGGCGAGCTGCCGCTCGATCTCCAGGGCAAGCTCCTGCGCGCATTGCAGGAAGGCGAGGTCCTGCCCGTGGGCGCGGAGCAGCCGATTCGGGTCTCCGTGCGGGTCCTCGCGGCGACGCACGTGGACCTCGAACAAGCCGTCGCCGCGGGCCGCTTCCGGGGGGATCTTTATTATCGGCTCTCGGTCTACCCGCTGCGCCTCGTGCCGCTGCGCGAGCGCATGGAGGACCTCCCTGCCATTTGCCGGGTCCTCCTGGAGGAGCTCTCCGCGCGGGTAGGGAAGGCGTCGCTTCGCCTCTCCGCGGGGGCCGAGGAGGCGCTACGCCAGCACGATTACCCGGGCAACATTCGCGAGTTATCGAATATCCTCGAGCGCGGGGCGATCCGGGCGGCGGCGGGCACGATCGAGCGGGCGGACCTCGCCCTGTTCGCGCCGCCCGCCCGCAAGCGACCCGCCTCCGGCGAGAGCGGGGCCACGGAGGCGCTGGTGTCGCTCGCCGAGAATGAGCGGCGCCACATCCAGCGGGTGCTCCGCGCGACGGGCGGCCGTATCTATGGGGAAGGCGGTGCCGCCGAGATCCTCGGCCTGCCCCCCACGACGCTTCAAAGCCGGATGAAGCGCCTGGGATTGCGGCGGGAGACAAATGCTTGACGGAGACGAAAAGGTGCTCGGCGGCGTCGGCCCTCCGCGGGCCTTCTTGTTTGCCGCGCGCCGCCAGTGATACCGTCGGCTCCATGGGGAAATGGATGGGGAAACATTGGGGGGATGGGGTGGGCGTTGTTGCGGGGATGGTGCTCGCAGGGGTGTCGATCGGGTGTTCCAGCACCACGGCGACGACCCCGCTCAAGCGACCGAGCGAGCCGCTGATCACCGGCGAGCCGCAATGGCCGGAGGAGGTGACGCGGCAGGCGGAGCGCGCCGATCGCGTCTGTGGCCAGCGCCAGGCGCAGCTCCTCTACGATTACGAGGAAGCCAAGCAGGAACAGCAGAAGTTCAAGACCATCATGGGCTCGATCACGGGCGGCGTCGGGACGGTGGGCGGCGCCGTCGGCGGGGTCGGGGCGTATGTGATCGATTCTCCCGACACCCTCAAAACGGTGACAGGCATCACGGGCATCGTGACCGCGGGCCTCGGCGCCGTGGGCTCGGTCGTGACGCTCGTCATCTCGCCCGGCGAATCGAAGATGCACGGCGCGTCGGCGTCCTTCGCGTCCATCGAGCAGAAACGAGCGGCGGCGCGGACCGCCCTCACGCAGAAGGATCCGGGCGCGTGGTCGGAGGAAGAAAAGGCCGCGTGGGACAAGGCCGCCAAGGAGCTCGAAGCGGCGTGTAAATAGAGCCGCCTCGCTGGGGCTTTGCCCCAGGCCCCAGCAGGGGCTGTCCGCCCCTGCACCCGGACCAGCCAGGGGCTGGACCCAAGCTCGATGAACTGCGCGATGCGCAGTTCATCGAACAGGCCCGGTCAAGACCGGCAGCGGCGTTCCCCACCAAGACAGCCGCGCTGCTGGTTCGGCTGGGTTCTTCGTCGGCCTGTTTGAAAAACTGCGCACCGCGCAGTTTTTCAACCCTGGGTCCAGCGCCTCGCTGGTCCGGGGTCGAGGGGGCGGACAGCCCCCCGCGGGGTCCGGGGCAGCGCCCCG
>NZ_JARZHI010000043.1:0-89707 GCF_029946465.1 Polyangium sorediatum
GCGGGCGCGGCGGCGGAAGCGGGCGCGGCGGAAGCGGAAGCGGGCGCGGCGGCGGAAGCGGGCGCGGCGGCGGCGGAAGCGGAAGCGGACGCGGACGCGGGCTCCGCGGTGGGGGCGGGGGCGGCAGCGCTCGGGGCGGGGGTGTGGGGGGCAGCGCCCCCCACGTTGGACGAGGCCGGGAGCGTGCTCGGGGCCGGGTCGTCCTGGCAGGCGGCGAGGGCGAGGAGCAAGGCGGAGGTGGCGAGGAGCGGGCGCTTCGGCATGTCGATCGTCTCGGCTTGTAGCAAAGGACAGGAGGGGCGTCGTCGGGATCTTTCGGCGACGCGGCCCCGGAGGAACGGCGCGGGGGGCCCGGAGGTTACATGCGAGCCGAGGGGGCCATTCCGCAGGGCGAGATCGGGTAGGATCGCCGCGATGGAGCAGCTCTTCGACCTCTCCTGGTGGCTCCGCATGCACGGGCGGGTGCTCTTCGCGGGCGCCGCCTTGGGGATGTACTGGGTCTCGCAGGCCCACAGCCGGCACATCGACGCGGAGGTGTTCGCCTCCGTGGTCCGGAAGCTCATCGAGGCCGGCAACGTGCCGCGCGCCCTCAAGCTCACGAGCGCCGGTCTCCCCATGCCGGCCTGTGTGGCCACGAAGGCCGCAATCCTCGCAGCCGTTCGTGTGGGCGCGCAGGTCGGCGCGGCGCGGGGCGGATATCGAGGCGGGCCGAATGCCGCCCTCCCGCCCGTCCTGCCCGAGATTTCGCGCGACTACGACGAAGCGTTCCGGAAGGCCACGGCGTCGTTGTGGAAGGCGTTTTTCCTCGCGCTGCCGTCGCCGTTCCTGCTCGCGCTCGCCGCGTGGGGCTCGTTCGAAAGCCGCGGGGCCGCGTCCTTCACGTGGGGGATGGCCGTCGCCGCGACCGGGATCCTCGTCCTCGGGTATGCGGGGTATTGCCACGTCCGAATCGTGCTTTCGCGCGAACGCGTGTTCCAGAATCTCGCGCCGTTCTTCGAGCAAATCGCCCGGGACGGCGGGAAAGCCGTTGAGGCACGAGAACAAGCGACGGGCACGTGAGCCGTTTTCCTTCGCTCGGGCGTCCTTGGGTTTGGCGCGTAATCACGCGTATCGGCCCGGCAGATGGCCCCGATTCACGAGGAGAATGGAAAATGATGGTGAAGAGGCAGCTCGCTCTGGTGCTCGTGTCCACAATGGCCCTGCTCGGCGTCGCTTGTGGAGGAGGCGAGATACCGCAGGCCGACACGCCGCCGCCGCCGCCGCCGGCCGAGACCACGCCGCCGCCGGCCGAGACCACGCCGCCGCCCGCGCCGACGGCCGCAGCGCCCGCCCCGGAGGCAGCCCCGGCCCCCGCGGCCGAGCCCGCGCCCGCCCCGAAGCCCGGCAAGGAGCGAATCGTCGGGCAGTGGCAGTTCGATCTTTCGGGGGAGCCGCGCGCGGCCGCCGAGGCCGAGGCCAAGAAGAAGGCCGGCAAGGACGAGAAGAAATACGCCGCGCTGATCAAGGAGACCGAAGACGCCGCCGCCGGTGAGTGGGTCGAGTTCACCGCCGATTCGATGTACGTCTCGCACATCACCGAGAAGGGCAAGGACAAGGTCATCCTCAAGGTGAAATACGAGGTCGCGAAGGACGAAAACGGGGCGATTGTCATGAAGCCCTCGGGCAAGGACGAGATCTCGAAGAAGGAGATGCCCAAGGACCTCGAAATCGCCGTTACTTTCAAGGATGACAAAACGATCGAGTTGAAGGACCCCAAGAAAAAGATGACGCTCGTCTTCAAGCGGAAGTCCTGATCCTGCTTTGGGCGCGCGTGCGCCTTGCGGGATGCTCCATATCCCTGCATGATCGTGCCTCCGGAAAACGGAAAACCCCCGCCCGACGGAGGGACCATGACTCCCGAGACACACATCGCAGGCGAGCACTGGATCGAGCGCGAAGAGCGCGATCTTTTCGTCTATCGTTTCCCCCACGGAACGGCGACCGGCGCGCACGTCGAAGAGCTGAGCAAGCTCGAACGGCCCCTATGGGACGAGGGCGCGCCGCACGTCTACAACCTGGTCGTGCTGGGCGAGGAGCTTGCCATCTCGCCCGGCGCGATCACCGAGACGGCGAAGCTCTTTCGCACGTCGCCCCCGCGCACCGCAGCGTACGTGGCGCGCCGGTTTTTCCACCGCACGTCGATGGAGTTCCTCACGCGCATGATTCGTGCGTTCGGGGTGAACATGCACGGGAAGGTCTTCGACAACGAGGTGAGCGCGCGCGCGTGGCTCGCCGAGCGGCGCCGGGTGCGCAACCGCAAGAGCGTGATGTAGATCGTTCCGCGGGGTTTACTTCGCGTCGGGATCGTCGCCGGCCGGATCGCGGCTCTCGATGACGATCGTGCCGCGCTTCGTGGTGGCCTTGCGCGGCGGCGGGGAGGGGTTCGTGAGGGAAGCCAAGAGCTCGGGCGCGGGGGCGCCGGCGATGGGCAGGACGATCTCTTTGGTCTCGGCGCCGCGCTCGTAGGTGACGCGGAGCTCGGGCGCGGTGGCGAGCGAGGTCCACACGTCCCAAAGCTGCTCGGGGGTCTCGACGGTCTTGCCATTGACGCGCGTGACGACGTCGTCGGGGCGGACGTCGAGCCCGGTCCACTCCTCCGGGATGGCCACGAGGCGCCAGCCGACGAACTTACCCTCCCGGAAGACCTCCTCGGGCCAGACGCGGCGGAGCAGCCACGGCAGGCCCATCGGCAGGACGGTCTTCAAGGCGTCCCGTTCGAGCTTGTCCGGGGCCTTCGCCGGGCCCTTCGAGGCGGCTTGCGCGGACGCGCTCGCCGGGGCCTTGGGCGCGGCCGGCGGAGGGGACGTCTCGCTCCCCGCGCCACAACCGTGCAGGGCCAGAGAGACCAAGCCGAACCGATACACGTCTCGCCACCGCATGGAGGGACTATGGGAGAGCCGCGCGCCGCTTGCCAACAATCCGGAGGCGGGCCCGGTCAGGCCGCCTCTTCCAGCGGCGGGCCGCCGGTGCGGGCGATCTGCTCGTGCCGCACCCGGCCGACGTCGAACGAGCGGGCGGCATCGAGCATGCGGTCGAGGAGCTCGTCCACGGCCATCGTGGCGCCCCTGCGGAAGCGGAGCGGGTTCAGCCGCGCGACGACGAAGGGCTTGAGGAAGGGGCTCTCGAAGCCGCGGGCCTTGAGCGCGGCGGCGATCGCGGTGACCCGATCGTCGAGCGCGAGGAGCTTCTGCGCCTGCGCCTCGCGGCGGGCGAGCGCGTCTTCGAGCGGGACGTCGAGGAAGGCGTCCGTGGCCCGGAGCAGGCCATGGTACGAGCCGCCCGAGAAGCGCGGGCGGGCCTCGTAGCAGAGGCCAAGCGTGAGCAGCGCGGGTTCTTCGAACTCGAAGGAAAAATCCGCCTCGGCGCGGTCTGCGCCGGCCTCGGCGAGGGAGCGGGCCATGCGGATGACCTCGAGCGCGCGCTCGCGGACGTTGTGGGCCTTTTCGGTGTTGAGGGCGAGGATCTGGTAGGCGACGCGCTCGTCCGGCACGACGAGGGCGACGAGGGCGCGGCCGCCGAGGCGTTTCATCGCTTCGAGGCGGTGGCGGCCGTTCGGGGTCCAGTAGCGGCCGTCGGGCCTGCGGAAGGCGATGATCGGGTCGAGGAAGGTGCCGATCTTGTCGATCACGGCGGCGAGTTTGTTCGCGTGGGCCTCGGAGAGATCACGCTGGAAGGGCGTGGGCTCGACGCGTTCGAGGGGCAGGCCCGCGAGGACGGTGGGGTGGGCGCCGAGCGGGTCGCGGTAGACGGCGAGGACCGAGCCGCCGTCCTCCTGGATGGCGCGCGTGAGGGTGTCGATCTCGGGCGGGACGGGGCCGGCGAGCAGGACGCCGGCGGGCAAACCGCGGGATCCCTCGGCGGGGCCTTTCTTGCGGCGGGCGCGTTTCACCGGCGGCGCGGCAGCCTCGGGCTTCGTCGCGGCGGCGGCCGTCTCGGGCGCTCTTTTGGGGCGGGGTGCGGCGCGTTTGGTCGTGGCCATGCACCACGTTCGTTCGGCGTGACGTTCGTCCCGGCAACTGGTTCGAAGGGGATCCACCCTTCGGTTGGGCTCAATCCCGCACGTAAATCGAGGTGGAACGAGGCGTCGGCGTCGCCGTGGAGGTGGCAGGCGGGCGCGCGGACGCCTTCGTGGAGGAGGCCCGGGGCGTGGACGACGGGGCGGGCGTCGGGGAGGGCGCGGCGACCGCGGACGAGGTGGGGGGCGCCTCGGCGGTCGTGGGGAGGAGCGGCGAGGGGGCGGGGGCCGGGAGCGGGGAGACGTCGACGATGGGGGGGCTCGCGGAGCTTCGGGGCGGCGTGTCCTCCGTGGTCGGTGCGGGCGGCGGCGTGGGGGGCGCGGCAAGGAAGACGCGCGTGGCCAGGGCGCCCACGCCGAGCAGGCCCAGGGCGAGGAGCGTGGTGTTGCGGATGCGGCGGGGGGGTTTGTCTGGGGGCGCAGCCGTGCCTCCCGAGGCCGCCCGGGGGGCCGCGGGGGGCGCTGTCAGCGTGACGGCCTCGCGGCCGGTCTTCGAGAGGGCGGGGCGATTACTCGGCACGAGGCGGAGCCGCGCAGGGCCGAGGGGCGCCTGGGCCGGGAGCGGCGTTTCACCTGCGCCGGTCGTCGTGGGGAACGACGGCGCCGGCTGGCCGAGCACCTCGGCGAGGGCCCGGACGGCCTCGGCGGCGGAGGGAAAACGGTCGTCGGGCGCGAATGCGGTGGTCCTCGCGAACCAGGCGTCGAACGCAGGCGGGAGTTCGACGCCCGCCTGCTCGGCGCGCGCGCTCGCCGGCTCCTGCGGGCCCCGGCACACCCGCGTGGCGAATGCAAATACATTCAGCCCCGATTCGGTTTCCTTGTACCAATAGGCTACACCGCAGAGGAGCGTGTAGGCGATCATGCCCAGGGCAAACACGTCGGTCGCGGGGGAGACGGACGAATCCTCGTCGAACTGCTCGGGCGCCATGTAAAGAGGGGTGCCCATCGAGCGCGTGGTGCCCGCTTGGGAGGCGCTTGCCGCCAAGATCTTGGCGATACCGAAATCGAGCACCTTGATGCGCGGGGGGCCCTCGTCGGGCGCGCACAAAAAGAGGTTGTCGGGCTTGAGGTCGCGGTGCACGATGCCGGCGCGGTGGGTTTTGTCGAGCGCGAGCGCCGTTTGGCGGAGGTGCTCGATCACCTCGGTCGGGCTGAGCGGCCCGAGGCGACGCACGCGTTTGCCGAGGTCCTCGCCGCGGAGCAGCTCCATCACGAGGAAAGGCATGCCGCTCGGCGTGTCGATGCCCGCGTCGAGCACGTCGACGATGTGCTGGCTCTGCACGTTCGCCGCGACGCGCGCTTCCTGGCGGAAGCGGCCCCGGAGCTGGTCGCTCTGGATGCAATGCGGCAGCATCACCTTGAGGGCGCAGTGCCGCTGGGTCTCGGCGTGGACGACCTCGTAGACCGCGCCCATCCCGCCGGTGGCAATGCAGCGGACCACCTCGTAGCGGTCCGCGAATACACTGCCTGGAGAGAGCGGCCCTGCCGACATGGCGGGGACCATAGCGCGGCGCCGGTTCGAAGAGAAGCGTCGGGCCGAACCCGGATGCGGCGTGGAGATCCGGCCGTGTCCTTGCAAGTAACCGATCCGACATGCGAGCATCCGCGAGCAAGGAGGCCACGATCACGATGAGTTCGGGGGACGCTCGGAGCGCCATGCGGCGCGGGTCGCGCGGCGCGGGCGCCTGCGTGGTCGTCTCCGCGTTCGCGGCGGCGAGTTTTTTCCCGAACGTCGCGCGCGCCGATCCAGCCGTGTGTGCCCTCGAGCCGGCGATGTGGCCCGCGCGCGCGAAGCCGTATTTCCTGATTGCCGTCGATTCGTCGAGCGCGATGACGGCGAGCGTCATGCAGGGAGGGGCCGCGGTGGCGAACTCCTGCGGCTACCCGACCACGCGTATCGGGCACGCGAAGTGCGCGGTGAAGAAGACGGTCCAGGCGTATGGCGACAAGGTGAGCATCGGCCTCGCCGCGTTCGCCCGTGGGACGGTCCTGACCTGCGCGTCGTCGTGCGGCAACGACGGAAACGGGTCGTGCATTTGGCTCGATTATGGCGGAGGGGGCTCGCCGCAGTCCGGGTGCGGGCCGGAGCCGAGCTCGCTGCCGAGCTCTTCGGACCGACGCGGGGCCGAGATCCTGGTGCCGGTGCAGCGCGACAACTTCTATGCGCCGCCGCTCGACCCCTCGAACGTCATGGAGCTCTTGCAATGGGTCGACCACGCCTGCACGCCGTCCGGTGGGATCCCCAAGGAGGTGTGGGCGACCGGCGGCAGGCCGCTCAACGGGGCGTTGCGCGACGCGTATCGATACTTTTCGGTCGGCTGGAGCAGCCCGAACGGAGGCCGGTCGTTTCCGTCACCATTGTCCGACGCAGGAGAACGGCCTTGTCGGCCGCTGCGGGTGATTCTTCTGACCGCCGGCACGGAGGCCTGCGACGACGCGGCGGACGCGGCGGACGCCGCAGCGGATCTGCTCACGGGGTTCTCCAAGGGAGGGATCTCCTGGAGCGTGAAGACGCACGTCGTCGATTTCGGGAGCATCGCCGTCAACGACGCCATTGCGGGCGCGGGAGGGACCGGCAAGGCGATCGCGGCGGCCGACGAGGCCACGCTGACGGCGGCCCTCGCGAGCATTCTTGAAGGCTCGCTCGTCGGGGAGACCTGCGACGAGAACGACAACGATTGCAATGGCTGCACGGACGAGGGGTTCGGCAAGGGGGACGCGTGCAGCGCGGGCATCGGCGCCTGCATGAGCACGGGTATGCTGGTGTGTGACGGCAATGGCGCGACCGCGTGCAACGTCACGCCCGGAGAGCCCACGGCCGAGGTGTGCGGCGACGCGATCGACAGCGATTGCGACGGGGCGCCGAGCAATGGGTGCAGCGCCGACGCAGACGGGGACGGCGTGCCCGACGCGTACGACGATTGCCCGGACGTCGCCAATCTCGACCAAGGGGACCAGGACGGCGACGGCGTGGGCGACGCGTGTGACGCCGATCCCGACGGCGACGGGATTCCCACGGAAATGGGCGACAACTGCCCGATGACGCCGAACGTCGGGCAGGAGGACCGCGACGAGGATGGGGTCGGCGACGCGTGCGACGCGGACGACGCCGTCGACGACGACGGGGACGGGGTCGCCGATACGAACGACGTTTGTCCCGGCGTCCCCGATGCGGAGCAGAGCGACATGGACGGCGACGGCGCGGGGGATGCGTGTGACGCCGACATCGACGGGGATGGCGTTGCCAATTTCGCGGACTCGTGTCCCCTGGATCCGCGTCTCTCCTGCCCGAACCCCGTCGTCGACGTGTCCGGGTGCGCCTGTCGGGTCGGGAGCGCCGCCGGGGCGGGCCCCGAGCTTTGGGCCTCGCTCCTCGCGGGCCTCGCCGTCCTCGCCGGTCGCCGCTCCGTCAATCGATCCGCATCCAGAACGGCTCGAACGACTCGGCGCTGACCATGTCGTCCCCGGCCGTCAGGGTTCCCTCGAAATCACCCACCAAAAAGACGCGCCCCTCCTCGCTCACGGAAATGCCCGTCGCGCGCTGCGCATACTTGTCCCCGAAGGTGCCGGCGCGCCGCGTCCGCAGAGACGCGTCGATCTCGAGGACGAGCATGTCCTCGGCGCCTTGGCTCTCGAAGACACGATCTCCCACCTCGACCCGGCCCGTGTAATCGAGCGCGATCACGGCGCCTCCGTCCGGCGTCCGCGCCATCGCCCTGGCGCGCGTGGCGCCGGTCTCGCCGAAGCTCCGGACTTTGACGAGCGCGCCCTTGGAATCGATCGTCGCGACGAACGCCGCGCGCTCCGCCGACGTCGCCGCGAGCGTGGCGCCGTGCCCCACGCGGCCGGAGAAGCTCCCGAGCACGAACGTCTGTCCCGTGGGATCCACGATGGCGCCGGCCGCCTCCTCGTCGCCGGTGTCCCCCAGCGCGAGCATCCATCGCGCCGCGCCCGCGCCGTCGAGCGCGGCCACGAAGACGTCGCTGCCGCCCGCGCTCACGACGGCCGCGTTGGCCGGATCGAGCGAGCCCTCGAAATCGCCGACCACGACGGCCCCGCCGTCCGGGCCCGCCGCGATCGCCGCCGCTCGTTGCGCGAGCGGACCGCCGATCTGCGCGGCGAACCGGGCATCTCCCGCGGCGTTCAGCGAGGCGACGAAAACGTCGTAATCACCCTCGCTCGCGAGCGGGCCGTCGCCGAGATCGATCGTGCCCGAAAATATGCCCGCGAGGATCGTCCCGCCGTCCGTGGTGGTCGCCACGCTCGTCGCGCGTTGCTCTCCGACGTCCCCGAAACGTTTTGCTTCGCCGAGGACCTCGCCTCCCGGGTTGAATCCGTCGAGGTTCGCGAGAAAGGCATCCCGCCCGCCCACGCTCTCGACCCGGCTCGGCCCGAAATCGAAGGCGCCTGCGAGATCCCCGACGAGGACGATGTCGCCGTCCGCGCGCGCGGCCGTCGCGCGGGGGCGCACGGAGCCGAGATCCCCGGTGACGACGGACGCGATCAGCCCGCCTGCCGGGGCGAGCTCGAGGAGAAAGAGGTTTTCCTCGGCCGCACACGGCGTGGGGGTCGTGCCGAGGAGCAGCTCGCCGCTGCAATGGCCCACGACGACGGATTCGCCCGCGCTCCGCGCCGCGACGCCCGTGAGCGCGCGCGCGCCCGTGCCGCCGACCTTCACGACGGCCGCGGCCTCGAACGTGCCGACCGGACCCTCCTGCCACGTCGGGAGCGGATCCTGGAGCGCCGGCGCGCAGGCCGGCAGCAGCGGGAGCGCCACGAGGAGTGCGAGCGCGGACGGCGGGGCCCTTCGCATGAAACGCGTCCTTTCAAAAATGGCCAAGGACGACAGCGCCGCCGGCGCCCTTCGTGGCCCACGGAACGAAGGTCACGGCCTCGGTCGCCTTCGGCGCCCCGTACGTCCGGACGAACCCCACGGCAGCGAGACCGACGCCGACCGCGCCGAGCGCGCCGAACGTGAGCGAAAGGGCGAGGTCGCGGTTCCACGACGCGCGGTACGCGTCGGCGAGCCCGGGTTCGTCGCACGTGCCGTCGGGGCAGCGCTCCGCCACGGCGCTCCGGACGTTCATGTGCGCGACGGTGAACGCGATGCTCCCGCCGATCGCGGCGAGGCCCCCGATCCCAGCGATCCAGGCCCAGGTCGGGACCACGCGATGCGCATGATCGGGGGGCTCGGGGGAGCGAAGGTCGGTCGAGGAGAGGGGAGGGAGGGTCGGCTCCGCGGGCGCCGCCTGCACGTCGAGCTCCACGGTCTTCGACTCGCCTTTGGCCACCGTCACGCGCGTCTCGATCGGCGGAGCGCCGGGCATCTGCGTCGTGAGGACGTGCTCACCCGGATCCACGGGCAGCGCCGTGCCGAGCGAGGCCGCCCCGAGCTCGAACCCGTCCCGCGTGACGCGGACTCCGGACGAGGTTTTTCCGCGGAGGACGAGGCTGAGCTTGGGGATCGAGGGCTCGATCGCAGCTTTTTCTTTCCGGGCGATGGCCGCGCGCGCCCCGTGTTTGGGCCGGAGCGTCGCCGGCATGGCGTCGACGAGCCGCAGATATTCCGCGTAATGGGCGGAGGCCGAGGCGATTTTGCCCCAGAGGCGCTCGCATTCGGCGAGGGTGAACAAGGTCCCCGCCCGCGGGTCGAGGCGCTGGCTCTCGGCGAACGCGGGGCAAGCCACGTCGAAATGGCGGGCCTGCATCTCGGTCAAACCGCGGTCGAAGAGGGCCTCGGCCGCCGCCTCCTGCTGCGCGTGCGCCGGGGTCGCCCCGAAGAGCGCGGCCGCGCCGGCCAGAGGCCACGCGAAACCCCAGAGGGGCTTCCAAACGCCGGACATGAGAGACGGTATCGTTGGGCCAAGCGAGGCGTCAAGCCGCGCGCGCATCGCTGGCCCATGCGCGCCGCGGCGTCTAGCATCGCCGCCGGTGGAGTCGTCCACGTCGTTCCCCATCCTGCTCTCGCTCCGCGTCGCCGGCCTGGCGCTGCTCTTCGTCGGGCCGATCGGGCTCGCGATCGCGCTCTTGCAGGCGCGTGTCCGGTACAGGTTGCGTGGGCTCGTCGACGCGCTCGTGCTCTTGCCGCTCGTCCTGCCGCCCTCGGTCGTCGGGTACTTCCTCGTCGTGGTGTTTGGGCGGCGAGGGCTCCTCGGGCGGATGCTGGAGGAGGGGCTCGGCGTGCGGCTCGTGTTCTCGCCGGCCGGCGCGGCGCTCGCGTCGGCGGTCGTGGCGCTGCCGATCCTCGTGAAGACGGCGCAACCGTCGATCGAGGCGGTGCCGTCGCGGCTCGAAGACGTGGCGCGGACGCTCGGGCTCCGGCCGTGGGAGGTCGTGTTTCGGGTGACCCTGCCCCTCGCGTGGCGTGGGGTGCTCGCGGCGCTCGTGCTCGGCTTTGCGCGGGCGATCGGCGAGTTCGGGGCGACGTTGATGCTCGCGGGCAACATCCCGGGCCGCACGAACACGATGCCGGTGGAGATTTTTTCGGCCTTCCAGGAGGGCGACGACGCGCGCGCCGGGCTCTACGTGGCCGTGCTCTCGGGGATCTCGGTCGTGGTCGTGCTCGTGGCCGGCTTGCTCGGGCCCAAAGAAGGGCGGGCACCGGCATGAGCGGCGCGCCTGCGTTGGATGTCGATTTGCAGGTCACCGTGGGGCGCGGCGCGTCGGTGTTCACCGTCGAGGCGCGCTTCTCGTTGCCTGCGGGCGTGCTCGTCTTGTTCGGCCCCTCGGGCGCGGGCAAGACCGTCACGCTGCGCGCGATCGCCGGCCTGATCCGGCCGAAGCGTGGCTCCGTGCGCCTCGCGGGGGAAGCCCTCGACGACGGGATGCGCGGCGTCCACGTGCCGGCCGAGCGGCGGCGGATCGGGTACGTGCCGCAGGATCAGGCGCTCTTTCCGCACCTCGACGTGCTCGGCAACGTGGTCTTTGGCCTGCCCCGCGCCGAGCGCAAGAAGCCGGGGCCCGCGACGCTCGCGCTGCTCGACGAGCTCGGGCTCTCGGCGCTGCGCGGGGCGCGCGTGGACTCGCTCTCCGGCGGGGAGCGGCAGCGGGTGGCGCTCGCGCGGGCGCTCGCCGCCGAGCCGAGGCTGCTTTTGCTCGACGAGCCGCTCTCGGCGCTGGATCGCGCGGCGCGGCTCTCGATCGGCCGGTCCTTGCGGGAGGCGCTCGCGCGGCGCTCGCTCCCGGCGGTGCTCGTGACGCATGACGCGGAGGAGGCGGCGGCGTTCGGGGATGTGTTCGTTCAATTTGAGCGTGGAAAACCGGCCCGGGAGTTGCCGCGGGAGGTCGTGCTCGGTGAAAAAGGTCCATGCCCCCATTGCGGCAAGCCGTGATCGGCGAGCACGTCGCGACGATCGAGCCGCCCGATCTGCTCATCCTCTCCTTCCACGGCGTGATCCGCGCGCCCCACGTCGCGGAGTACGCCGCGCTGCGCGCCGATCTGCTCTCCGATCAGCGCTACCTCCTGACCCTCGCGGACCTGCGCCGCGTCGAGGACGTCGAGCCCGCGTGCCGCCGCAGCATCGCGGCCATCCGGGACGAACGCGCGCAGGCGACCGCGTTCGTTGGCGGCAGCTTCCGCTTCCGGGTCGTCGCGGAGCTCATCGCGAACGCGGCCCGCGTCTTTGCGCACAGGAAGCTCGCTTTCCGTTTCTTCCCCGACGAAGCCCCGGCACGCGCCTGGCTCGCCGACATGCGCCGGACGTTCCGCGGCGCGTGAGCGGGCCAGGGTGGACATGACGCTCCGTTTCCCCTACCTGCCGTACCTGCCGCGTCGCGGCACCTGTCCGTAGACACCGGCCGGCCTCCGCGGTACCCCTCCGCCGGCAACGACAACCAGGGAGCCTTCTCGGATGAAGCCAATCCACCGTGCAGCCGTCATCGGCGCCGGGGTCATGGGCAGCGGCATCGCCGCCCACCTCGCGAATGCCGGGATCCACGTGGTCCTGCTCGACATGGTCCCGCCGAATCTCGGCGATGCTCAGAAGAACGACCGCGCCGCCCGCAACGCGTGGGCGCAGGGCGGGCTCGACAAGGCCGTGAAGGCCAGGCCGGCCGCCTTTTTCCACCCCTCCTTCGCCCGCCTCGTCGAGGTCGGCAACGTGGAGGACGATCTCGAGCGCGTGAAGGATTGTGATCTCGTGATCGAGGCGATCATCGAGAAACTCGAGCCGAAGCAGAGCCTCTTCGCGCGCCTCGAAGCGCTGGTCAAGCCGGGCGCGATCGTCGCGTCGAACACCTCGGGCCTGCGCATCGCGGAGATGATGGCGGGCCGCGGCGAGGCGTTCCGGAAGAACTTCCTCGTCATGCACTTCTTCAACCCGGTCCGCTACATGAAGCTCCTCGAGCTCGTGGCCGGGCCCGACACGGACCCCGCTGTCTTCGAGCGCGTCGTCCGCTTCGGCGAGGACGTGCTCGGCAAGGGCATCGTCGTCGGCAAGGACACGCCGAACTTCGTGGGCAACCGCATCGGCGTGCACGCGATGCTGGCGACGCTCAACGGCATGATCGAGCTCGGTCTCCAGCCCGAGGACGTCGACGCGATCACGGGCCCGGCGATGGGCCACCCGAAGAGCGCGACCTTCCGGACGGCGGATCTCGTCGGTGTCGACACGTTCGTGCACGTCGCCGACAACTGCTACGCGTCGCTCACGGCGGACGAGGACCGCGAGGTCTTCAAGGCCCCGGCGTTCGCCCGCGCGATGCTGGAGAAGAAGATCCTCGGCGACAAGACGAAGGGCGGCTTCTACAAGAAGGGCAAGGACGGGCAGATCCAGACGCTCGACGTCGCCACGCTCGAGTACCGGGCGAAGGGCGGCGACGAGGCGATCCGCAAGGCGACGAAGTCGATCGAGAAGATCGATTCGCCCGCGGATCGCGTGCGCAAGCTCGTCGCGGATCAAGGCAAGGCCGGTGCGTTCGCGTGGAAGGTGCTCTCGAAGTCGCTCGCGTACTCCGCGCGGCGCATCGGCGAGATCACGGACGACGTGACCGCGGTCGATGACGCGATGAAGTGGGGCTACAACTGGGAGCTCGGGCCCTTCGAGACGTGGGACGCGCTCGGCTTCGCCGAGACCACGGACCGCATGAAGGCCGAGGGCATCGCGCTGCCGGCCTCGATCGAGAAGATGCGCGCCTCGGGCGCGACGGGCTTCTACAAGGGCGACGAGGTCTACGACCTCGTGAAGGGCGCCTACGTGAAGCGCGCTGTCGATCCGCGGAACGCGACGTTCTCGATCCTGAAGAAGGGCGAGGCGCCGGTGCTCAAGAACGACGGCGCCGAGGCGTGGGATCTCGGCGACGGCATCCTCGGCCTCACCTTCAAGACGAAGGCGAACAGCATCGATCCGGACGTGATCTCGATGCTCTCGCAGGCTGCCGAGAAGGCGGAGGAGAGCTTCCGCGGGCTCGTCATCTCCAACGACGGCGATCACTTCTGCGTCGGTGCGAACCTGTTCATGGTCGTGATGGCGGCCGGCAACAAGGACTGGGAGTCGATCCGCTCGATGGTGAAGAACTACCAGTACGCGACGCAGCGCTTGAAGTACGCGCGCGTGCCGGTGGTCGCGGCGCCGTGGGGCATGACGCTCGGCGGCGGGCTCGAGCTCTGCTTCGGCGCGGACGCGGTGCAGGCGGCGGCCGAGACGTACGCGGGCCTCGTCGAGGTCGGCGTGGGCCTGATCCCGGGCGGCGCGGGCACGCTGAACATGCTCTGGCGCGCGCTCGAAGGCATCCCCGAGGGCGCGAGCATCAACACGCTGGAGATCGTGGCCCAGGTCTTCAAGAACATCGCGCTCGCGAAGGTCGCGACGAGCGCGGACGAGGCGAAGGCGCTCGGCTACTTCCGCAAGACGGACGGCGTCTCGTTCGACAAGGCGCGCCTCTTGACCGAGGCGAAGGCGAAGGCGATCGGCCTGGCGGAGTCGGGCTACCACCCGGCGGCGCCGAAGGCGTACCGGCTGCCGGGCGAGAGCGGCATCGCGACGCTCCGGATGATGGTCGACACGCTCGTCGCCGGTGGTTATGCCACCGAGCACGACGCCAAGATCGCGAACAAGCTCGCGGTCGTGCTCTGCGGTGGCGCGAGCGGCAACGCGCACGACGTGACCGAGGACGAGATCCTCGAGCTCGAGCGTGAGGCCTTCGTGAGCCTGTGCGGCGAAGAGAAGAGCCAGGCGCGCATGCAGTCCATCCTGATGACCAACAAACCCCTGCGGAACTAGGCGAGGACGACCATGGCAGACATCGTGATCGTGGAGGCCGTTCGTTCGGCCGTGGGCCGTGCCCACAAGGGAGCGCTCGCGCAGAAGCGCCCCGACGAGCTCGCGGGTGAGGTCGTTCGGGGCCTGCTCGCGCGCGTGCCGCAGATCAAGCCGTCGGAGATCGACGACCTGGTCCTCGGGTGTGCGATGCCGGAGGGCGAGCAGGGGCTCAACGTGGCGCGGCCCGTCAGCTTGCTCGGCGGCCTGCCCGAAGAGGTCTCGGCGATGACCATCAACCGGTTCTGCTCGAGCGGCCTGCAGGCGATCGCGATCGCGGCGGGCAGCATCTCGGCCGGTCACGCGGACATCGTCATCGCGGGCGGCGTCGAGAGCATGTCGATGGTGCCCATGACGGGCAACAAGATCTCGGTCTCGCCCGAGGCGATGGACAAGTGCCCGTCGGTCTACACGCCGATGGGGATCACGGCCGAGAACGTGGCCAAGCGCTTCAACGTGGCGCGCGCCGATCAGGACGCGTTCGCGCTGTCGAGCCAGAAGAAGGCCTCGGCGGCGATCGAGGCGGGCCGCTTCAAGGACGAGATCGTGGCCGTCACGGGCGTGCGCTACAAGGGCAACGAGCGCGTCGCGTTCGAGTTCTCGCGCGACGAGCTGCCGCGTCCGGACACGACGCTGGAGGGCCTCTCGGCGCTGAAGCCCGCGTTCGCGACCGTCGGATCGGTCACGCCGGGCAACAGCTCGCCGCTCTCGGACGGCGCGGCGGCGGCGATCGTGACGACGAAGGCGAAGGCGGACGCGCTCGGCGTGAAGCCGCTCGGCTACCTGCGCATGTTCGTCACGGCGGGCGTGGATCCGTCGATCATGGGCATCGGCCCGGTGCCGGCGGTTCGCAAGCTCCTCAAGAAGACGGGGCTCTCGATCGCCGACATCGACCTCGTCGAGATGAACGAGGCGTTCGCGAGCCAATCGGTCTATTGCCAGCGCGAGCTCGGCATCCCGGACGAGAAGCTCAACGTGAACGGCGGCGCGATCGCGCTCGGCCACCCGCTCGGCTGCACGGGCGCGAAGCTCACGGCGACGGCGCTCTACGAGCTGCGCCGCCGCGGCGGGCGGTATGCGATCGTGACGATGTGCATCGGCGGCGGCATGGGCGCGGCGGGTCTGTTCGAGCGGGCCTGATCGGCACGCTCCTTCGCTGAAGAGGGCCTCTGCGCGGATGCGCGGGGGCCCTTGTTTTTGCGGGCGGCCTCAGTCTCCGCCGTCCGAGGCGCGCGCAATGGCTCGGATGGCCTCGCGGAGATCGTCTTCGAAGCGCTGGAAGGCCGATAGCTTCCGCAGGGCCTCGAAACGCACCTCTTCGCCGAAGAGACGATGAACGCTCTCGGCTCCGCGACGGAACCCTCCCTGCTGGAGGATGTGTCGGAGGGACTGCTTCGGATCCACTTCGCGCTCGGGGGCTGCCGGTAGAGAGGGCTCGGCCCCGCGACCCAGGATCGTCCGAAAGACCTCCACATCTGCGAGCATCCAAGCCTCGATCTCGCGCACGGGGACACAGGGGACGGCGACGAGAGGGAAAGCGCTGCTGGCCAGACCAATACCGGGAGCAACGCAGGTCTTTCGCGCCTCGTCCGGATCGCCTCCACCATCGGCGTGAATGACCAGCAATGTGAAAGAGTCCCAATACTCGGCTACTGCGGCTGCGATGCGATCGACTCGCTTCGGCGGGTATGGCCTGGGAGCGTCGATGCCAAGGGTCTCCCCGACCTCGACGCGGCCCGGTTCCAGCTCATTTCCAAGCGTATCGAGCAGGCGATTGATGAGAGGCGAAAGAAAATCGTAGTCGCTCGGCCCCTCTGCATAAAGGGCAGCGCACAGGTACACGCGCCTCCGTGTCATTCGGCCGCCTCGGCGTCCGCGGCGTGGAGCAGCATGTCGACCTCGCGCAGCGACGCAACGAACGCGCTGTCGCTCGGCTTTTTGGGCTTGCCCACGGGGCGGGCTCGGGTCTCGCGCTTGCCGTCGCGAACCACGACGTCCACGACGCGGAGCATTTGGGGCTGGTCGCGAAATGCCGCGACGACGACCGGCGAGTGCGTGGTGAGAAGGATTTGCGACTTGTTGTCCGAAGCGGACGTGTCACGCAGGATCGACAGGAGCCTGCGCAGTCGTCCGGGATAAATTCCGTTTTCGGGCTCTTCGATTCCGAGGACGGACGGATGCGGTTCAACCGTGAGAACCGTGAGGAGCGCGAGTGCGCGCAAGGTGCCATCCGAGGCGAGGCGTGCCGGGAGATGCTCCCCGCCGGAGAGCTTGAAGTCGAGGCGCAGAGCGTCTCCTTCGGGAACGACGTCGAAGCCGGAGAGGCCCGGCACGAGCGAGGCGAGATCGGCGCGAATCGCACCGAGGGCGGGCGCGGGGAGATCCGCGAGAATGGCAGCGAGGTTGGATGCGTCGGGGGCGAGGATGCCGGAGCTGATCTTTTCACTGGGCTCGCGGAGGCGGGCGGCATCGAGGTGGAGGAAGCGAAAGGAGTCAAACCCTCTGGCGATGGCGCCGATGACAGCATGCCAGCCGCGCGATTGTGCTCTGTTGTAGTGTGGAAATAGAGTGGTAAAAAATGGAAAATGAAACCACTGTTCTGCCCCTTCGCCTGTGTTGGGAAGGACGGATAATAACCTATGGGGGCCGACCTGCCGCGCCTGCCAAAGGACGAGAGCTCCCTCCGCGGCGTCATCGCCGTCGGCCTTCACCCGCAGGCTCTCATCCTTGATTGCAAGCTCCTCGATACCTGAATCCCGTGCCCGACGCTCGATCGTGAGCTCATACCGATATCGAGTCGGCAGCGATGGTGCCCCGTCCTCGAAGGCCGGGATAGGCGTGCCCAGCGACACCTCGACCGTAAATCGAATCGTCCGACTCGTCTCTCCCCCGAACCGGCTGAACTGATCGAGGACCCGTCCGCGTCCCTTCTTGAACGCTTCCTCCACGGGCATCGAGGCCAGCCGTCCGAGCAGCGCCATGGCCTCCAGCAGGTTCGACTTCCCTGCGCCGTTCGGGCCGACGAACACGGTGAGCGGCTCCAGATCCACCGCGAAATCCCGCAGCGATTTGAACCCATCGACCTCGAACCGCGTGATCATGCCGCGATCGTACCACGTCCCTGCATGCCAGCCATCCGAGCCCATGCGCTTTCAGGCGAGACGGAGACAGCTCACCGCTCGATGTCGGTCGCTTCATGGATGACCTCCGCCCCCCACCCCGGATACCCTGTCCGATGGAGGGCTCGTGTCATGGAGATCCGGAATCTCGTGTTCGAGGGTGGGGGGATGAAGGGGATCGCGTATGCCGGGGCGATCGCGGAGCTCGAGCGGCGGGGGCTGCTCGGGGGCGTCACGCAGGTCGCCGGCGCCTCGGCGGGCGCGATTACGGCGGCATTCCTGGCCGTCGGCGTCGACGCCGCGGAGCTCGAAAAGATCTTACGCGAGACGGACTTCTCCGATTTCATCGACGGCAGGGGCTGGCTCATCGGGGACGCGAAGCGCCTCCTCGACAGCTATGGCGTGAACCCGGGCAAGACCGCCGAGGACTGGATCCGCAACCAGATCGCCCACCTCACCGAGCGCCTGACCGGCCGCCCCCAGCCCGACCTCACCTTCGCCGAGCTCGCGGGCCTCGTCGCGACGTACCCGGGCCGCGCGCGCGACCTGTACGTCGTCACGACGAACCTTTCGCAACGCATGACCGAGGTCTTCTCGGCCGCCTCGCACCCCGACGTCCCCTTGTACAAGGCCGTGCGCATATCGATGAGCATTCCGCTCTTCTTCGAGGCGTATCCCTTCAACGGGGACCTCTACGTCGACGGCGGCGTCTCGTGGAATTACCCGATCGACCTCTTCGACCGCCTGCGCAAGACCCCGGTCCTCGGGGATCAGCCGCGTGGGCCGGCGGTCGAGGAGGGGACGCTCGGCTTTTGCCTCGGGACGAAGGCGGAGAACGAGGCCGCCAGCAAGGATTGGCGTCTCCCGCGGATGGAGATCAACGAGTTCAAGGACTACGCCAAGGCGCTGGTCTCGTTCATCCTGACCTCGTCGACCCTCTTGCACCTCGACGAGGCCGCGCTCGCGCGGACGATTTTCATCGACGACGCGGGCGTCTCCACGACCGAATTCAAGCTGCCGAAGGCGACGCAGGACATGCTCGTCGCCAATGGCGCGGCGGCGACGAAGGCATGGTTCGATCGCGGGTAACGCCGCGCCGAATCGCGCGTTACTCCCCCTCGTCCGTCGCGGCCACGGGCTTCGCGGCGGCGTCGCTCGGCGCTGCCTTCCAGAGCTCTGGCACGCGCGCAAAAATCCCCGGCTTGGCCCAGGCGAGCGCGCCCGTCCCCGCCAGCACCACCAAAAGGAGCGCGAGCGGCACGAGCACCCGCGCCCCCATTCTGCGTTGCACCGGCACCAGCGGCGCCGGCAGGATCTCCGCCGGCTCCTTGGGCGCCTGGGGCAGCCATTCCGGACTTTTTCCCTCGGGCCGCGCCGCAATCCGGATCGCCGGCACCACCTCCGGGGCATAAGGCGTCGGCACGAGCCCCGCGAGCTCCTTCAAGCTCGACGCCGTCGCCCGGAACATCGCCTCCTCGCCGCCCTCCGGCAGCGCGAATCGCTTGAGAAGCTCATCCACGCGGTCCGGCCCCGCCTTCACGGGCGCCGCTGCCACGGGCGCCTCCGCCGGAGCCTCCTCCACGATTGCAATCGGCGGCTGTGCAGACGCCACAGGCTCCGCAGCCACGACGGGCTCCACCACGATCGCAGCCTTCACCGAAGCCGAAGGCGCCACCGACACCGACGGCTCCACCGACGCGGGCGGCTCCGTCGCGGGAGGTTCGAGCGCCTCCACCATGCTCGAGAATCCCGACAGCGACAGCGCTTCCACGCCCTTTTCCACGGCGGGCGAAGGCAAGGGCGTGAGCACCTCGAATTCGAAGCTGAGCAGCTCCTCGGCCGAAGGCGGCAGCTCCGACGGCACCACATGCACAACAGCCGGCGCTTCCTCGACGCGCGCTGCCTCGACGCGCGCTTCCTCGACGCGCGCTTCCTCGACGCGCACCGACGGCGCCACCATCGGCCGCGCCGATGCCGGCGGCGGCGTCGGCGGCCGCATCCCGAGCCCGACCGGCCAGGGCAATGTCGACTCGTGGGTTACGCGTCCCCCAGCGTCCTTCACGGACACCGGCGCGGCCGTGGGCGATGCCGAGGGCGGCGGCATGAGCTCGACCGCCGCTTCCCGCGCCGAAAGCAACGTCGAATCGGACATCGTGGGCGCCACGGGTGCCGCGGCTTGCGCGACGACCGGCTCCGACGCGGGCAACACCGCGGCGGCGGGGCTCGACGGTTCACTCTCGGCCGGCGCTTCCAGCAACGCGAGATTGACGCTGCAAAGCGGCGTCGCGTCCGTCGTTTCGAGGGACATCGGATCCTGGAGCGTGGGCGTCGCCTCGCGCAGCGGGCCCGAGGGCGGCGCGGTGAAGAGCAGATCCGGCGATAGGGAAGGGATCTCTGCGATCGAAACGGGTCGTTTCGACACGGCCACGGGAGCGGGAGCGGGAGCGGGAGCGGGAGCGGGAGCGGGAGCGGGAGCGGGAGCGGGAGCGGGAGCGGGAGCGGGAGCGGGAGCGGGAGCGGCCACGGCCACGGCCGCAGGCGCGGCCACGGCCACCGGCGCCTCCACCACGACCGGCGCCGGCAGCGGCGCAGGCTCCACACAAAGCCCTGCCTCCACCGCGCGCGCCGTCTCCTTCGCCAGCCTCGCCAGCGTCCGCTTCGCGGCACCACGATTCAAGGGCACCAGCGCGGCCTCGATCTCCGCCGCCACCATGCCCGGACCTCGCTCGGCGGCCTGCGTCCGCGGCCTCGCCACCGCAGAGAGCCCCGGCGCTCCGCCCGCCGTTACCGCGAGCAGCCTCGCCAGAAGCTCCCGCAGCCCGCGCGCGGCCTCCGGACCCGACAGCACCTCGCCTTGTCGGTCCACCAGAACCACGCCCTCGGCCGAGAGCGTCACGGCCTTCGGGTCCACCCGGATCGGCAGATTCCCGAGCGCGTCACAGAGCGAAAGCACGAGGTAACCCGCGCTCTCCGGCACCATCGCCGCGGCCCGCGTGGATGCGGCCCCGAGGACCTCCGTCAGCGTCACGTTCGCCCGATTCACGACCCACCTCTCCTCGGTTCCCCAAGCCGCACAGGTACCCCACGTCCCGCGAGGTACGCCTTCGCCTCCGCCACGGAGTACGTCCCGTCGTGGAAGATCGACGCGCATAGCGCCGCGTCCGCCCCTCCCTCGACGAGCCCCTCGTACAGATGCGCGAGCGTCCCCACGCCCCCCGACGCGATCACCGGCACGCGCACCGCGTCCGCCACGGCCCGCGTCAGCGCGAGATCGTAGCCCGCTTTCGTCCCGTCCCGGTCCATGCTCGTCAGCAGGATCTCCCCCGCCCCGAGCTCCGTGATCCGCTTCGACCACGCCACCACGTCGAGCCCCGTCTCCCGCCGCCCCCCGTGCGTCACGACGGTCCACCGCGGGGGTTTGGGGGCAGAGCCCGGCTCGCCGGGCGGCGCCCCCATCGTTGGTGAGGGCTCGTCCGTACCAACCCGCCGCGCGTCGATCGCCACCACGATCGCCTGCGCGCCCCAGCGCGCCGCCGCCCGCTCCACGAGCTCGGGCTCGCGCACCGCGGCCGTGTTGATCGCGATCTTGTCGGCGCCCGCGTCGAGCAGCGCCTCGATGTCGCGCTCGCTCCCCACGCCACCGCCCACCGTCAGCGGCACGAAGATCTGGTCCGCCGCCGCGCGCACCATGTCGAGCAGCGTCCCGCGCTTCTCGTGCGAGGCCGTGATGTCGAGGAAGGTAATCTCGTCCGCGCCGGCCTCGTCGTAACGCCGGGCGGCCTCGACGGGGTCGCCCGCGTCCCTGAGCCCGACGAACTGGACGCCCTTGACGACGCGTCCGTCCTTCACGTCGAGGCACGGGATGATGCGCTTGGCCAGCACACAGCGCGCTTAGCGCCCGTGAGGCCCGAGGGCCAACTTCCCGGCCGCCCCGCGCAGGCAGGCGGACCCGTCCTCGTCCGGGGGCGTCGCGGCGTACCTGGATGATTTCTTGATGCGTTCGCGTGGCGCCTTGACGTCCCCTTGATGCGCGCGCGCCTAGCTTTTCGCCATCGAGCCATGGAACACGATACGCAACCCGACGAGCCCCGCGCCGCGCCTCCGGATCTCTTGATCCTCCTTCGTCCGAATGGAACCGTGCTGGGAGGCGCCGGCGGCGTGCCCACGACGTGGCTCGAACGCCGCCCCGACGGGCCCGCCGTGAGCGAGGCCGTGGCGAAGGCCTGCGAGGACACGTGCAGCGACGCGGGCGCGGGCGTGGTCGCCTTCCGCCGCGTCGTTGCGGAGGTCGATGGGCAGCTCCGAACGTTGCTCCTCGTCTCGGTGGACGCGCTCCCCATGCGCCGCTCGCTCGTCCGCGTCCCGGACCTGCTCATGACCACCCTCGACCGCTTCGTCTCGCAGGCGCGCGCGGCGGACGTGGAGCTCGCGCTGCACAAGGATCCGAGCGTGCCGCCCGTCCTTTACGGGGACGAAGAGAAACTCGCGTGGCTCCTCGCGACGCTCCTCGGAAATGCGGTCCGCCTCGCCGCTTGTCCGGACGCCGCCGCGCCTCGTGTCGACCTCGCGGCGAGCTTCGATCGCGCGACGAACGAGTTCGTCTTCATCGTCTCCGACAATGGCCCCGGCATGCCCGAATCCACGCGGCGATGGCTCTTCGAGCGGGATCCACGCACGGGGCGCTCCGCCGGCCTCGCGCTCCTCATGGTGAAGGACGTCGTCGTCGCGCATCACGGCTCGATCGACGTCGCGAGCCGCGTCGGCGAAGGGAGCCGTTTCACCGTGCGTATCCCGCGGGGCCACGCCCGGGCCTAGCAGCTCCGCGGCGCTCGGGTCAGGTATCGACCGGCGCGTCGTCCTCGTCGCCGCCCGTCTCCCCCGCGTACCGCCGCTCCGCCCGCTCCGACGCGCGCATCACCGGCCTCCGGATCGCCTCGATGTACTCGGCCGGCGCCTCCGACAGCTCCAGGTTCGAGAGCACCTGCGTCACCACCCGCAGCCACAAGCTGCGCGCGGCTTGCGGCGACAGCGCGCCCTCGGGCTTCGCCGCCTCCTTCGCGAGCAGCTCCGTGCGCGCGTTCTCCAGCTCGGCCAGCCGCGCGCCTGCCGCGATCCACGCGTCCACCACGTCGCGCAGCGTGTGCGGCGGCGCGCCCGCCGGGATCTCCCCGAGGAACTCGACCATCCACGGCTCCTCGTCCCGGATGAGCCGCGCGACCCGCGCCGTGTTGCCCGACTCCGCGAGCAGCGACGCATTCACGATCGCGAGGCCCGTCGGGAACAACTTGCGCGAGATGTCCCGGGCCCGCGCGGCGCGCGCGAAGTCGGGCGGGTGCCCTGCGAGGTAGAGCTCGGCCCGCGCGTCGAGCGAGAGCGAGATCGCCCGCGCGAGGTGATCGTGCCGCGCGTCGACGAGGGTCTCCTCTTCGAGGATCGACGCGAGCGCCGTCGGCGTCGCCTTCGTCTGCGGGAGGGTGATCACGGCCTCGTAGACCTTCAACACCTTTCCGTGCAGCGGCGCGATCTCCGGGATGGACAGGAACACGCTCTTGCGCTTCGTCTCGTCCACCCAGGGCGCGAGGATCGCGACCATCTCGTCGATGTTGAGGTGCTTCAGCAAAGTGAGCCTCCTGCCGTCAAGGATGCGTGCATGATGGTGTCCTTTTGGCGGGGGCTGTCAACAGCGGAGAGGCTGGTGCCCCGCACAGGCGGGGCCCTCGGACATCTTGGCGCGCCCTGAGGCGCGGCCGCCTTCGCATACGTGCGACGTAACCGCTCGTAACCGGCGGCGCGCCTTTCCTCAATGTATACTGCCTCCGTCAGCTCGATGCGCTCGTGGGAGAGCGCTCGAGACCCGGCCCCGTATATTGCTGCGCGGACGTCACAGCAATCATGCATCAATCGAGCACGGGCCGACAAATACAAAGGAGACGGCATTGATTCGCAAGAAGCTCATGCGGGGTCTGGGTGTGACAACGGTGATCCTCGCCGCGGCGGCATGCCAAGGTACGGACGCGGGGGTGGACGATGTGCGCAACGGGCACAACGTAGACATCCCAGCGCGTCTGGCAGCGCTGCCGGCTGCGGAGGTGGTGCAGCTCGACGACGACGCGATCCCGCGGTTCGTGACAGGGAACCTCGGCCGACTCGCGACGGCGGAGCCCGTCGAAAAGACCGATTTCGGCGCGGTCCTCTCGGACATCGCCCCGGTGTTCCGCGCGGACGCGAGCGAGCTCTCGCTCCGGCGTGCTCGCACCGACGAGCAGGGGGATCAACACGTCCGCTTCTCGCAGACCAAGAACGGCTTGCCCGTCCTCGGCGCGGAGCTCGTGCTTCATGTGCGGGACGGGGTGATCATCGCGGCAAACGGCAGCGCGCGGAGCGACCTACCGGCGGACGAGGTGCCCACCCTCGAGCTTTTGGACGCGCTCGGCGCGGCCCGGGACGGCACCGAGGCGGCGGACGTCGTCGTGGGCGGCGAGGCGCCGCTCGCCTATTACGCTGCCGGAAAGCGGCTCGCGCTCGTGTATCAAGTCGACGTCCGCGGCCGGCTCGAGGACGGCACCCCGATGCGGGACACCGTGCTCGTGGACGCGGCGGATGGCTCGATCGCGCTCCGGATCCCGCACATCCACACCGCCAAGAACCGGAAGGTGTATTCGGCCGGCAATCTCCCCGAGTTCCCGGGGTTCCCCGTCCTCCCGGGCACGCTGGTGCGGAGCGAGGGGCAGGCCGCGAGCAGCGATACCACCGTCAACGTCCACTATGACTGGCTCGGCAAGACGTATGACTGTTACAAGAACCTGTTCGGCCGCGACTCCTACAACAACGCCGGCGCTGCGATCGTCAGCTCCGTTCATTACAGCATCGACTACGTCAACGCGTACTGGGACGGGACGCAAATGGTGTTCGGCGACGGGGACGGCGTGACCTCCTCGAGCCTGGCTCTCTCCCTGGATGTGACGGCCCACGAGTTCACCCACGCGGTCACCGGCAGCGAGTCGAACCTCACCTCCTCGGGCGAGTCCGGCGGCCTGAGCGAGGCGATGAGCGACATCTTCGGCGCGGTCTGCGAGTGGTACCGCGATGGCCAGGTCGTGAGCGGAAAGACGTGGATCGTGGGCGATGAGGTATGGACGCCGGCGATTCCGGGCGACGGCCTGCGCTACATGGCGAACCCTGCCCAGGACGGCGAATCCCTCGATTTCTACAACACGAACGCCGGCTCCGCCGACGTCCAGCTCAGCTCGGGCATCGCCAATCTGGCGTTTTACCTCCTCTCGCAGGGCGGCACCCACCCGCAGGGCAAGTCTTCCGTCAACGTGACCGGCATCGGCATCCTCAAGGCGGCCCGCGTCTTCTACAAGGCGAATGTCGACATCCTGACCTCGAGCGCGAGCTTCCTCGACGCCAAGAACGCGACGGTGCAGGCGGCGACGCAACTCGGGTTCACCCAGGCGGAGATCGACGCGGTCGCGAAGGCCTGGGACGCCGTCGGCGTCGTCCCGCCGCCGCCGCCCCCGGCCACCCCGCTCCAGAACAATGTGCCGCTGACCAACCAGAGCGGGGGCCTCGAAGGCTTCAAGTATTACACGCTCGACGTCCCCGCGGGCGCCACCAACCTGGTCTTCAAGACCAGCGGCGGCACCGGCGGCCTCTTCATGGACGTCCAGCTCGGCTGGCCTTCGTTGGGCCAGGCTTGCGTGTCGACTGGCAGCGGAACCTCGCTGACCTGCGCCGTTTCCAACGTCCAGGCGGGGACCTATTACGTGGCGCTCTTCGGCTTCCCCCCCTATTCGGGTGTCACCCTGAAGGGCTCGTTCACCGCGCCGGCGGCCACCACCGCCGATCTCGTGATCAACGAGATCGACTATGACAACGTCGGCACCGATAGCAGCGAATACGTCGAGATCTACAACCCGGCCGGCGGCGCCGTCAGCCTCTCCGGGTGCGCGCTGGTCCTCGTCAACGGCGCGAATGGAGCTGCTTACAGCACAGTGGACCTGAGCCCGGCCGGCTCCCTCGCCGCCGGGCAATACCTCGTGGTCGGGTCGAGCGCGGTGGTGGTGCCCGCCGGCGCGAAGAGGATCGATGTCCCCACGTCGACGAACATCCTTCAGAACGATACGGAGGGCGTGGCGCTGGTGTGCGGCGCCGCCGTCGTCGACAAGCTCTCCTACGAGGGCAGCGTCACCGCGGCGACCCTTCCGGGCGTGGGCACCGTGAGCCTGGTGGAGGGGACGGCGTTCGTCACCGCGGATAGCAACACCGTGACCCGCTCGCTTTGCCGCCTGCCGAACGGCGCTGATACGGACAACGCCTCGGTCGACTGGGGCACCTGCGCGAGCCTCACCCCGGGCGCTCCCAACTGAAGGCCCGGCGGGCGGTCACGGCGGTTTTGCGAGCGAGGCGGGGACGCCGTTCACGACGTCACCCCGACGCCACCTCCTCCGTCGTGCTGCCCGCTGCGCCCGCGCTCCTCCTTCCCTTCGGCCCTGCGCCGAGCGCCTCGAAGCTCCCGCGTTTCACAGGGTCGTTCGCGAACTCCAGCCTTCCGGCGCCCTCGATCCGCGCGACCGCGGCGAGGATCCGATTCCCGACTCGATTCCGCTCCTGCGTCGTGAGCGGAGCGCTCGCGCGTCTCTGCTCCTGCTTCGCATCGGCATCCGTGATCGCGGCGAGCGCGAGCGCGAAGCCGTCGACGTCTTTTTGAACGATGCCGAGCGACGCGGCCTCGGCCGGTTTTTCCTTGGCGCGATCGAGGATCTGCTGGAGCGCGGCTTTCACGTCGGAAACGCTGTCCTTTCTCGTTCTCCTGCCCACGCCATAGGCACGTTTCACATCGACGGGCGCCTTGAGGCGGTGGAGGGCGGCGCGGACCTGCCGCGCGCGCTCGTGTCCGTCGGCGAGGGCGGCGAATTGCTCGCTCGTCGCGGCGACCGACTCGCTGCGGGCCTGCTTCGCGCCGGGGACGACGTCTCCGAAGCTCTCGATGTCGCTCACGAGGCCCTCGACCAGGCCCTCCGGCAGCCGCGGCGAGATCACGGCGGCGTGCGTGAGTGCCAGATGCAAAGCCTTGAGGCCGAGTTGCGTGATGGTGGTGAAACCCTTCCGGGGATAGGAGCTCTTCACGATCAAGGTGGCAGGCATGATTCCTCCCTCGACGCGATAGGGGGTTACGACGTCGCGTCGGGCGCGAGGGTGCGCACGAAGAATGCCAAGCTTCGAGGTTCTCCACGCGTAAGCGCGAACCGCTTGAAATCCAGCGGGAAAGACGGATCGCAGCGACGCGCGGGCCGGGGAGACGCACCGGCGGAACGGGGAACATGTCCGGAATTGTCCAGAATTGTCCGGAATTGTCCGGACACTTGGGGTGCCCTGGCGGAACACCGCCCCGCGCTCGCGGAACACCGCCCCGCCGTCGCGGAACGCCGCCCCGCCGTCGCGGAACGCCGCCCCGCCGTCGTGGAACGCCGACCCGCCGTCGCGGAACGTCGCCCCGCCGTCGCGGAACGCCGACCCGCCGTCGCGGAACGTCGCCCCGCCGTCGCGGAACGCCGCCCCGCCGTCGCGGAACGTCGACCCGCCGTCGCGGAACGTCGATCCGCCGTCATGGAACGTCGATCCGCCCTTGCGGAACGCCGACCCGCCCTTGCGGAACACTTGCTCGCCTTTGCGGAAGACAGCCGTGTGCGTCGAGGCATGCATGATGCTTGGTTGGCCCCGGCGTGAGCGAAAGCAGCAGCACGGCTCGTGTTCAGGCCGATGTACCCAAGGACGGCACGAACGTCGAGGAGGCGCCGATCGAGCTCGAGCGTGCCGCCGGCATCGAGGAGACCTATGAAGAGAGCGAGAGCGGTCATCGTGAGCGTCGTGCTGGGCTCGCTCCTCGGAGGCTCGTCGGGGTGTTACCGCTACTCGTGGCAGGCCCGCGGCGATCCGGGGCTGACCGACGTCCCCGTCGATGCGTACAATCCGCGCTCCGCGACGCGCTGGTCCTACGTATGGGGGCTGCTCCAGGACAAATGGGCCCCGACGGATTGTGCGGGCGACGGGACTGCTCGACCGTGTAGCAACCAGATCCCGATCTGCGGCGGCCGTCCCGTCGGTCGTGTCGACACGGCCTTCAGCGTCGGCTCTGCATTGTTGATGTTCTTGACGCTGGGAATGGCCGTCCCCGAGCACGTGACGATCTATTGCAGCACGGCGGGGACCATCTCGGTGCCGCCCGTCAAGCCTCCTCCGCCTCCTCCGCCGGAAGGGAGAAGACGATGACAACAGCACCTATCCATCAGCCCACATTTCCGCCGGCCGAGGCTCCGACGAACCTGCTGGAGCTACCGCTCGACGTGAAGCCGACGCCGCGGAAGCGGAACGTGCCCGGCTTGCCAGACGAGTTCGAGCCCCTGGCCTCGGGCTCCTCGGGCGAGGACGAGCTCGCTGCGCGCGTCCACGGGGTGCCGAGGGTCGACGTCCGTTACGACACTTCGTGGAGCAACTGGCACAACTCGCTGGACGTGGGCGGCAGGGTGGAGCGGCAACTCACGCCCTCGAACGCGTGGACGGAGGCGAGCGTCAAGGTGCCATGGTGGAGCGGTCTCATTGGCATGCGCGCTTTGCAGCGGATCGTGATCGAGGCCAGGGACAGGAGGAAGCGCGTGCGCGCCTTCGGCGGCGGCTGGTCGCTGAACAACGTCGCGTTCATCGACGAAGACCTCGTCAACACCTCCAATCTCTTGGACGGCCTCGTGTTCGTGGATGAGAACCGCAGGACGATTCCGTGGATGCTCGACCCGAATACGACGGTCGATCCAGGCCGGCTCGTCCTCGCGCAGGCGGGCACCCGGATCAGCACGCTTCACGGCTGGCTGGAGTCGCGTCGCTTGTCCCTCCCGACGTGTGGTGCCAGCAATGGTCAGACGATCATCGGCGCCATCTCCACGGGCACCCATGGGTCCGCGTACGGCGTGGGCGCCATGCAAGACTATGTCAAGGGGCTCCACGTCATCGGCCAGGACGGCAAGTCGTTCTGGATCGAGCGCGAGAGCGGTCCGCCGATCGTCTCGCAGACGTTTTGCGCGTCGCTCAGCTCGACCCTCCGGCGCGACGACGATCTGTTCGACGCGGCCCTCGTCGGGTTTGGCTGCTTCGGCCTGATACACGGCGTTCTGCTCGAGGTGGCGCCGATGTACCTCCTCGAGAGGTTCGTGTACCAGCGCGATTTCGACGCCGCCATCAAGGCGGCCCTGACGCTACCCCTCGAGGATTGGGAGACGACGGCGAAGGCGCTTGGTCTCCCCTCGACGGAGAGACCCTACCACTTCGAGATCGTGCTGAATCCCTATCGCCTCGGCGCAGGCCAGAAGGGCGCGTTCGTGCGTGTCCTCTACCAGCGCCCCGTCCCGCCCTCCGGCGCGCTGCCGCACAGCAGCAGGCCCGACGGGACGACGCTGAACTCCGGGGAGCTCATCGGATGCATCAGCGTGATCTCCGAAGGTTTTTCAGCGCTGGTCATGGGCGCGGCGCTTCAGCATCAGATGGAGTCGATCGTCGCGCCCACCCACGGCCGGGGGGTTCTCGGCACGTGCAGCCAGCATTTCGGTGACACGGAGCGCACCGGCCGCGGCATCAGCCTCGAGATCGGCGTGCCGCGCGCGCGGGCCGCGGACGCCGTCGATTTGATCCTGCAAGTCACGGCGCGGAAGGCCTTCGGCGCGCCGATCGCGCTGCGGTACGTGAAGGCATCGAGCGCCCTGCTGGCGTTCACGCGATTCGAAGACATCACCTGCACCCTCGAGCTGCCGGGGCTCGGCTCGAGGACGGCGAGCGAAGCGCACGCGATGATTTTCGATCTGTTTGCGCGGTCCGACATTCCTCACGCCTACCACTGGGGCCAGGGGCTGCCGGTGAACGGCGCGTGGGTGCGGCAGGCGTTCGGCCCGCGCCTCGATCGCTGGCTCGCTGCGCGCAGGGCATTCCTCACCACACCCGAAGCGCGGTGGATGTTCTCGAATCCGATGATCGAGAGCCTGGGTCTGATGGACCCCCCGTGACCCCCCGTGACCCCCCGTGACCCCCCGACCTGCGCGTGAAGATGCCGCTCGGTTCAGCCCCCGCCCGACATCTCGCGGTACTGCGCGACCGTGAAGCGCGCCCAGGCGCCACGCGCGTCGCGCAGGTGCACGGCCACGGGTTCGAGGGCGTCGAGCGCCCGAGGATGCAGCTTGCATTGCACCCCGCGCGAGCCGCGGCGATCCACGGCGAAATCGGGCGGCGTGTCTTCCTCCGCGGGCTCGGCCCGGGCCGCGGTCTTCGGCTGCGCCGGCGCGTCACGACCGCCTTGCAAGGCGCGCGTCGTCCGCAGCTCCAGCACCGCCGCCGGCCCGCCCGAGCCCGCGCGCCCGGCGTCGAGCGCGGTCGACGTGGGGAACACCGAGCCCGTCCGCCCGTTCACGCCAGCCCCGATCCCCGCGCGCAGAAGGACGTTGAGCCCGGCATAATTCGTCGTGTGATAAAGCGCAGAGCCGGACGCCAGCGTGACCGCGCCGGTCTTTCCGGGCGCTGCCAGCCGTTGCGCGGCGCCGGCGCCGCTCGTCCGCGCCACCGTGGCCGCATGCGGCGGCCGCTCCTTGCGCGCGCCGCCGGGCGTGGACGCCTTTCGTTGCACCGTGGCCGCGTGCGGCGGCCGCTCCTTGCGCGCGCCGCCGGGCGTGGACGCCTTTCGTTGCGCCGTGGCCGCATGTGGCGGCCTGCTCGGCCGTTTTCCGGGCTGCGCCGTCGTCGTCTTCCGCTGCACCGTCGCCGGATGCGGCGCCCGCTGCTTTTTCCCCTCGCCCTCGCCGTTCGCCATCGCCGCCTCCTCCGCGTCGTTCCCTCGGAGAACGTTACCGCAGCTTCTCGTACACGTCGCGTGGTCCGCGCACGGATCCGCTCACCGGCGTCTTCACGTCGGCCGCGCGGAGCACGTCGAGCGCGAAGGCCGAGCATTGCTTCGATTGCAGGTTGAACCGGTGTCGCCCCGACTGATACTCGGCGACCTTCGCCATCGCCGCCTGCGCCTGCCCCGCGTCGATGGGATACTCCTTGAGCCGCACCCCGGGCTTCTCGAAGGCCGTCCTGTCGTCGTGCACCACGCCGGGGACACCCGACATGAGCTTGCCGAGGTCCTGGTGTGGATCATAAGCGCCGTAATTCTCGGGGGAAAAACCCCAGGCGTGCCGCTCTCCCGTCGGTTCTTCGAGCGCGACGAAGCTATGGCCGGCGAGCGGCTCCGGGAGGCTCGTGTTCTCGTGCATGTACGTCCCGAAGATGAGCCGGTATCCCGCGCCCTTCGCCTGCGCCGCCCGCATTTGCAGCGGCCCGACGTGGTGCGCCGGTGGCCCGAAGGCGGGCAACGGGCGCGCATGCGCGGCCATCTTCGCTTGCCCCGTGGCCACCGCCCGGCCCATCCGATCCGCCTCCGCCTCCAGCTCGAAATCCTGCACCACCGCGATCCCGTCGCCCAGCGGGTTCGCCACCCGCCCCTCGCGCTGCTGCACCACGTGCGTCAGCTCGTGCCCGAGCAGCTCCTGCCCTCGCGAGGTGTGTGGCTCGTAAAACCCGGGCGCGAAATGGATGTCGGTGCCCAGCGTGAACGCGATCGCCCCGATCGACGCCGCCTCTCCGCCCACGTGGACCCGCACGTCGGAGAAGTCCGATTCGAAGAAGGTCTCCATTTTTCGCAGCACCGACGGCGGGAGCGGCTGCCCATCCCGCGCCGGTTTGTTTTCGAGGAAGCCCGCCGGCGGCTGGAAGGCATGCACGCCCGAGGGCTGCGCCGGGCCGATGGCAGCGGGTTCGTCGGCGGCACGCCTTTGCAACGGGGCGACGCGCGTCGCGGCGTGCGGCGGACGTTCGACGGGCCGAGAGGCCGCGTGTTTTCGTTGCGCCACCGTGGCCGGGTGCGGGGGCAGGGAGGTCGTGCTGCGCTGGACGGCCTTGGCCGCGTGCGGCGGTTTCGTCGCGTGCGGCCGGAAGAAGGCCTGCGCCAGCATCGGCGCCGGGATACGATTGGCGGGATAACACGCCTGGATGACGCGTTGTTTCAGGCTCATGGCGATCGCGTCCGAGCTGCGCGGGGGCCGGGGCCATGCCCAGGACCCTCCGTGGCTAGATGGGATTGAGCGTACCACCGCACGCGGCGAACCAGCAAAGGCGCGGCTGTTTCCGTGCGGCTTCCCCAGGTCACCGTGCTCGCGGCCAGCAGGAGGAGGATCAGCACGGGCACGCCCACGAGCGCGGGTCGAAACCGCCGGAGCAGCGCTCGCCGCGCCTCCAAACGCCGCGCCACTTCCACGCGCCGCGCCTCCTCGCGTTTTGCGCGCGCCTCCGCGAGCGCCTCTTCCCCGAGCGTCCGGTCGACGAGATACACGAGCCCCGCCGCCGCGCTCCGGTGTCCGAGGGGATCCTCCACGTTCGCGGCCACCGAAAACCAGAGATCATGTCCGGGCCATCGCGCCCGCATGAAGTCCGCGATGTCCGTCGCGAGGGCGGACACGTCGGCGTCCACCGCCGCCGCTTCCGCGCGCCGCGCCTCGATGTGCGCGGGGTTCGTGAAGGCCCCCCGATCGGCCGGCAGCATGCGACCATACCGCGCGAAGAGCCGATCCCGCGCCGCCGCGTCCTCGTCGTCCGTGCTCCCGAGCGCGACGAGATCGGCGAAATTGATCTGCACGTCAATGGGCACGTCGCGCGCGTCCTTGCCCATTCGTCCCGCGAATTGCTCCACGAACGCCATCACGGCGTCGATCCGCGCGCGCACCTCCTCGACCTGCGCCGCCGCGGGCTCGGCCATCGTTTCACCGGCCGGGAACAGGTCGCCATAGGCAGGCACGAGCGAGGGGTGCACGTGCCCCGGGACCAAACCTTTTCTGCGTGGTGGCACGGGCGGAGCCACGCAAAGGACGATGCCTCCGATGCGACCGACCCGCGGCTCCAGCGCATCCCGCAGCGCGCCGGCCTCGTCCCGCGCCGCGTCCACGATCGCTCCCGGCACGTCGATCACCCGCACCGCGCGCTCGCCGATTTCGATCCGATGCTCCGTCACCGCCGCCGTCGGCGCTGGATGGGCCCCCGTCTCCACGCGCGGAGGCCCGATCCCCTCGGGCGTCACGGCCGCCATGCGGGCGTACTGGCTCCACCGCATCCGCGTCCGGGTCTTTCCGGACCGACGCCAGCCGAGCAGCAGGATCGCCGGCTCGCGCTCCCGATCCGGCGCGGGGCTCCCGCTCATGCGCGCCCCTCGGCGGTTCGTGGTCCGAGGGCGCGGAGGGCGAACCCCGTCACGCGCGCCCGCTCGCCCTTGCCGATCCACTCCACCGCGGGCAACCCCTCGATTTCGGCGGGTCGAATCCGGTTCGTCAGGAAATGCAAACGCTGGTTCGACGAGCCGCGCAAGGGCAGCCGCGCCGCGAGGTCGGCCTCGTAGCGGCCGTCGATCAGCAGATCGACCTCGGCGAGCAGCGCCCTTGCGTGAGGTCGCACGCCTCCTTCGATCTCTTCGCGAGAAAAACCCGAAAAGGCGATGACGTCCGCCCCCTCGGCCCGAAGCACGCGGCAGAGCGCCGCGAAGCCGAGCGCTTGCTCGAAAGGCTCACCGCCGCTCAACGTCACCCCGCGCAAGCCCCGAAAGGAGCGCACCCAGGACGCCGCCGCGTGGGCCGTGCAAACTCGCCGCGGCGCTGGCGCCCACGTTTGCGGGTTGTGACACCCCCGGCACCGGAGCGAGCAGCCCTGCGCCCAGAGGACCGCGCGCGCGCCGGGCCCATTCGCGTGGGACGGCGCGACGGCGTCGGCGAGGTTGAGCAGGAGGTCCGTCACGACGAACGGAACCTCCCCATCACCGCCGTGTTTTGCAGGACCACCTCCGCGCCGCCTGCCCCGTCGCCGCCCGCGGGCCACAACGCGCGCCCGTCCTCGCCGTAGAGCTCCGCCTCGACGCCTTGCGCGCGCAGCGCCCCGAGCACGTCCGCATAACCGCCGTGCACACACGCCGGGCCGTCCCACTCGGTGGGCCCGCGCATTTCGATCGCGTCGATCTCCGGGAGCGCGGCCCACGACACGAGGTGCTCGGCGATCCGCGCGAAGACGCCGTGATCGTCGGAGAGCTCGGTGACGAACGCGCCTTCGCGTGCTTCGAATCGAACCTCCGAGGCCCGGAGCCCCGCCGCGACGCCGCCCTCGCAGAGCGACACGACCCGCGCCCGTGCCCGCGCCGCGAGCAGCGCGTCGAGCTCGCCGAGCAGGGCCGCGACATGCGCCGGGCCTTCTTGCACCCTACGTCCTGCCAAACCTCGGAGATCGGCCGCGAGCCCGGGGCGAAACGCTTCGAGTTGCCGCTGCCATGCAGGCGCCTCCAGCACGGCGAGCGCCCGCGCGAGCGCCTCTTGCCGGGCTGCAAGGGCCTCTTCCAGCATGCGCGGCGAGACCCGCGCCACGTGCGCATCCACGGCCCCGATCCGTGCCCCGTCCGGCTGGCGCGTGAATTCGACGAGCGCGGCGCGCGCCTGCTCCGCCTCGCGATCGAGCGTGATGCCGAGCGCCACACACGCCGACAAGAGCACGAGCGCCCGCTCGACGCGCCCGAGGCACGCCTCCACGGTCGCCGTTCTCGGCGAAAGGGCCGGCGGCAAAGCCTTCGAGGCCGGGAGCTTCGAGGCCTCCTCACGCGCCTGGTTCGCTCGTTCGGCCGCAGCCCGCCGCAGGGCTTCTTCGTCCCTCTTGCTCGGCCGAATGCGCAGCGATTTGACCCCGCTCATGGCCTAACCTCCTTGCCAATCGATCTGGGCCTCGATGCGTTTCAGGGCCCCGTCCTCGCCGTTCTCGTCGACGGGCAGGGAAGGGGGCGCCTCGGCGGGGCGGGGCAGGGGGCGTGGCCGCTTCGGGGGCGCGGGCGGGCGCAGGCACGTGTATTCGAAGATCGGCGCCTGTCCGAAGCGCAGATCGTGCCGGTGCGTGACGAGCCAGCTCTCGAGCTTGCGCAAAAGGCCCGTGCGATCTTCCGGGTCGAGCCGCGGCCCGGCGGTCTCGATCTCCCATTGCGCGAAGAGGGATTCGGCGAGCGCCGAGAAGCTCTGCCGGCGGTCCAGCGTGAGCTCGCAGAGCGCGGTCCTTCCCTCGTCGCGCATGGTTCGAATGCGAATGGTGACCAGCATCGGGCCTTGCAGGGCGGGTTTCCCCCTCCGGCGGGACGAGGGTACCAGGCGTCCCGAGGGCAGGGCCAAATCGCTGGCGAAAGCGCACCCCGGCGATGCGGAAAACTTGCCCCGCTGCATGCGCCCTGCTCGTCTGCCCGGGCGCGTTATGGAGATCCCCGCCCTCGTCCAGAGCCTCGACCTCTCGCGCGAGGACGACGTGCCCTCGCTCGACTGGCTCGCCGCGAGCGCGGAGACCCCGGATTCCTTCTGGTCCGCCCTCTTCGAATTCGTCCGCGAAAAAGGCCCGCCGCTCCGGAGCCGCCCAGGAAAACCGCAGGACCTCTACCACGATGCCGTCCTGCGCCACGTCGCTGCGAACCGGCCGGCGCTTGTCTGGTATGAACGTTCCACGGCGCGCTCGCTTTCGTACGCCGCGCTCGACGCCCGCGCCTCCGCGTGCGCGGCTGCCTGGGCGCAACGCGGCGCCAAAGCCGGCGCGCCGATCGCCCTCGTCCTGCCCCTTGGACCCGCCTTCGTCGTGGCCCTCGCCGCGGCGCTGCGCCTCGGCCTTTGCGTCTCCGTCCTCGAACCCGCGGGCCCCCACGCGCTCGCCGCGCGCCTCGAAGCGCTCGGGCCCGCGCACGTCGTCGTCGATCCCGAGGATCCGCCGCCGCTCGGCGATTTCGACGCGCTCGTGTTGCCCCTCGTCGAGAATGGCCCGGCCCTGCGCGCGCCGCCGTATGCGTATGCGCCCGACGAACCCTGCGCCCGGCTCTTCTCTCCGCTGCGCGCGCCCTTGCTCGTTCCCGTCGATCTTCCCGCCGCGCGTGCCCTCGAAGATGCCTTGCGGGACGCCGTGTTCGCTTATCGCATCGGCCCCGGCGACGCCCTCGCGGCGCCGGATTTCCCGATGCAGCAACACATGCCGGCCTTGCTCCTCTCGACCTGGCTCGCGGGCGCGACGTTCGTCCACCTGCGAAAGACCGACCTTGAAGAAGACCCGACCCTCCTCGAACAATCGCCGATCACCGTGTTCGGCGTGGCCCCGGCGGTCGCGGCCCATCTTCGACGCAAACCTGCCCACCTCGCGCGCCTCCGCCACGTCTTCCGCAGCGTCGACGAGCCGCTCGACTGGATAGGTCACAACGAATTCGTCAAGAAAAACGATCTGGCACGCGTCCCGGTGAGCAACGTCCTCGTCGACGCGGCCAGCGGCGGCTGCCTGCTCTTTTCCACCCGCCGTCCCGGCAGCAGCAATGCCCGCGCTTTGCCCGCGCCCGGCCGTCCGTACCTCCTGCTCGACGCCGGCGGCAGCGGTGAACCCGCCGTCGGCGCGACCGGCGTCTTCGTCCCCCTGCCCGGCAAAGAAGGGTTTTTCATTCTGGCGAGCCTCGGCGCCGAGTACCTGTATGGCTCGACCCTCCCCCCGCGCCGCGCCGCGCGTGTGTATCCCGCGAGCGAGGTCACGGCCCGCGTCTCCACGCTGCCCGGCGTCGTGGGCGCCGCCGTCGTGCCTGTGCCGACCGGAGAGCCAGGCGCCCGCTGGGCCTTCCTCCTGGTCGTCTTCACCGGCGCGAGCGACGTCCCCGAAAAGGACGTCTCCGCCCTCGTCTCCCGCACGATCCGCGAGGATCTCGGCGAGGACTTCCTCCCGGACAGGGCCTTCGTCTTCCCCCTCTTCCCCCGGCGCGTCGGCAAGGAATTGGACCTCGACTGGTGCCATCGGCAATACTCCTCGGGCATCCTCCTGCGGAAGGCGGAAAGCCCCGTCTTCCGTGATCTGACCGCCCTCCGGGCGCAGATGCTCGGGACCTGACGGGTCTGTCCCGGCATACGATCGGTCCGAGGTCTTCGTCATGTTCGATCCGAACCTCGTCACGCACGCCCTCTCCGGCCCCGGCATGGATGCGACCACCGCGGCCGTGGACGATGCGTTGCGCCTCGCCCAAAGCGGCGAGCTCCGCGCCGCCGCCGAGCGTGCCTCGCTCTCCCTCGAGGACGGCGCGACCGACGCCCGGCTCATCGCGTCCTTCCTGCTCGGGGTCTTCGCCGAGCGGGGCCCGGTGGCCTTGCCCGACATCCTCGCGACCGCACGTTTCGCCCTCGAAGGAGGCTTCCGCGCGCTCCGGCCCTTCCAGCGCAAGGCGCGCGTGGCCGACTCCGCCTGGACGCTCCTGTTCCGCGGGATTCGAGCGTCCATCGACTTCCACGAAACCAAGCGCGACGCGACGTGGAAGACCTGGGCCGCGTCGATCCCGCGCGATTTGACGGCGAAGACCGTCGCCGAGGCCGAGGCGCTCACCAAGGCCATCACGGCCGTGATCGAATCCCCGCAATCCGTGCGTGAGCTCTCCGCGCTTCGCGCCCGCAGCGAGAGCGTCTTCCAGCGCGTGCCGCCGCCCCCGCCGCCCCCGCCGCCGCCCCCGGCGGAGCCCACGCCCGCGGAGCCGGAGACGATCGAGGCGCAAGCCGTGGACGAGCCCGAGGAGAACACGCCCTCCGATCCCGAGCCATTGTTCGAGTCGGAAAATCTCCACCCCAGCGCGCCGCCTGCCCGTACGATCGAGGTCTCGGCCGCGCTCGAGCAGTTCATCCGCAAGCTCGAAGCTTTCGAGCTCCTCGTGAGCCGCGGCGACATGGGCAAGGCCGCGATCGTGGCCCAGGACGTGCGCCGCGTCCTCGATCGATTCGATCCGCGCGTGTACCTGCCCGCCCTGCTCGCCCCTCATTTCCGCCTCCTTTCGTCGAACATCGGCGACATCGCGCCCCACTGGGAGGCCGAAGGGGGCCCGGCGTGGCAAGCGCTCGAGCAGCTTTATCAGGTCGACCTCGACGCGTTCGTCGGGACCTGACGCATGGACGGGCCGGCGCCGCTGTCCTCCGAAATGCCCCCCGCCCCGCCCGGCGCAGGCCGCGTCGCGCTGGAGGAGGCCATTTCGCGCGCCGCCCCTGCCTTCGAGCTCCCGGCCCTCGTGGCCTTGCTCCGCGCGCGTTTCCCCGACCGCACCTTGCGATTTCGCAGTCACCCCTCGCTCGCGTTCGAACCCACGCTCGTGCGCGCGGTCGAGTTTTTCGGCGACCATGTCACCGTCACCCTGAACCTCGGCCTGCGCGCGGTCACGACCCCGCTGCCCTCGTATTTCCAGGAGCTCTTCGCGCATCCGCAAGCCGGTCCCGCGCTCGAAGGCATCCTCGCGCTCGCCGACCACCGACTCCTCACCGATCACGCCGATTCGCGCGCGCCCGTGGAACAGGAGCGCCTCGTCCCGCGCCCTCGTTCCCTGCGCAGCTCGGCATTCACGCTCGCCCGCCCCTCGTCGCCGATCACGCTCGGCTGGCTCTTTCGCAAGGTCTATCCCGAGCTCGAAGTCTCGGTGCGCCGCGCTGGACACGAGCGTCGCTTGCCCGCGCCCGACGCGCGGATTGGGCAGGCGACGCTCGGCATCTCCGCGCTCGGCGGCGAGGCCGAGGTCTCGGTGCCCGGGATCGATGCCATTCTGGTGACCGACGCGTCGCGGACCTGGACGAATGAGCCGTGGACACGCGAGGCGCGCGCTCGTCTTTTGGATCATGTCCTGCCCGCGCTCTCCGGCGCGGCCGTGCACCTGCGTGTGCTGCTCGTCGATCACGAGGCGTCGGGCAAGCTCATCGTCCGCGGGCCGGGCGAGCTCGGCTGGGATCCGCTCGCGAAATCGCGGCCTTCCGAGATCCACACGCTCTTCGAAGGGCGACCGCCCGAGCGCCCGACGTGACGGCAAATTTGTCCCGGGGAGCGCGCCCGTGGAACGCTATGCGCGATTGGAACCGTAAAAGCCCCGAGCCCCCACGGTTCGGTCCTCAAGTTTTCTGCACGAGGGGGGCAAAGGCGCGCGACGCATTCACAGCGAACGCACGCTTGCCTCGTTCGGACGAGGTGGTGGGGAAGGAGAACCGATCTTGAGCAAGTATATCCAGGACCAGATTTTCAAGTCCAGGCTCACCATCACCTACCGGACCAACATCACCGGCACGCCGCAGCAGGAGAAGCTGCCCTACCGGGTTCTGGTCCTGGGTGAGTTCGAGGGCCGCTCCAAGCGCACCGCAGGGCTCTTGCCCGCCCTCTCCGAGCGGAACGTTCGCTCGATCAAGCGCGGGGCCACGGTGGACGATCACCTCACCGAGATCGTCCCCACCTGGCATTTGCCGAAGGCGCTCTCGCACCTCAAATCGAGCCTGCCCGGCACCGTGACCCTCGACCGGATCGTCTGCACGGTCCCGAGCGGCGCCATCGCCCGCAAGGAAGCCGGCAAGTATCCGCTCACCGGCAAGGGGCATTTCGAGAGCACGCCGGAGCAGAACGGTCTGAGCCGCGTCGACGGCGAGCTCATCGTGGGCGGCACGCTCGACGTGAAATCGATCGACGACGCGGGCAACCTCGAGGTCCAGGGCGCGACGATCACGTTCTCCGGCGAGGTCGCCGGCGATACGATCGATCCCTCGACCCGCAAGAAGGTCGGCCTCGTGACGGGCCTTTTGCGCAATCGCGTGGTCGCGCTGGACGCGGCGAGCGTGCCGAAGCCCGAGGCCGAGGACAGCGACGACGACGACGTGTCGAAGGGCCGGGTGTACGTCCTGCCTCTCACCACGCCGCTCAAGGTCAGCGCGGAGCGCACGGTGCCCTTCGCGTCGATGAAGGATTTCACGCCGGACGCCGTGGCCAGCAGCATCCCCGAGCTCCAGCGGCTCCGCGTCATCAAGCTGATGCTGCTCGAGCTCCAGTCCCTGCTGCGCAATCGCCCCGAGCTTCGCGCCCAGATGAAGCGCGCGCTCGCCTCGCCCGAGGGGCTCAAGGAGCTCCAGAAGTGGGCGAAAGACAATTACAAGGTGCTCGAGATCTGAGGTCGAGGAGCGATCATGCCTGCCACCAATACAACTCCCAAAACCGCCGACGAACTCAAAGCGGATCTTCTCGGGGCGTTCGGCGAGACCGCGGGCGACCTCAAAGAAGGTGACGCGCTCAAGCTCCTCATCAGCGAAGTCAAGCCGCCGGCGCAGCCGAGCGGCGGGACGGACGGCGCGCTCTCCCTCGCTGACGATTCCGGGGCGACGGCCCCGCTCAAGTTCGACGACCGCAACGTCAACATCAACGACGGCGCGCGGTTCATGAACGACCTCGCGGCGCTGCTCGTCAATTGCACGGACGAGCTCACGCTCTCGCGCGGCGACGACGTCGGACCGCTGCACGTCTTCGCGAGTTATTCGAACGTCGTGGAGGCGATCGCGCTCGCCGCGCAGAAGGTCGACGAGAAGCTCGGCAAGCACCTCGACGACGTCTTCCACGACGACGACTTCCAGGCGACCGAAGCGGTCTGGCGCGGGCTCCACCACCTCGCGTCGGGCGTCGAGAGCGAGGACGTCATCATCGATTTCCTCGACGGCAGCAAGGCCGAGATCGGCGCCGACGTCATCGATCACGACACCGACATCTTCGGCGGTAGCCTCTTCAACAAGGTCTACATCCAGGAGTACGATCGGTACGGCGGCAAGCCCTTCGCCACGATGATCGGCCTCTACGAGTTCGACTCGTCGGAGGAGGACGTCGACTGGCTGCGCGCCATGGGCCGCGTCGCGAACGCCTCGCATTGCCCGTTCGTCGCATCGGTCGCGCCCACGTTCTTCTCGCCCTGCAAGACGATGCAGGAGGTCGCGGAGATCGGCGACCTCGACGCGGTGCTCACGCACCCGCATTTCGGCAGGTACAACGAGCTGCGCGACACCGATTACGCCGCGTACCTCGGGCTCGTCCTGCCGCGGTACCTCCTGCGCCGTCCCTTCGGCCATTCGTCCAAGCTCGAGCCGGGCAATGTCGTCGGCTACAACGAGACGGTCCTGCCGGGCCGCACGGACGACGCCAGCAACTTCCTCTGGGGCAATGCGGCCATTCTCTTCGCGAAGAACATGGTCCGCTCCTTCGAGGGATCGGGCTGGGCCCAGCACATTCGCGGGCCGCGCGGCGGCGGCATCGTCGAGGGGCTCACGGTCTACACGTACGAGAAGAACGGCTACGAACAACAGCAGCCGCCCGTGGAGATCGCGATCCCCGATTACCGCGAGCTACAGTTCGCCTCGAACGGCTTCATTCCGCTCGTGCACAAGAAGAACGAGGCCGTGGCCACGTTCTTCAGCGCGCAGTCGCTCAAGAAGCCGCGCTCGTTCGTCGAGGATCTCAACACGAAGAACGCGCATCTCGTCACGAACCTCGCGTACTCGTTCTCGATCACGCGCATCGCGCATTTCGTCAAGCGCATGATGCGCGAGTACATCGGCAGCACGGCCGACGGCCCGTACATCCAGCAGGTGCTGGCGAACTGGCTCGGCGGGTACGTCACGACGGTCGTCAATCCCGACGATCTGACCTTGCGGTTCTATCCGTTCAAGGCCGTGAGCGTGACCGTGGAGGACAAGCCGGGCGCGTTCGGCTGGTACAAGTCGATCATCTCGGTTCTGCCGCACGCGCAATTCGAAGGAATGGACGTCGAGCTTCGGCTCGAAGCGGCCCTGGGCGGGCCCTGATACGGGATCGAGCATTAGGAAAGGATGAACGGCCATGCCGGAATTTCGTAAAGTCCTCGACGTTTATCAGGGCTTCAACTACAAGAAGGACAAGCAGACCGCGGTTGGTTTCATCACGTCCCTGAAGGTCGGGGATACGGCGCTGACCGCCGATCTCACCTGCAAGAACCCGATGAACCCGACGGAGGATCTGAAGGTCGTCGCGGTCCTGCGCGATATCCTCTGGGAGACGGGCGTCACCGACGCGGTCTATCTGACCGGGCAGGTCTCCGCGACGAACAAGCAAAACATCGCCCTCCTGATTTATACCTCCATGACGAACGTGCTGGTCACGTTCCAGTTCTCGGTCTACGAGTACGATCCGGTGCAGAAGGAGTATTACCTCTGCTTCCACTCGAACTCGACCGACATGAATGGGATCCTGGAGAAGCGGGGCGATGAGCTGAACCTCTCGGTGACGGACGACGCGTCGACCGAGGTGCAGTCGCCCATCAACTTCTCGTTCAACACCGGCATCAAGCCCCAGCCCTCGGCGCAATCGCTGCAGGTCGCCGTCGGCAAGGGGAAGAACTTCGCCAAGCTCTGGGGCTTGGCGCAGAGCTAGCCGGGGCGAACCGTGGCGGCGCTGGCACGGCCGAAATGGCGGATCGGGCAGGTCCTGCTCCCCGAGCATTTCCTCGGTCTCGAGGAGGCGCTCTCGGCCGAAGCCGCGCTGCGGGCGAGCCTCGTCGGTTTGCCCCTCACGGGGATCGCGCGGCTCGAATGGAACGGTGACGATCCCAAGAATGGCGTGCTCTGGGTGTCGGGCCTCACGGCCGTCCTGCCGGACGGGGCGCTCGTGGACGTGCCCGGCAATGCCCGCCTCAGCGCGCCGCTCGATCTCAAGGCCGTCGGGCGGCGCCGCGTCGAGGTGTTCGCCCACGTCCTGCCGCCGGACGACGAAGCGAGCGCGGAGGGGGCGCTCGAACCGCCCTCGCCCAAAGAAATCCCGCGTGTCTTGCTCCGCGTCGTGCTCTCGGCCGAGGCGAGCCTCGAAGGCAGCATCGGCCGGGCGGAGCTCGGCCACTTCGAGCTGACGACCGGGGGGCCATTCCGCCTCTCGACCGATTTCATCCCGCCGCTCGTGCGGATCGGCCCCACGCCTTACCTCGCGCCGCGCCTCACGCGCCTGCGCGGGGAGCTCGCCGAAATCGAAGGCGCGCTCGACGATCTCGCGCTCGAGGCCGTGGCGCGCGGGGACTCCGCGGCGCCGCTCTTTCGCGTGCGTGTCGAGGCCCGCAAGCTCGGCGGGCTGCTCGGCGACATGGACCGCGGCGTGCACATGCACCCGTATCCGGTCTATTCAGCCTTGCGCAATTTCGCGCTCGAGCTCGGCCTGCTCGACGAGCGGGCCGCGCCGTTCTCGGCGCCTCCTTACGACCACCACGATGTCGCCCGTATCTTCGGCGTCGTGTGCGACGAGATCTCGGCGCGCGCCCGCGTCCCCACGCCCGAGGAGCCGGCGATCTCGTTCGTCTCCGAAAGTGGGCGCCTCGTCGCGGGGGATCTCCCGCCGGAGGCGCTCGGCGCGACCGAGCTTTACGTGGTGGTCCTCAAGCATCGGACCGCGGACAAACTGCCGCTCGAAGGCACGGTGCTTTCGAGCCCGGGGCGGCTCCGCCTCGTGCGCGAGCATGCGCTCCGTGGCATGCGCCTCGTGTCTTCGCCGAACCCGCCGTTCCGGCATCGGTTCGGCGGGCCGGTGGATTTTTATCGGATCGTGGGGGCGGGCTCGTCGGCGGGCGACGACGCGCGCGAGTGGGGGGCTGTGCTCCGGGAGCGGGCGATCTGTTTCTTGATGCCCAAGGAGCTCGAGGGCTTGCAGGTGCTGCTCTCCTGGAGGCGGTCGTGATAGAAGGGACCGCGGAGGAGGCCGTCGTTGTCGTTCTACGGCAAGCTCAGGGGCGATCACGAACCCCGTCTGGAGAGCATCGCGCGCAACCTCGAGGTGTCGCTCAACGCGAAGGGCGGTTATGCCTCGGCCGTCGAGGTGTACGGGCTCGGCCGGTACGACGGCCATTTCGCGACGAAGCCCTTGCTCGACGAGCTCTGCGCCGAGATGCTCGGCGTCGTGCGGGCCTACGAGCCGCGGCTGCGCGAACCGAAGCTCACCCTGATCGGCCGCGACCAGGGCCTCTGGGTGCGATTCACGCTCACGGGGCTCGTGGGCGGGCAGCCGGTGACGTACCACGTGTTCTTGCACAGCGTCTTCCGGAACGTCTCCGTGCGCCGCGGGTAGGCTCGGCCGGCGGAGGCGGGCCTTGAAGGAAAAACTCGAAATCACGCTGGCGCTCACGGTCGGGGGGACGGAGCACACGATCCCGGGCGGCAACGTGCGGGGTTTCTCCTTGCGTTTGGAAGCGTGGGGCGTCTCGGGCTCCGTCGAGTTCGTCCTGCAGGACGACGCGTCCTGGGGCGGGAAATACACCGACGAGCTGCTCGCGGATTTCGTGAAGGCCGATCTCGGCGAGGTCTCCCTTTCGATCAAGCCGGGGCACCTCGAGACCGACACCGAGGCGGACGACGCGGAGATCAAGACGAGCGGCCTCGTGCTCGAAAAGTCGGTGCGCGAGGAGACGATGCAGCGGGTGATGGATGCGCCGGCGGTGCTCGTCCGGCGCTACCGCGTGACGTTCGTGGACCCGGCGCAGGCGCTCTGGCGGCAGCATTTCCCCTGCGCGCTCTACACCGAGACGACGTTCAAGGACGTCATCGAGGCGCACAAAGGCGACAAGATCAGCCTGACCTACGATTGGGACGTCATCACCACGACGGCGTCGCAGATCTTCTTCCACCTCGATCCGGCCGCGCGAGCGAGCTTTTACGATCTCGTGATCTGGTACGTGCGCTCCCGGAACGGCGTCTTCACGTACGACCACGCCGAGGGCACGTATTCGATCAAGGGGGCGAAGGACACGAGCGGGGAGGCTTCGGAGCTCTTGCTCGACGATCTCTCCTCCATGACCTCGTCTTTCCCCGAGGTCCCGCGCCACAAGCCGCGCGTCTTGAACTCGTACACGGAGAGCACGGCGACGGAGCTCGTCGACAATACGAATGCGGCCACGGGCATCTATCGCGACACGCTCCTCCGCACGCCGATCGCGCAAGACGTCGACGATCGGGTCACCCTGGAGACCGCGCGGCCCCTCCTGCCCAAGCGCGAGGTCGAGCTCTCGTTCCGGCGTTTTCCCACGGTGGCCGTTTCGCCGGGCAGCTTGCTCGACATCTCCACGACGGGCGGACACAGCGCGAACCTGATCGCGGCGACCGAACCTTTTCGCGTGGTTTTCCTTTCGCTCGAAGCGCGCGCCCTCGAGGACGGGTCCGAGCCGACCTATGGCGACACCGCGGCGAGTTTCTCCGTCGAATGCACGGCGCGCCTCGAAGAAAAGAGTGAGGCGCGTGTTCGCCTGCCGTCCACCGTCGATCCGCGCTTCCCGGGTCACCTCGAAGGCAAGGTGGTGAGCGCCGTCGGGGAAGACACCGACATCACGTACGATTTCGCGACGGACGAGGACACCTCGATCGATCAGTACACGGTCAAGATCCCGCTCTTCGAGAACAAGGAGATCACCGCGCCGTACGAGCCGGAGAGCGGGGCGGGGAACCTGTATCTGCCGCTGTACAAGAATCAGCGCGTGCTCGTGGCTCTCGATTTCAGCAAGGCCACGGTCATCCGGATGGTCGATTGGCGCAGTGAGGCGCGCGTGGCCAAGGACGGGCAGGGGCAGCACCTCTTCCTCGGGAAGACCTCGACGAACAACACCTCCGTGCTCCACGATTACCAGGACGAAAAGCCGGTCCTGCGTGTCTTGCGCACGAACGACAAGGACACCGTGCTCCTCCGGCTGGAGGAGGGCAAGATGACCCTCAAGGTCGAGGAGACGGGGGGGTAATCGGTCATGCCGCTGGTCTGCACCATCGAGATGGACAAGACCGCGGGGATCACCGTGACCGTGGTCAACGCCGACGCGAGCATCACGCAGACCATCGTGATGGACGGGACGAAGATCGAGATCAAGGTCGCCGGTGATTCGGCGACGAGCACGATCACGCAGACGTCGGAGAAGATCGCGATCGCCTGCAAGCAATTCGAGGTCACGGCCGACGAGACGATCACCATGACCTCCACGAAGGCGTCGAGCTGGACGAGCCAGGACACGTTTTCCGTGCAGAGCACGAAGGACGCGACGATCTCCTCGGACGCGAACGTGTCGATCTCGGGGGCGCAGAACGTCACGGTCGAGGGGACATCGAAGGTGGGGCTCACGGGCGCGAGCACGAATACGTTGACGCTCGAAAGCGCGGGCGCGACGTTGTCCACGGCGGCGACGCTCACGCTCGAAGGGACGAGCCAGATCTCGGCCAAGGGCGCGATGATCGAGGCCAAGGCCGATGGCATGATGAACCTCGAATCGTCGGGCATTGCGACCCTCAAGGGCAGCATGACGAACGTGCAGGGAAGCCTGGTGAATCTCGGATAGGAGGGGACGATGGCAGAGGCCGAGACCTTGAATTCGCTCTTCCTGGAGGAGCTCTCCGCGCTCGACGCGTTCGCCGCGCGCCGCGAGGCCGAAGGCGCGCTCTCGCTCGGGGCCGAAGATCCCGACGTGCGCCGGATCCTCGAAGCCCAGGCGTTTTTTTCGGCGAGGACACGCGCCGCCGCCCAGCGCGCGACGGCCGCGGCCGTCCGTCGCATCGCCGCCGGCACGCTCGACGAGCTGCTCGTGCCGGCGCCCGCGTCGATGATGGTCGAATGCGTGGTCGGCGAGGAGCGCGTCGAGCCCGCGGTCCTGCCGCGAGGCACGTTGCTCCGCGCGATGTCGGCCGAGGGCAAGGTCGGGCTCTTTGCGATGATGCGTCCGCTCGCGATCCTGCCGATCGACGTCGCGGGCGCGCGGCTCGTCGAGCAGAACCGACGGCTCTTCGTGCGGCTCCGCCTCCGCGCGCGGCGCTCCTGGAAAAACGCGGCCACGCTCTCGTTTTACGTGCGGCGCCTCGACGATTACCGCGCGTCCCTGGCGCTGCACGACGCGCTCTCCCGCCACCTCACGCGCGCCTTCGCCGTCGCCGGCACGGACGGGCCCGAGATCCCCTGTCGTGCTTCGTTCGGCGCCCCGCGCGCGAGCGCCCTCGAAGACGGCGACGACCGCGGCTCGCTCGCCCGCATTCGCTCGTTTTTCCACCTGCCCGAGCAAGAGCTCTTCGTGCAGGTCGAGGTGCCGCAGACCCGCGCCCCGTGGGACACGCTCGACCTCTTCCTGGAGCTCGACGAGGAGTTCCCCACGAGTTTGTCGATCTCGAATGATACGTTTCGCCTGCACGTCGTTCCCGTGGAGAACGCGTGGGTCGATTTCGCCGAGCCGATCCTCTGGGACGGCACGCGGACGACGGCGCCCGTGCGTTCGCCCTCGCCGCTGCTCGAAGGCGTCGAGCCCGCGGGGGTGCGCGGGGTCTACAAGGCGACGGATCGTGGGCTCGTGCCGCTGATGCCGGCGGCGCTCGCGCAGGACGGCGATACGTACGAGATCGAAGAAGGCGACGGGGTGACGGAGCTCAAGCTCTCGATCGACGGCGCCTTCGAGAAGCCCTGCAAGGTGCTCGCGGAGGCCCGTTTTTCGCAGCCGGTGCTCTGGTCGGCGTCGCCGGGCAAGCTCGCGCTCGGCTTGCAGACGCGGCATTTGCCGGGGGTCTCGTTCCGGCTCGTGGGCAGCATGCGCGCGCCCGCGGAGAGCCCGCTCGCGCAGGATCCGGCGCGGTGCCTCGACGTGTTGTCGCTCCGCATGCGACCGGCGCTCGGGCGGCGGGATCTCGTGGGAATGCTGGAGATCCTCGGCGCGAGCGGGGAGGGGGCGTATCGAGGGTTTGCCACGCTCGTCGACGAGCTCGATTCGCGCGAGGCGCCGGATCCGGCCCGGCGCGCGGGAGGCATTCGGCGCGTGTATCGGCTCGCGGTGCGGCAAAGGACGCCCGAAGAGGCGCCGCTCGTGCGTCGGCTCTCGGCGCAGATCGCCGCGCTCCTCGACGCGTGGACGGAGGAGCCCGTGGACGTGGAGATCACGACGCGCCCGATGGCGGGCCAGCGCGCGCTCTCCGGAGGGACGAAGGCATGAGCGCGACGGGCACGCTCGAACCCCGCGCCTTCGCGGAGATCGTCGCCTGTATCGAGGATACCGGGCGGATCCTCGACACGGCCGTGCGAAACAACAAGACACGCGACGTCGAGGCGCTCCGGGCGAAGCTCCGGAAGAGGCTCGACGATCTCGACGCGAAGCTCGACAAGGTGGTCTCGCCGAGCACCCTGGAGGGGGTCCTCGTCCCGCTCGTCGTTTTCCTCGACGAACGTGTGCAGACGCGGCTCGCGCGCGAGGGAGATCCCGAGAGCCCGCCGTGGCCGCTGCTTCAATGGGATCTGCTCGGCGAGACGGAGGGCGGCGACGAGTTCTTCGAGCGCGCGGCGCTCCTCACGCCCGAGAGCAAGCCCGAGCCGCTCGTGGTCGCGACGTACTTGCATTGCCTGGCGTGTGGTTTCGTGGGCCGTCATTTCGACGAACCCCAGGAGATCCGCGCCTGGAAGGAGAAGCTCGCGCGGTGCCTGCCGCGGAGCGAGGCCCCGGTGAAGACAGGGGCGGCCCCCACGGTCCGGGCCCGGCCCGCGCTGCGGTACGGGCTGCTCGCCCTGGGCGTCGCGGCAGGTTTTCACGCGGTTTTTGCCCTCGTCAGCCTTCTGTGGTGAAGTGCCGAGGGAATGGCGGCCGGAGGCAAGGAGAGTGATCCGCAGTCCTCGCTGCTCGCACGATGGCGAGCGAGCGGGCGGCGTCCGTCCACGCCCCCGCCGCCTCCCCGGATCGAGGTCGAGGCCGCGCCCCGTTCGCCGCCTCCACCGGACGCGGCGGCCCTGCTCGCGGCCGTCGAGGCGGGCGCCGCGGGCGTCGTGCCTCCGCACGTGCTCGCGCCCTTCGTGAAGCCCATTCGCGACGCGCTCGCGCTCCCGCCCGAGGCGCGGGATCCGAAGGCGCTCGCGCTGGCGTTTGATCGGGTGGAGGAGCTGCTCGAGGCCTTTCTCTTCGCCGGGCCACGTAGGCCCGCGGCGGGGGGGTAGGGCGGCGAGGAGGCGCGCGCGATGCAGCAGGCCGCAGCGCTGGGAGCGTCCTTGAACCCCTGGGTGATCGCCGCGATCGCCCTCGTGGGCGTCTTGCTGCTCGTCCTCGGCATTTTCTTGTTCGTGCGGTCTCGCAAGAAATCCGGCGAGGAGGCGCCCAAGGTGCCCTCGCCGCGTTCGCTCGACCGGACGTGGGACGATTTCGTGCGCCGCCTGCCGGAGAGCGTGCAGGGCGCGCCGATCGTCGTCGTGCTCGGCGAGCGTCGGGCCGGCAAGACGAGCGTGGTCCAGACAGGGCTCGCGCGCTCGGGTGCGGCGTCGCAGGTCGCGCCGAGTGACACGTCGGATGCGCGGCTCTCGATGTTCGCGGGCCAGCACGCGCTCGTGCAGGAGATCAGCGGCGAGCTGCTCGAAGACACGCGGCCCGAGGCGCGCGCTTCGCTCGCCGATCTCTGGAAGCCCATCGCGCTCCGGGTGCCGGTCGTGGTGTTCGTGATCGACGCACGCGCGCCTTCGTTCACGCCCGCGGGCCTCCGGCGCCTCGGCGCGCTCGGGCGGGACGTGGTCGACCGCCTCACGTCGCTCCGGCGCGGGCGCGCGCCGCGGGTGCGCGTCGTTCTTTCGCACCTCGACGAGCGACTCGAAGGGTTCGTCCCGCTCGCGCGCGTGGCGGAGGAGGAGGGACACGCGACGCAGACCTTGAAGCCCGCGGGCCGGCGCGCGGCGGACCTCGAGGGGCTCCTCGCGCCGCTCGACCCTTGTTTGTCTTCCGCGATCAAGACGCTGCCGGCCGTACAGACGGCGGCGGTGACGAAGCTGCTCGCGGGCGGCGGGGGGAGCGTGTTTGCAGCGCTCGAACCGTTCCTCGATGCGTTCGTGGGGAATGCGACGCAGGTCGCGACGCCGTCGCTCGACGGGATCGTGGTCTCGGGATTGCCCGAGGGCGCGGACGCGGGGATGGTGGGCGAGCCGCTCGGCCTCGATGCGCAGGCGGTGCAATCCGACTTCCATGCGCACGAGCAGCGGCGGATGCTGGGCGCGCTGGTCTTTGGGGCCGCCATTGCGGGGCTCATCGGCGGGCTGTATTTGTGGTACTGGCAGGACGTGAAGGCCGTGCCCGCGCAGGTCGCAGCCTTCACCACGCTGCGCCCGCCGCGCAACGTGGAGATGGATCGAGCCGAAGGAAAAGCGGCGAAGGCGCTTCGAGCGGCGCTGCGGCCACGCTGGTGGCCTTTGCGGTACGCGTATCCGAACGCGAAAGAGGAGATCGACCGGCCGCGGACCGAACGCGACGGAGGCGGGGAACGCGAGCAGTTCCTCGGGAAGATCCGCGAAGTGTATCTCCTGCCGGCGGCGAGGGCGTCCTCGCTGCCGGTGCGGCTTTATGCGGTGGCGCTGCTTCGGGCCTCGGAGGATAACGATCTCGGGGAGCTCGCGCTGCGCGACGAGGAGACGTTCGCGCGGGTGCTCGAGGTGCCGGAGCGCGTGGTCGGCGATTACGTGACGTTCTCGTATTCGCCGTGGCGGGGCGCGATCGAGGGGCTCGATCAGGGCATTCCGCGAGGCGATTGGGAAGGGTTCTTGGGCTCGCTCGACGACTCCTTGAAGAAGGGCGCGGTCCCGCCGGGCGAGATCGGCGCGCTCTCGGAGAGCGCGCGCAGGCTCGCGGATGCGCTGCGCGGCGTGGAGGAAGCGCCCTCGCAGAAGGAGCTCGAATCGCTGCTCCGCACGGAGAGCCCGGAGGACGCAGACAAACTGCTCGGCCCCGGAGGCAGCCACCAGATCCCGGACTGGGCGCAGCAAAAGAGCAAGGAGCTCGAAGGGCTGTTCGGCGAGGTCGACAGCTCGAAGATCGACGTGCCGAGCGCGGAGAACCGGACGCTGCGGCAGATCGTGGGGGATCTCGAGGGGATGAAGTGCCCCACGGGGGACACGGCCTCGAAGGAGACGTTTTCGATCGACAAGAACCGCGTCTATCGCGCGGAGGATTGGGACCGGCTCGTCGCTTCGAGCAAGTCGTCGGCGTACGTGAAGGGGTTCGTCGACGATGTCCGCGCCAAGCAGCGCTCGCCCTTCTTCGGGCCAAACCAGACGTTCCCCGCGGTGGGCGCGAGTGACATGCCGGGGCGTGGTCCGAGCCGGCCGCTCCCGGGGCTTTACACGGCGCGGGCCGTCAATGACGAGCTCGTGCCCGCATTCACGAAGCTCGACGCGGCGCTCACGGGGGCGTGTGTGCAGCAGACGGCGCGCGACGATCTCGCGCGGCTCGTGCGCGACGGGATGGACTCGTACGCGACGGCCTACCAGACCGCGCTGTTTTCCTACGTGCAGGGCTTCGGGTTCTCGGCGGGCTCGCTCGCGTCGCTCCGGACCGATCTGCAGGACATGGCCACGCCGAGCTCGTGGTTTGGTCAGTTCTGGACCACGGTGGCGGAGAATGCAGCGATCGACCCGGGGAGTGATCCGAATCTCGCCATCCTGCGCAATGCGCTCCGCTCGTTCGATGCGATCGTGGCGCTCCAGCCCGAGAAGGGCAAACCCGTCAACCTCGACAAGTATTACGCGATCCTGACGCCGCTCCTCGCCTCGCTGGAAGACGGGCCGCTCCAGGCCGCGGGCGCGCCGCTCGGGGATCGTTTGCCGCTCGTGGGAAAGCTCGGTTTGTCCCTTCTCGACCCCGACCCGAAGCAGCCGATGCCGCAGGTCAAAGCATGGCTCGACGCGGCGCGGATCCCCGGCGGGGACATGCGGAGGCCGTTCTTCCTGCCGATGAACCAGGTCTACGAGTATGCCCTGACGAACGTCGAGAAGGCCGTCGAGAAGATCTACAAGGGCGAGATTCGCCCGCTCGGCGAGCCGCTCTGGGCGCGGTTTCCGTTCCTGCCGACGGCGAAGGTCGAGGCGCCGCCGAGCGAGGTCGATTCGGTCTTCGGCGTGAAGGGCACGATGCGCCTCGCGTTCAACGACGGCGTGGCGCCGGCCGCGCGGCGGAGCGACGGCGGGGCGTGGGTGGCGAAGCGGCCGCTCGATTATCGCGCTGTCGTGCTCCCGAAAGAGGCGCTCGAGGTCGGCGGCTGGTTCGACGGTCTTTCGGGCCTGCTCTGGGACGAGGCGGGCAAACCCAAGGCGATCGCGCTTTTGGTGCGGCCGCATGCGCTGCCGAAGGTGGAGCGGGACGATCGCGTGGCCGTGACGATGTCCTCGCTCAGCGTGGGGGAGACGACGGTCGCAGGGTTCAATCAGGCGCCGGCGTGGAAATCGCTGCCCGTGCCCTGGTCGACGTCGACGCCGGCGACCGTGAGCGCGGAGCTCACCGACCTTTCGAGCGGCGGCAAGACGTCGCGGTCGCAAGAGGGGACGGGCGACGCGTGGCAGACGCTCCGGCTCGTTTGTGAGGCGTCGGCGTGGCGGGGCTCGGCGGTGTCGTGGATGCTCGGCGCGCGCGTGGCCTTCGATCTCGGCTCGGATCCGTGGGACGTGTTGCTCCCGCCGCCGAACCACGGCGCTCGTTGCCCGTCGCGGCCGCCGCCCTCCACGACGCTAAGTGGACAAGCCTCGACGCCTCGTTGATACTGCCCTCGTGCGAGGCCACGCGTCCCTCTGCGGCCTGACCGCGCTTCTCGTCTCGGCGCTCGGGGCCGGCTGCGCGTCGTCGAAGGCTTCCCATGTGGATCTCGTGCTCCGCCCGGCGGCCGACGCGAATGGTGCGCGCTCCGTGTACGTGCTCGCCCGCGCGATCGACGAGAAGACGTTCGGCGCGGAGTCGTACGAGTCCGTCGCGGCACGGGTGACCACGCCCGACGAATCGGTGCAGACCTCGGTGGTGGTGTTACCCGGGCAGACGAAGGTGATTCAGGTGCCGGTGCCGGAGAAGGGGACGCTCGCGATTTACGCGCTCCTCGAACGGCCCGACCGAGACGCGTGGCGGGTGCTCCTGTCGTCACCGCCGCCGGAGAAGCTCGAGATGCGGATTGAGCGGAGCAGGCTTTGCCGTGTCTCGAAATCGGACGAGGTTTGCGTGCCGGAATCGCGCTGACGCGGGGCGGGGGCCTCCTTCGAGGGACGCGACGTAGGCCCTGGCGGCTACCTCGGGCCACCCTTGAGGCTCGTCGTTCGCGTGGCAGTAGGGGCAGCTTTCTTCTCCCGGGTCGGTCTCTTCGGGCCACCAATTGGGCTCGTTGTCCGTGTGGCAACTGGAGCATTTCTCCCTGATCTCGCGATCGATGGGCCCGACGAAGGGGTCGAGGGTGACGTCGCAGAGCTGGCCGTTGTTGTCCGGATCGATGTGGATGCCCATGAACGGGATCTCGTTCGTGTTGACTTCGACGACCTGCGGGGTTCCGTCGTCGTTCGTGAGGCCTTCACACGGATACTCGCCCGGGGGAATGGGCGAGACGGCATTGAACGGAGGCGTGCCGCTGCTGCAGCTCACGGCGACGCGTTGCACGTTGCATGCGGCGGGCACCACGCCGGTCGTGACGATCTCGGCCTCGCAGCCGCACCCCACGGCCGAGCTCAGCATGGATTCGAGCCCCACGCCCGGGCCGTAGATCCAGGCCGCCGTGAGGCAGCCGAAGGCCGGGTTCGAATTCACGTTCGCGACGCACGGGGGCGGCGGAGGTGGAGGGGGCGGGGGCGGCGACGTGGGGTTCGTGGGCACGATGGTGATGCCCTGGAGGTCGCTTGCGGGGGCGTCGCCGATAGACACAGCGTCGCCGTCCCCTGCGGAGAGGCACGCGGTCGCGCCCGCGCAGGAGGCGGCGAGCAAGAGGAGGTGGGTGAAGTGAAACCGGCTGAAAAGAGGCGTGCTCATCCCGAAGGTACGCCCGTCGACCTCAGCCGGTTTCACCTTGGCGAGGCGCCGCCCGTGTCCCGGCAGGTGGGATCAGCCGGTGCTTTCGCTCGGCTCGTTCAGCTCGGTCGGGCCGCTCGATTTCGCGCGGGTGGCGGCGCTCTTCTGGGCGGGGCCATATTGATAGGCGAAGAGGTCCTCGAGCGGGCCGAGGATCTCCGGGCCCTTCGGGTCGCGCTGGCCACGCCGCCGCGCCTGTGAGGCGATTTCACCGAGGAGCATGGCGAGATCGTGGCCCCGCCCGGCGCGGGTCTCGATGAGCATCTCGGCGAGCTTCTCCGCCGCGGGGACCATGGCGTCGAGCCGCTGGTGCTCGTCGGCGATATCGAGGGCGCGCTGCACGTCCCCCGCGTGGAGCCCCGCGCGGTCGATCTGCTCGGGGGTGAGGCGCTTCAGGTTGGCGATCGCCTTCGCGACGCCCTCGCGAATCTTGATGAACTTCAACATTTGCTCGGCGGTGACGTCGATGAGCGCGAGGTCGCTCGCGTCGATGTGGGTGTCGCCGGGGACGGGGTTTTTGGGGTCATTCATGAGCTGCCTCCAAATGGGGGACGGTTGGGTTGTCGTGCGGCGGTCGACGGGAGAAGCCCCGTCTCGTGCGCCGTGCCGGAGATCAAGGCACGAGGTATGCCAAGCGCTTGGCGAGGGCGCGCCGAGACGTCGCGCGCGAGCGGGGCGCGAGGCGTGTGGGCGCGTCTCCGAGGCGCGTGGGCGCAGGAAAAAGACGCGTGGGCGGGGAGCAAAGGCGCGCGCGCGTGAGATCAAGACGCGCGTGCATGATGTCGAGATCGTTCGGGAATGTCTTGAAGGCGCGTGGCCGTGACGTGAAGACGCGTGGGCACGAGGTGAAGGCGTGCCCACGTGCCTCGGCGACGCGCGCACGCGACCTGGAGACGCGTGCACGCGACCTGGAGACGCGTGCACGCGACCGTTGGGTCGCGATCAGGCGGTGAGAAGGCTCACGTGCAAGGGGGCGGCAGGACTGGACATCTCGCGAAATTGTCCGGAATTGTCCAGAATTGTCCGGATTTGTCCGGTCCGCGTGGGCGGGCGTACCTACGGCGCAGGCGCGACGCCGGAAGGGGAAGGAGAAGGCGCGGGCGAAGGCCGGTTTCTGGGAGCGAGGGGGCGAGGTTGGTAGCGTGGCGCCTCGGAGCCATGGCCAACGAGGATCGATCGCCGAAGCATGGGTTGCCTGGCCGGAGCGCGCCGCCACATCCAGCGAGGATCCAGCCGAAGGAAAGGCCAGGGCAGGCGGCCCCCGCGCGAACGCCGCACCCGGCGACGGTGTTGCAACGGCAGAACGCCCCGGCCTTCCCCGCGAAGGTGCCGCACGCCGCGACGGTGGCGCAGCCGAAGGCCCCGCATGCGGCGCGGGGGATGCCGCCGGAGGCCCTCGTCGCTTTGCGAAAAGCGAGAGGTGTCCTTCAGGCAGCGTCGAACGGTCCCTTCGATCCCTACCGGCCCATGAATTTCTTCCGAGAAGAGACCCTATCGAACTTTTCAGGTCGAAATGACAGCGGGGTCGTCTTCGGTAGCACGGTGCAGCGTCCGGCGCGCTCGTTCGCGGGCGAGGAGGCGGCGCAGTTCCTTCGGCACCTCTCCACGTACTTTTTTTACTACGCGAACCACTTCCTGGAGAAAAGCGACGCGGAGGTGGAAGCCATGTACACGAACGAGCGGATCCTGATCTCGGCCAACAATCCGAAGACGATGGAGCAGCTCTACCAGCAGCTCTTGAAGGAGCCGACGCTGCTCGACGCGATCCGCACGATCCCGAGCACGAGCTCCGATCGGCGCGGCGCCCGCGTGGTCGACCGCTTCCAGGACGAGATGATGAGCCCCGACCTGACCGAGGACGTGCAGTTCCTCGCCCAGGGCCTCGCGATGGTGCCGATCCGGGAGTCCGTCGAGCAAATCGCGCTCCGAACCGCCGGGCCGAGGACGGACGTCCTCGTGGAGCCTCATTATCGAGAGAAGCTGATCCTCGTGACGGGCCTCGGCGTGCACGCCGAGCAGAAGCTCCTGCTCGTGCTCATCAACTCCCGCCTGCCGAAGACGACGCCGGTCCTCGTCCGCGGCAAGAAGCGCCCCTGCTTCGGCTGCTGGTTGTGCCTCTACTTCGTGGCCGACGTGATGGGGTACAACTTGAATTACAACACGCGCCCCGGAAAATCCTGGACCAATTCGATCGATGGCCTGAAGGCGATCATCGACAAGGCGCTCGGGATCGACGTTCCGAAAAAGGTCATGCGGGAGTGGGGCGACAAGGTGATCCGAGAGTACGCGGCCAAAAAGATCCACTCGCACGTCTCGACGGTGTACGGGACGGGCGCCGAGGATCCCGGGTTCGACAGCGAATCCGACGACGATCTCGACAGCTATACGTGAGCCTCCGACGAGGTGGCGTCAGCCATGCCCGAGTGATCCGCGCCCGCCCTTCTTGTACCGGTCGAAGAGCTTGCGCAGCTCGCCGAGCTCGATGCCGTATTCCTTGGCGATCTCCTTGTGCCCGCGTTCGCCCACGAGCATGTGGCCGAAGGCCTCTTCGAGGCGCTCGAGCTCCATGGGGAGCGCCGCGGGCTCGACCTGCGCCGTCGGCGCGGGCGCAGGCGCAGGTGCGGGGGCGGGGACGGGCGCGGGCGCTTGTGGGGCCGGGCCAAACCCGAGGACGTTCGCCGCCGTGGGGGCGGGCGTCGCGGCCGGAGCCGCCTTCGATGGCCGTTTGACATGGAGGCGCACCGCGGGATCGCCGAGGAGGATGTAGCCGGAGAGGTCCTGCCGGAGCATCCAGAGATGCCCGAGCCGTACCTCGTCGCGTCGGCCCCCGCTCGCCTCCTGATCGTAAAGGCTCGTGAGCTCGGTGTTCGCCTGCTCGAAGAATCGCACGAGCTCGCGGAACGCGAGGCCGACGCGGTCGCCGCGCACGAGGGAACGCACGACCGACATGAAGCGGGCCGGGCGGGCGATCGGCGTGCCCGCGTCGCGCTCCTCGAAGCTGTAGGTCCAGGCGAGATCGATGTGGCCGAGGAAGGCAAGGGGGCCCTTCGGGCTCGCCAGCGCAGCGCGGGGGAGCGAGGCGATGAAGGGGGGCGCATGGCGAGGGAGGGCCTTGAGTACCTCCTCGGCCTCGCCGCCGTAATGGCCGAGCTTCTGCAATCGTTCGAGCCAGTGGCGATAAGCGCTCCGATCCGGCGTGCCGCCGCCATAACAGGCGACCATGAACCAGATGCCGTCCGGCACGAAGGGGCGCTCGCCGAGGTCGCTCGCGGCGAACGTGCCCTCGCGGCCGAATCGCATGGCCCCCTGGCGCGCGCGTTGATCGACGAAGCTCTTCCAGCCCTCGCGCGGGGCGCCTGCGCCGTGGCTGACGCTGAAGAGCACGCCCGGATCGGGGCGGGAGGCGACCTCGACGAGTTCGTCGGGGGAAGGCGCGTCCATGCGCCCGCGCTCTTCGAGGGTGCTCGCGGGGAATTGCCCGGCGTCGAGGCGCTGGCGCACGAGATCGAGGCCCGGACGCACGAGCGCGCGGTACGTGGCCGCCGTGGCCGCCGTGCCGTCGTGCACGGTATAAAACGTGGCGTGGGGGGGCGCGTCGCGCGCGGCCGCGCGCTCGGCGGAGAGGATCTTGTGGACGTAGGCCTCGTAGCCGCGTTCGTCCGGAAACGCGAGGCGTCCGACGAACCCGTCCGATTGCTGGACCTGCTGGAGCGCGAAGGGGACCTGATCGAGATCGCCGAGGATGAGCTGATAACGGGGCAAATCGATGGCGAGGTCGGCGCCCCGATCGAAGACCTCCTTGCGCCAGCGCGCGGCGCCCGCCATGTCGAGGCGCGAGGGCGCGCGGAAGGTCTTGATCTCGTGCCCTCCCTGGGCGGCGCGGCGCGCTTCGAGGAGAGGGCGCACGAGCTCCAGCAATCGATCGCCCGTTTTGCCTTCCGGTACGATCACGCCCCAGCGCTGGGCCGTGAGGTCGTCCGGGTCGTCGCCCTCGTCCCAGAGGTGCGTCGGGCCGGGGCGCGCCTCGGGGCGCTCTTCGTGCTCCGCGGCCGCGTCCGTCGGCAAGCCGCTTTCGAGGAAGGCGCTGCCGTCGTCGTCGTGGCTGAGGAGGAGGTGGAGGGCATTCGCAGGCATGGCGTCCTCGATTCACACAGACGGTATCATTTGTGGGCGCTCCGCGCGCCGGTCGTCTGGTCGCGCGAGCAACTGTCGGGGTCGAGGCCTTGCTTCTCGGCGCACGCGCGGCAGCCCTTTTGCGCGGTCTCCTCGTCCTCGGCCAGATACCGCTGGCGGAGCGCTGCGGTGGCGCAGTCGTCGTTGGCGCGCTCGAGGCTCGCGAGGATGGCGTCGGGCTCCGCGTCCCAGCGCTGGAGAAAGCCCTGCGGGTCCACGGTGAGGATGCCATTGCCCTGCACGTCGAATGCAGCAATGGGAAAGGTGGACGCCGCGCCCGCGAGGGCGAAGACCTGGCCGGAGCCGTCGACCTTCCAGAGGACGACGGTGTTGTTCCGGGCTCGCGTGATCACACGCTCGCCGCGCGCGTCGAACAGGACGGAGAGGAGCGGGGCGGGATGTACGAGCTCGACGTAGGTGCCGTCGCGTTTCCAGATGCGTACGGTCCTGTCCTGCGAGGCCGTCGCGACGCGCTCCCCGTCGGGAGAGATGGCGACGGCGGTGATCGTGCCGTGATGGCGGCCGAGCACCTTGGGGTTGTTCCGGCCGTCGAGGTCGACCCACCAGGCGCAGCCGTCGTCACGGCCGAGGACGATGTCCCGCGCACCCGGGCGCATGCTCCACGCGACGGAGGTGAAGCCGCCTGCATTCGCGGAGACGTGCTTGCCGGACGTGGAGGCCCCTGGGCTCTCGCATTTCTCGGCGGAGACCCGGAGGGGGAGCGGGGGGCGCTCGGGGTGGTCCGCGTCCCATACGAGGGGCGCGTCCTGCCTCGCGACGCTGACGAATTGGTCGCCGCTCTGGTTCCACGCGAGCGCGAGGATCGGGGCGTGATGTTGTCGAGGGAGCCGCCGCGAGGGGAGCGGAGGGAGCCGCTCATGGGAGGCAGGGCGCTTTTCGAGGGGCGTGAGGGCGAGGTCGCCCCCTTCATCTCCGGTGACGATGCTTTTCCCATCCGGGCGCCACGCGGCCGTCACGATACGCCGCTTGCCATGCGAGAGCAGACCGAACGGGTGGATGCCATCGTAAAACGCGTCGTTCGGACGCACATCGTACACGGCGAGCTCGCCCGTGGGCGCGCTCTGGAGCACGCGGTCCTGGGCGGGGCTTTCGAGTGCATACGTCACGTAATGCTCGAGGATCCGCGGGAGGACGGGCCGCGGGAGGCGTCCGAGGTCCCAGAGCCGCGCGGTCTCGTCCCAGGAGCCGGTGACGAGGCGATGACCGTCCGGCGAAAAGGCGACCGTGGTGACGTCGGCGTCGTGGCCATTGAGGACCGCGACTTCCACGTAGGCCGTATATTCGGCGTCGCACGTGCCGGGCGGTTCGTCATTCTTCGCCCAGATGCGGACCGTGTTGTCGTCGCCGGCCGTGGCCACGGCGCGGCCGCTCTTCGGATGAAAGACCGCCAGATTGACCGGGCCCATGTGGCCGCGCAGCACGGCCGTCGTTTTGCGGGTCTCGACGTCCCAGATGCGCGTGGTGCCATCGTACGAGGCGGTGACGATCGCCTTGCCGTCCGGGGAAAACGCGGCCGACGAGAGGGGGCCGGTATGCCCTTCGAGGCAGGCGGCGCGGGTGCCTTTGCGGGCATCCCAAAGGCATGCCTTGCGGTCCCACGAGGCGCTGACGATACGTTTGCCCTCGGGATCGAAGTTCAGGGCGGCGACGACGTCCTCGTGCCCGGTCCAGCGGGCTTCGAGGAGGGGGCCGGTGACCGGGGAGAGGTCCCACATCTCGATGGCGCCTTCGCTCGTCGCCGTGGCCACGCGGCTCGCGTCGGGGGAGAAGACCGCCGCGCAAAGGGATTGAGACGTGCCGCGGAGCTCGGCGACGACGAAGGGCTCCGGGCCGGAGACGTCCCAGATTTTTGCCATGCCATTCAAGGCAGCGGTGAGCACGCGGCGGCCCTCGTGGTCGAAGACCGCCGAGGAGAGCGGCGCGTCGTGGAGCAGAACGAGGGGCTTGCCCCGGCCATTGCCGTCCCAGATGCGGGCGGCTCCGTCCTCGGAGGCCGTGACGAAGCGGCGGCCGTCGGGGGACCAGGTGGCGTGCCACAACTTTTCGTAATGCCCGGAGAGCGTGACCTTCGGAATGGGCAGCGCGAGGAGGGTCTGCGCGAGCGAGAGGTGCCGGAAGTCCGTGAGGAGCTCGGGGAAGGGGCCGCTTCGCTCCGACATGACGGACGCGGCGGCGGCCTGCCGGTTGCGCGCGACGAGGTTCAAGGCGCCGCCGATGCGCAATTGCTTTTCGGCGAGGGCGCGCTCCGCGTCCGCCTGCTTGTGCGCTTCTTCGGCCTTGATGCGATCCAGCTCCGCCCGCCTCCACGAGGCGTCGGCCTCGGCTTTGGCCCGGCTCGTGCGGAACGCGAGGAGCGTCATGACGACGGCCACGACCAGCGCGCCCGCGGCGCCGACGACGAGCTTGCGCCGCTCGATACGCTGCTTTTCGCGGGTCTGTGCGGCTTCGGCTTCCTCCGCGTGCTCGCTCGCCTCGATCATCGCGCGCGTGTCGTCGTCGAGCTCCTCCTCGGCGTGCGCCCGGATCTGCTTGGCATACCCGAGCTGGGCGCCACGGAGGAGGGCGCCGTGGGCTTTGTAATCGGCGGCCCAGCTCTCGAGCTTGGCGATTTCGACGACGCGCGCCCGATCCTCGGCGAGCCAGGTCGCGAGGCGGTTCCACCGTCGGAGCAGGGCCTCGTGCGCGACCTCGACGACGATGCGGCCGCCTTCGTCCTGCCGCGAGACGAGGCGCGCGGCGACGAATCGTTCGAGCAAGGCCTCGAAGCGCGCGCGCCGCTCCGGATCCGTCGGGAGGATGCGCGCGAGGGGGACACGGCGGCGCGTGTTCGAGGCGCCGCCCTCGCCGAAATGGGTGAGGCGCGAGAAGAGGCGGCGGGCGAGCTTTTGCGAGGGCTCGTCGAGCTCGTCGACCACGGCATCCGCCATTCGTTCGAGCGCGCCGAACACGCCGCCGAGCTCCTCGTACCGGGCCGCGTCGAGGGTCTTTCCTCGCCGTTTCTGCCAGAGGAGGTCGAGGACGTATTCGACGAGCGGCAAGGCCGTGGGCTCGGCGCCTACCTCGGCGATGATGCGGTTCGCGAGGCCTTGCGAGAGGGAGAGGCCGACCTTGCGCGCGGGCTCTTCGATCACGGTGCGGAGCTGCGCGGGGCCCATCTGCGCGACGAAGACGCGGTGCGCCTCGTCATAGGCCACGCGATCGAGCCGGAGGCCCGTGCCCGCGTCGAGCACGATCTGCCCGCATTCGCCGACGAAATCGACGCGCATGCTGGTGATGCAATGGATGTTGCCCTCGCCGGAGCAGCGCTTCCAGAGCTCGGCGACGAACGCCTGCCGCTCGGCCGGATCCTGCACGTGGGTGAAGACCTCCTCGAATTGATCAACGACGAGGAGGAAAGGAAGGTCTTTGTCGCGGCGCGCCGCGAGCGCGGATTCGAGGGCGCTCCGCGGAGACGCGCCGGGGCGCATGACGACGGCTTCCCACGCGCCGCCCGCGGACGAGGCGAGCGTGGTGATTTCGCGGTGGAGCACGGAGAGCGCCTGCTGCGCGGCGGCGCCCGGGCTCCTGCGCCCGAGGAGCTGCGCGAGTCGCTCGATGGCGCGCTTGACGTCGTCGGCGTCCGCGGCGTCGGCGCGGCTGGCGCCGCGATCGAGGAGGCGCGGGACGACGCCGGCGAGGACCATGGAGGATTTGCCGGTGCCCGAGGCGCCCGCGACCACGAGAAAGCGCGGTTTTCCCGAGGCCGCGAGGGCCGCGAGGTCGGCGAGCGCTTCCTCGATCTCGGCTTCGCGGCCGAAGAAGAACCGGCGATGCGCGGCGTGGAAGGCGAGGAGGCCCCGATAAGGGCGAAACACGATCGGGCGGGTGTCGCCCTCGTCCTCGGGGCGGGCGTGCAGGGTGAGGCTCGCCCAGTCGAGCCTCCCTGCACCTTCGCGGAGGAGGCGCTGCCGGGCCGCGAGGAGCGCGTCTTCGACGGAGGTGGGCTCGACGAGGAGTTTGTCGTAAAAGACTTCGGTGAAGGTGATCGAGCCGGAGGTGGTGAGGGGGAAGCGGGAAGCGACGACGGCCTGGATGCCGGCCTGGTGGAGGTTCTGGGCGACGCTGCCGAGGTGATTGCCGATCTGTCCGGGATTGCCGCTGTCACAGGCCGAGAGCACGACGAGTCGAATGCGGCCCGCGTGGGGGGCGAGGAGCTGCCGGAGCTTGCCCGCGTCGAGCAAGACACGCTCGCCGCTGCCGTCGTCCGCGTCCCAGGCGAGGCCGTGGGTTTGTCCGACCTGGGTGCCGTGGCAGAGGAGGTGGAGGACGTGGATGGTTTCTCCCGACGCGGCGGCCTTTTCGAGGGCGCTGGAGAGGCGGCCGAGGGAGAGGTGAGCGAGCACGTCGCGGGCGGGATCGAAGGGGTGATGTCCTCGGTCGGCGGCGGCGCGGAGGGCATTGGATTGCTCGGCGAGGGGCACGGCGCCGGCCGCGGCGGACCAGCCGAAGAGGATACGCCCGCCCTCGGGCAAGGGCGAGGGGTCCTCGGGGCGCGTGGTGCTCTCGGGCCAGGCATAACGAACGAGGACATTGGGCAGCTCGCCGAGGTGCTGGCCGCTCGATTTGAGCGTCAGGAGCTCCCAGGGCAAGGCATAAAGCTCCGCGGCATTCGAGCGGAACGTGATCCGCACCGGATCGCCGCGCGAGGACGCGTCGAGGATGCTCTCTTCCGTTCGGGCCCAGCCCGCGGGCGCGAGGAATCGCCGGAGGGCGCGGCCGAGGCGCTGGACGATGGCAGGGTCGCAGCCGGGGCGGCGGACGGCGTCGAGGTCGGCGAAGAGCGCGGGGGTCCAGTCGATCGTGACGGTCTCGGCGCCGCCGCCTTCGGTGTGCAGGACGTACGTGACCTCGCCGTCTGGCAAGACGAACGATTCGTCGGCCTGCGCGGTGCGGGTGAATTCGAGGAGCAGGTTCCCGGGCGGCGGTGCGGGGGACGGGGGGCTCATCCGCCGGCCATGACCTTGAATTGGCCCGGGCTCAGGATCTGGATGACGCCGCCATACGAGCACATGAGCTTGCAGGAATTGTGGAGCGTGGGCAGGCTTTTCAGCAGGACCTTGGTGCTGCCGGGGATCCAGGTGCCAGCGGGGACGGGGACGCAGGGCATGGGGGTGAGGACGCCCAAGGCGGCGGACGTGGCCGCGGCGACCGTGGGATTCGCCAACGACGTGCAAGCGCCGAAAGGCAGGACGTTGGTCGCGGTCACCATGTCGGCGATGTTCGCGGCGGACGTGGTGGCATTCACCATGTTCGCAGGCAGGACCATGATCGAAGAGGGCGCCATGCCGAAGCTGCACATCGCGGTGGCGCCGGTAGCGATTTGAACGGCCATGGGGTCACCCGTGCCCAGGAAGGGGCGCGGGGAGCGTAGCCGGGGGCGCGGGGAGGGCGCTAGTTTTTGGCGGGAGCGTGCAGAAGCCCGCGGGCAACGCGAGCTTGGTCGCATCGGACCATTTGAACACGACGTGCAAAGAAGGTCCGCTGGACTGCCTCAGGAAGGCATGACGAGCACAAGCGCGTCGGACAAGAGCCACAGGCCGAGCCCCATCAAAACGAAGGGCAGGGCGACGCGGCCGTAACGCGAGATGGTCTTTCCGACGATCGGGTTGTTGACGAGGTAGTAACCCGCCGCGCACCAGACGGCGGTCATGACGGCGAACGTCGCGGCATAGGCGGGAACGAACGGCGGGTCTCTCGAGAACAGCGGGATGTATACGCCGAGGTTGTCTCCGCCGTTCGCAACGGTGGCACTCGCGACTTCCAACGCGCGCGAACCAGACATGGCCGGGGGCGCCTCGCCCGATTCGTCCGTCGGTGCGGACGACCGGAGCTTCCATAACGCGCGCACGCCAAGCACGAGGGGAGCGAGGCCAAGGAGCCCGATCCAACCCGGCGGGATGACGATGGCAAGCCGCGCGCACACGAAGCTCGCCACGACCAAGACCGCAATGCCGAGAAACTGACCGACGACGACCTGGCGTGGAGCGTACCGCGGATCGGAGAAGAACGCCGAGAGCAGGAGGATGTCATCGACGTTCGTGGACGCAAACACGACAATGGCGACGCCGAGGAGGGAGATGATCTGCATCATGGCAAAGCGTTCTTCGGGGAGTTCGCGAATGTTTCTCGCGCTCGGGGGTAGGTTATACGCAACCTTGCTTGCCGTTGCGAGTCAGTTGGGGTGGGCGTGGTTCTCCACGAGGTGGCGAAGGCCCGCCCGCGCCGATTTGCTTTGGGAGACCGTTGCCGATTGTGCCGATGGCCGCGCTTGGATAGTCTCCGGCCATCATGGCAGAAGCGATTCCGTCCCACGTCGTTCAAGCCCTGGCGCCGACCGGGCAGCTCCGCGCGGCGATCAACTTCGGGAATACCGTCCTGGCGCAGAGGGACCCCGTCACCGGCGAGCCGCGTGGAGTCTCCAGCGAGCTCGCGCGCGAATTCGCCAAACGACTCGGCATCCCGATCGCGTTCGTCACCTTCGACGCCGCTGGCAAGGTATTCGAGGCGTTGAAGCGCGGCGAATGGGACATCGCCTTCCTGGCGATCGATCCGGTGCGCGCGGCCGAGATCGACTTCACGGGGCCTTATGTGCTGATCGAGGGCGCCTACGTCGTGCCGAAGGACTCGCCCATCAAGACCACCGACGAGGTGGACCGCGACGATATCCGTGTCGCCGCCGCCAAGGGCAGCGCGTATGAACTTTATCTGACGCGGACACTCGAGCGCGCCAAGGTCGTCACACAGCCGACCGGCTCCGAGGCCTGCGAGATGTTCCTGCGCGACAAGCTGGAGGTCGCCGCCGGCGTGAAGCAGCCGATGACCAAGTTCGCCGAGGCGCATCCCGAGACGCGCCTGATCCCCGGCCGCTTCATGGCGATCGAGCAGGCGATGGGCATGCCGAAGGGCCGCGACGCAGGCGTGCGCGCGCTCCGCGCGTTCGTCGAGGAGATGAAGGCGTCCGGCTTCGTCGCGAGGGCGCTCGCGCGCAGCGGCCAGAACGAGGCGGTCGTCGCGCCGCCGACGCTGATTTGATCCGCGCATTCACTGCAGGGGGCTTCCCCTGGCGAGCTTAACCGGTAGTATCCGCCGGTGATGCACTGCCCCGAGTGCGGGACCAAGAGAAGCCCCGGCGCCGCCACCTGTGGCGCGTGCGGCTTCGCGCTGGCCACGCTCGAGCCGGCGCAGAAAGGCGCCGCCGTCGCGCGCACGATGATGGGCGTGTCGCTCGCGGACCTCGCCAAAGGCCCGAACGCGGCCCAGGAGGTCGATCCCGACGCGCCCACGCGGGTCATGCCCGGCACGAAGAACCCGCCGAAGCCCGTCGTCCCGCCGCCGCCCGAGAACCGCACGATCGTGGGCATGCCCGCCCTCGCGCCGTCGGCGGGCGCGAAGCCCACGCCCGCGCAAGCCCCCGCGCAAACGCTGCTCGGCGTCGTCTCCCCGAACGCCGCGGCGCCCGGCGCATCGCCCGCGGTCAAGGCGCCGCCGCCGGCGGAGGGCACGTTGCTCGGCGTGGCGCGGCCGGGGATCGCGCCGCTCCGCGCGACGGATCCGAGCGCCGAGCCCGCGCGGGCCGGACGCGCGCGCGAGATGCCGCACGAGCTCGGCGCGACGATCGTGCCCGAGGTGATGGAGCGGCTCCGCGACGCCAACAACGCGCGGCCGCCCGCCCGCGACCGCGACAGGGACAAGCTCGCGCGCAAGCGCCTCGTCCTGCCGCCCGTGCAGCCACGCGGCGAGATTCCACGTGAGCGCGTGCGCAAGAACCGAAGGCGCGCGCTGCCGGTGATCCTCACGGCGGGCTTGCTCGTGGTGTTCGCCGGGGTCTTCGCGGTGCTCTACACGAGCCCGCCGCCGCTCACGGCGCGCGTCAAAGCGACGCCCGAGGGGCGCGAGGCCGTGGAGATCGAGTGCCCGAGCTGCCCGGACGGCACGAAGGTGCAGATCCACGCGGCGAGCGCGGACGTGAAGAAACACGTCGCGCTCGTGACCCTGCCCGCGCCGCTCGCGCTCGGGGAGAACCGGCTCAAGGTGTCGCTCGACAGGCCCGGCAGCGGGCGCGACGAGTCGGTGGGCGTGACGGTGCACGTGAGTTATCGGCTCCGGCCCGATCTCACGGGGCTCGCGAACGAAAAACCGTCCGTGCACGTGGCGGTGGAGGCCGTGGGCGGGACGGAGATCACGATCGACGGCAAGCCCGCGGCGGTGAAGGACGGGCCCGCGGTGCACGTGATCGACGTGGCCTCGGACTGCACGGGCCCCGCCGACGAACCCGCGACCTTGAAGCGGCGCGTGCCGTACGTCGTGAAGACGGAAGGCGGCGCGCGGGAAGAAGGCGCGGTCGACGTCGCGGTGGGGATCGTGCCGCTGCACATCGACGCGCCGGGCACGCGCGTGATCGTGGAGGGCGAGACGTTCGTGCTCGCGGGGCGCACGATGAAGGGCGCGGAGGTGCTCGCCGCGGGCAAGCCGATCCAGGTGTCGGCAGATGGATCGTTCGCGCAGCGGATGAGCGTGTCGTCGGTGGGATCGACGAACATCGAGGTGCGCGCGAAGGCGCCCGGGATGGCGCCGCGGATCGTGCCGATCGCGGTGCGGCGCGTGGAGAAGCTCGCAGCCGCGGCGCACGAGTTCATGGCAGACAAACCACTCGGCTACGCGGCGTTCGCGGCGGCGCAGGCGAGCGACGTGGGCAAGCCCGCGGTGGTGTCGGGCGAGATCGTCGACGCGCGGACGCAGAACCACCAGACGATCTTCTTGCTCGACGTGCCGGTGAAGGAGGGCTGCCCGAAGGGGCAAAGTCCTTGCCGCGTGCGGCTCGTGCACGGGTTTCCGAACCCGGCGAAGGCGGGCGAGGTGATCACGGCGTATGGTCAGCTCGGCAAGCCGTGGAGCGCGCCGGGCAGCAGCGTGGTGCCCGAGATTCAGGTGGCGTTCACGATGCCCGGAGAGCGGAGATGAACAGGAAGACACCGTCGCGCCTGGGGACGGCGCTCGCCGTAGCGGCAGGCTTGCTTTCGCAGCCCGCGCCCGAGAGCGCGCGCGCGGAGGGGATCGATACGACGCGGCCGTACACGGTGGTCGTAGGTCCGCCGCGCGGGTTTGCGCCGAGCGAGCGGGTGGACGCGCGGCGCACGGGGCAGAGCAAGTCGCGGCTGCCGTCGGCGCCGGTCGACAAGTGGCGCAGGCACGCCGGGGGCACGATCGAGGTGCCGCCGGTCGTGGACGAGTCGGGGCGGATCTACGTGGCCATGACCCTGCCGGAGGTGGTCGCGTACGCGTCCGACGGCAAGGAGATCTTTCGGACGCGGCTCGGCAGCGCGCCGGCCATCGCGCCGCCGGTGCTGACGAGCGACGGGACGCTCCTGCTCGTGACGAGCGCAGGCACGGCGGTGGGCCTCGGGCGCGACGGTCGGGTGCGCTTCGCGACGCCGCTCGGGCAACGAGGCCGCGACCTCGACGTGGCGCCGCTTTCGCGTTCGGATGGAAGCGTGGTCATCGGGGGGCGAGCGCTGGTGGAGCTCGATCCGAGCGGCGCGGTGCGGGCGCGGGCGAGCTTGCCGGAGCGCGCGGTGGGGGCGCTGATCGAGGGGCCGGAAGGGACGATCGCGACGGGCGAGGCGGGCGGGGTGTACGTGTTCCGGCCGCCGAACCCGCCGAAGAAGGTGGGGACGTTCGGCGGGCCGCTGCTGCGCGGGGCGGCGCTCGAAGGCGGGCGGACGCTGCTCGCGGTGGTGGGCGGCAAGAGCCTCGTGGGGCTCGATCTCAAGACGGGGCTCACGCACGTGCGGGCCGGGGACGTGGGGCTCGGGACGTACGACCAGCCGGTGACGATCCATCCGCGCGGGTTTGCGATGGTGACGACGTCGACGGGGTTGCTCTTCGGGATCGACGCGGCAGGCAACGAGCGGCTGCGGATGGTGCTGGACAAGGGAGCGCAGCCGACGGGGCCGGATCCGGCGGCGGCGGCAGGGACCGCGGCGGCGACGGGGTTTTTTAATGCGTCGGCCGATGCGAGGTCGAGCCCGGCGCTGCTCGTGGATGCCGAGGGGCGCGTGGCGTTCGCGCGGCACAATGGGCGGGTGGGGGTGGCGCGGCCGGATGGGAATGTGGCGCTCGCGAGCGAGCGGCTTTGCCCGGCGCCGGTGGCGATGCAGCCGGCAGGGGACGACAAGCTGGTGGTGGTTTGCCGGGATGGCAGCGTCTGGATGCTGGGGATCTGATTTAGGCCAGCGGGATCCGACACACGAACCGCGCGCCGCCGTTGTCCGCGCGCTCCAGGGTGAGCGCGCCGCCGTGCCGCCGGGCGATGTCCCCCGAGATGGACAAACCGAGGCCGGTGCCCTGGCCGCGGGGCTTCGTCGTGAAGAAGGGCTCGAAGATGCGGCACGCGATGTCGTCGGGGACGCCCGGGCCATTGTCGCTGACGGCGACGAGGGCCGCGCCGCCGTCGCGGCGGGCCTCGATGAGGATCCGAGGCGTCGGTTTGCTCGGGCGCTGGTCGGTTTCGAGGGCCTGAAGGGCGTTGACGAGCAGGTTCATGCAGACCTGGCTCATCTCGCCCGAGCGGCAGAGGACCTCGGGCACGTCGCCGTACCGCTTTTCGACCTCGATGCCGGCGTCGCGCAGGCGGCGGCCGAGCAGGACAAGGGTCTCCTCGATGCCGGCGACGAGGTCCGTGGGCACGACCTCGCCGGGCGACCGGGAGAAACTCTTCAGGTTGCCGACGATGCGGACCGCGCGGTCGCTTGCGCGGCGGAGCAGGTGCGAGATGCCGACGAGGTCTTCGAGGGCGGCATCGACGTCGAGCTCCTTCATGGTGCGTTCGAGCTCGTGCCTGCGCGCCGCAGAGAGCTCGGGCAAGGCCGCGCGGAAGGCGGCGAGGGTCTGGCCGAGTTCGGAGGAGAGGCGTTCGAGGGGCGCAGCGGCGCCCGCGATGGCCGTGAGCGGGTTGTAGATTTCGTGCGCGACGCCGGCGAAGAGCTCGCCGATCGAGGCGAGGCGCTCGCCCTGGACGAGGGCGGCCTGGGCGCGGCGGAGCTCGTCGAGGGTCTTCGTGAGCTCGGCCGTGCGGGCGGCGACGTTTTCTTCGAGGCCGGCGCGCTCGCGTTCGAGCTCGGCGATGGTGCCCGCGAGGCGGACGCGCATGCGCTCGATGCTCTCGCCGAGCCCGACGACCTCCACGGGCCCGGTGACGGGCGGCGCCGTCGCGTCGAGCGCGCCGCCGGCCACGCGATCGGCGGCCCCGGCGAGCACGGCGAGGGGGCGGCTGAGCTCACGCGCGGCGCGGGCGACGACGCCGAGTGCGGCGACGATCATGGTGCCGAATGCGGCGATGAGGGCGGCGATGGCGTCGACGTCCTGGCGGAGGTCGCTGCCGACGGAGAGGGCCCGGTAGAGGCCGACGGAGGCGAAGAGGGAGAGCGTGGTCGTGAAGAGGAGCGGCAGGCCGAAATCGCGCAGCATGCGGCGGCGCAGGTTGAGGGGTTCGGCGAGCATGGCCACGCCGGAGCCGGTCCAGGCCCGCAGCCGTTCGAGGATGGGCGCGACGGTGTCGCGGTCCCAGGCGCGCTGATAAAAAGAGACGCCAAACGCGAAGAGAATGCCGAGGCAGATCTGCGTGAGGCCGTCGGCGAGGGACCAGGCGGCGCGGCCGGGTCGGGCATAAAAGACGCCGATGGTGATGAAGGCCGACCAGACGGTGAAGTTCAGGTAGGAGAGGGTGCTCGGCAAGGCCTCGGCCTGGGCGAGGGCGCGCTCGTGAAGGGCGCGGTCGCCGGTCGGGCCGGCGGCGAGGGCGCGGGCGACGCGGCGGGTGGCGGGGCGGATGGCAAACGTGAAGCCGATGGTGCCGACGAGGGCGAGCGCCGGGACGAATTCGAGCCAGGCCTTGAAGAGGACGGGGCTCTGCGTGCGGAGGAAGGCGACGCAAAAGAGCATGAGGGTGTGGCCGCCGACGATGCCGGCGACCATGGCGGACTCGGCGAGTTTGTCGCGGAGGTTGCCGATGTCGGTGGAGGTTTCGGCGGGGGCGGTTTGGCCGAGCGCGGCGGCCGCCGTCTCCTCGGGGATCAGGCGGCGATAAAAGGCGCGACGGATGCCGCCGGCCATGAGGCCGAAGCCGGCGGCGGCGAAGAGGACGCGGGAGCCGATGTGCGGGACGAGGGGGCTGACCGCGAGGGGCCAGGAGAGCGTGCGGACGAGGGCGGCGACGAAGAGGCCCCGGGGGCCGCGGCGGACGAGGGCCGGGCCGGCGAGGGCGGAGAGGGAGAGGGAGACGACGCCGATGGTGATGGCGAAGGGCAGGGCCGCGGAGAGGGCGTCGGGGACGACGGTCCAGACGAAGAGGAGCGCGGAGAAGGCTTCCCAGGCGGCGGCGAGCAGCTCGGCCTGCAGGTGGCTCGGGGCCTTCGGGGGGCGGATGGTGGAGGGCGGGGGGAGGGTGCGGCGCTGCGGAGCCATGGAGCGTGGAGCGATGCTACGGGTTTTTCGGCGCGGCGGAGTTGCGCCGGCGGGCGAATCCGGGGCATAGCTGGGGGGCAGGATGCGCGGCTACCTTCTCGCACCGTTCGTGCTCGCGGTCGGATGTGGTCCGGCGGAGCCCGCGCTCGCGCCGCCGCGGGAGGCGCCGGTCGCCGTGGCCGCAACCGCGCCCGTTTCCGCTTCCGCTTCCGCTGCCGCTGCCGCTCCCGCTTCCGCTCCCGCTTCCGCTTCCGCTGCCGCTGCCGCTCCCGCTTCCGCTCCGATGGCCGACCCCGCGCCGGCGGCTCCTCCCGGCCCGCGCCTGTATGCCGTCGAGGGCATTCCCTGGATTTACCCCACGCCCGAGAAAAAGGGCGAGCGCTACCTCGGGTACATCCGGGTCGGTGAATCGGTCGCCTTGAAAAAGCCGGAGCCCGTGCGCGGGGCCGGGTGCGCGCGGGGGTTCTGGGCGATCGAGCCGCGCGGGTACGTCTGCAACGACCCCCTCGTCTCGCGCGAGCCTCCGCCCGAGGTCCGCCCCGCGTTCGACGCGACGTTGCCCGTGGCCGGGCCCTTCCCCTACAAATACGCCATTTCCAATGGCGCGCCCATGTACAACCGCGTGCCCACGCCGCGCGAGCAGGCGCGCATCGAGCGGCTCCTCGGCCCCGCCGGCGAGTTCGAGCCGCTCTCCAAGTTCCTCTCCGCCCACGAGGACCTCGCCGCGCCCCAGCCGATCACGCCCGCCGACCCGCTGCCCGTGTTCCTCGAAGGCGGCAAAATGGTGCGTCCGGGTCGATTCGATCTCGTGCGGCAGAACATCCCGCATGGATCCATGCTCTCGTACACGAAGGCGTTCGCCGCCGAGGGACGCACGTTCCTGCTCTCGGTGGACCTCACGGTCGTGCCCGCCGACCGCGTGCGCCCGTTCCGCCCGAGCACCTTCCACGGCGTCCGCCTCGGCGACGACGTCTCCTTGCCCCTCGCCTGGTTCCGCAAATCGCCGCGCGCGAAATGGCGCAAGCTCCCGGACGGCGCCCTGGAGCGCACGGGGACGTCGTTCCCGGCGCGCTCGTATGTGATGCTCACCGGCCAGTCCACGCAGCACGCGGGGGCCACGTACCTCGAAACGAAGGAGCGCGAGGGCGGGCAGCCCGTGTGGGTGGAGCAATCCGATGCGACCGTGGTCGAGCCGCGGCCGAAGCTGCCGTTTGGCGTGCGCGAAGGGACGAAGTGGGTGCACGTGCGGATCACGCAAGGCACGCTCGTCGCGTACGAGGGGCTCAAGCCCGTGTTTGCCACGCTCATTTCGCCGGGATCGGGCGGCGTGCCGGTGAAGGGGATCGACAACGTGAAGGCGAGCACGACGCCGACCGGGACGTTTTACGTGACGTTCAAGGACAAGGCGGCCACGATGTCGCCCGAAAAAGGCGAGGATCGCTCGTTCTGGATCGCCGACGTCCCCCACACGCAGTACTTCCACCCGCCCTTCGCGCTCCACGCGGCCTACTGGCACGAGCGTTTCGGCGAACCGACGAGCGCCGGCTGCGTGAACCTCTCGCCGATCGACGCCGAAACGCTGTTTCATTGGACCGACCCGCCCGTGCCCCCCGGTTGGCAGGGCGCCGCGGGCGCCGGCGCCCCGGAGAACGGGCCGACAACGGCGGTCGTGGTTTCAAGGTAGAATCGTCACGTGCCGCCTTGCGTCACGTGGATTCGATGGCCATCGTGAAGCCCCATGCGAACCGAGATCCGACGTAGCACCTGGGTCAAGCCCCTCCTCTCCGTATTCGGCGGCACGGCCGAGCGCTCGTACGTCGACATCAAAGGCGACGAGATCCACGTTCGTTTCGGCTGGCTCTTCGACGAGCGGATCCCGCTCTCGCGCGTCACCTCGGTCGAGCGCGCGCGCTGGCCGCTGCTCGGCGGGCTCGGTTGGCGCACCAATTTCGTCGATACCGTCGCGGTCGTCGGCTCGTACGACGACGTGGTGCGCATCCGCCTCGCGCCGGCCCAGCCGATGCGCGTGCTCCTGCGCGTGCCGGCCGAGACGTTGTATGTCTCGGTCGAGGATCCGGACGCGTTCGTCGCCGAGGTGCGGCGCCGGATCGCCTCGCGGGTGTCCTGAGATGAGCTTCCCCGCGTTTCACCCGTTCCGCTCCGCCGAGGCCCGCGCGCGGTTCCTCGCCCGTTACGACGAGCGCGCCGCGCGCTGGCCCGTCCCCTGCGAAGGCCGCGAGGTCGATACGTCGCTCGGACGAACGTTCGTCCGGGTGAGCGGACGCGCGGGCGCCCCGCCGCTCGTGCTCCTGCATGGGGTCTCGGGCAGCTCGCTCCAATGGGGGCCGAACATCGCGAGGCTCGCCGAGCGGTTCGAGGTCTTCGCCGTCGACGGCATTCACGACTGCGGCCGGAGCGTCTATTCGAGGCCCGCGAAGGATGGGGCCGACTACGCGAAATGGGTCGACGAGGTCGCGACGGGCCTCGGGATCCGGTCGGAGTTCGCGCTCGCGGGGCTCTCGTACGGCGGGTGGATCGCGAGCCAGTATGGGCTGCGATATCCCCAGCGGGTGCGAGGCCTCGTGCTCGTCGCGCCGGCGAACACCGTGCTGCCCATCCTAGGGAAATGGATGGCGCGCGCCATCTTGACCGCCCTGCCCATCCCGTGGCTCACGCGGAGCTTCATGCAATGGATGCTCGCGGACACGGCGGCGCAGGGCGAGGTGGGCCGGAAGCTCGTCGAGGAGGTGAGCGGAGACTCCTACCTGGCGGCGCGATCCTTTGCGTGGAAGCCCATGACGCAGCCGACGGTGCTCGGTGACGAGGAGCTCCAGGCGTTGCCCCGGCCGACGTATCTGATCGTGGGGGAAAACGAGACGATTTATTCGGCGAAGGACGCGATTGCGCGGGTGAAGCGCGTCGCGCCGCACATCCAGACGGAGCTCGTGCCGAAGGCGGGGCACGATGTCACGCTCGCCCAGGCGGATCACTTCAACGCGCTCTTGCTCTCGTGGCTGGGCGAGGGCGGGGCGGCGGCGACCGCTACCGAGCCTGCTGGATAGCCTGGAACGCGTCGTTCTGGCAGGTGTACGCCGGCCACATCGTGTCGCACCGGAATTGCACGTAAAGTTCTGTCACGAAGCGCGCATGGGCGAGGCCATGCGCGCCCAGGATCACGCCCATCAGCGCCAAGCTCGTCACGCCGCGCCGCACCGCGCGGCGCAGCGCGCCGAGGGCCTGCGCGGGATTGCCCTGCACGAGCTCGACGGCCCGATCGCGGCCTCGATACGCGGCGGCGCTCCGCGCGAGGCGGGAGGCGACGTCGTCGCCGAGGCCGAGATCGACGCGGGGAACGGAAGGATCCACGAGCGGCGCGGCGCCCTCCTCGTCCGCCTGGAGCCCCGGCGCGAGCGCCGCCTGCGCCCGCTTCAAAGCACGTAGGTCGGCGGCGAGGACGGCGAGCGTCACGAGGGCCGTCGCGAGCAGGATGAAGAGCGCCGGGAAGGGAGCTTCGACCTCCTCCAGGCGCGCCGCGGGCCAGTCGAGGGCCGCGAGCAACGTGGCCGCGGAGAGGGCGGCCGCGAGGATCCCCCACACGGCGCGGCGATCGCTGCCCGCGACGATCGAGCCGAGGCGGGCCCGCTGCGCGCGGCGCGCGGACGCGAGGACGAGCAGGCAAACGGGCAAGAAGAGGACCGCGGAAACGGCCCCGCTCACGGCGCCGCCGAGCGTGCCGCCCTGCGCGCCGTCGAGGCCCGCGACGAGCGCGCCGGCCGCGGCGCCGGCGAGGAGCACGAGGAAGACGTGGTACCCGATCCGGTCCGTCCGCGAGCGCGTCTCCGGGTCGGGGGCTTCGATCTCGTACCAATACCGCCACCCGAGGCAAAGCTTCTTCAGGAGCACGCCGGTGGCGGCGCCGATGAGCGTGGTGCCGAGGGCCGCGAGGGGTTTGACCTCGTCGTACGTGACGCCGACGAGCGGGTTCGCGAGCAGGCCCGCGGAGAGCCAGCCGGCGGCGGCGCCGGCGATCGCGAACGGGGGAGCGAGCTGCGGAAAACGGGATCCGTCGGCCATCGGAGCCTCCTTGTCCCGAGGGGGACGCGCGAGGCGTGGCCGTCCTTGGGCCGAACGTCAGGCCTTCGGCGGCACGTCCTCGAACGGAAGACACCGAAACATCTCGACGGCGATTGTTCCCTCGCCCGGCCTGCGCTCGATCGCGGTCGCCACGCGGTGCCGTCCGCCGAGCGAGGTCAGCGAGAACTGCCAGCGCGACGGGTCGTCCCGGAGCTCGGGCTCGAAGCTGATTCGAATGGGGCCGTCCTCGTCGAGGTGATACGAAAAATGGTCGAGCGGGATGGCGAGGCCCATGCCGCGCGCCTTGATGTAGGCTTCCTTGAGCGTCCAGTAATCGAAGAATCGATCCCGCTGGCGATGCGCGGGCAGCCGGCGTAACGAGGCGGACTCGAACGGGGAGAAGAAGCGGTCGGCGATGCTCACGGTCTCGCCGCGCCGGTGGGTGTCCTCGACGTCGAGGCCGACCTCGCGGCCCTGCGCGACGAGGCAAGCGACGAGGCCACGCGTGTTCGAGAGGTTGAAGCGGAGCCGCGGCGCGCCCTTCGGCCCCGCGACCTCCGGGCGGCCGTGGCCGTTGCGCACGAAGACCCAGTCGCGCGGGGGGACGGGCGAATATGCGCTGAGCACGGCGCGGACGAGCGCGCGCGTGACGAGGTATTCGTGCCGGCCCTCCAGAAACCGAAAACGCGCCTGCTGCCGGGCCTCCTCGGGGGACATGACAGAATGGTACGCCGCGCGCAGGTACCAGTCGTCGACCGCGTCGGGATCGACGTACCAGAGGTGCGCGGCGCCCGGCGGCAAGGAAAGGAGGCTCAAAGCGTGGGCTCCGGCGTCGGGAGGATCTGCTTCACGTAGGTGTCGATCAAGCGGTCGCTCCGGCGCTCGCGCGGGTATCCGAACGAGACCTCCTCGAAGCGGACGCCGTCGACGTGCACCGTCCTCCGGACGTGCAAATGCCCCTGCACGACGACACGCGCGTCGAAGCGGACGTGCCAATCCGTGGTCTTGCGCGTGCCGCACCAAGGCGAGAAGCGCGGCACGCGCGGCAAAAACACGAGATCCTGGCGCAACGGGAAATGGTTGATGAGCACCTTCGGCATCGCGGGTGCTGTGCGGAGGCGCGCCTCGGTCTCGGCCACGCGCGCGTGGCACCACGCGGGGCGGCTCGAAAACGGCGCGGGATCGAGCAAGACCTCGTCCGCCGCGGCGATGCCCTGCTCCGCGGCCCAGTCGACGGCCTCGCTCACGGGCACGTGATCCGGGCGGAACGTGTAATCGTAGAGCAGGAACATGGGCACGAGGAGGTGCGGCCCGCCTTCGCCTTCCCACACGGGATACGGATCCTCCGGCGTGAGCACGCCCCGCTCGCGGCAGAGCTCGACGTACCGCGTATACCGCGCCGCGCCGCGTGGCTCGCGCGGCGGCGCGTGGGGATCGACGTAGAGCTCGTGGTTGCCCGGCACCCACACGAGCTTGCGGAACCGCGGCGCGAGCGTATCCAGCACGAAGCGTACGTGCTCGAACGTCTCGCCGAGATCTCCGCCGAGGATGAGCCAATCGTCGGGCCGCGCGCCGAGGGACGCGACGGCGGCTCGATTGTCGGGAAATCCGACGTGCAAATCGCTGATGGCGAGGAGCTTCATGAGATCAGACGCGCGCGCACTCTACACGGGGTCGCGCCGCGCGCCAGCCGTCTCCGCCGCGCCGCTCGGCTTCGAGGCCCCGAGGACGAGCGCGGCCGTGACGAGGGTGCCGATCGTGCTGATCGCGCCCGTCGCCCAGGGGACGTAGAGCGAGAGCAGGCCACCCGCGAGCTGGATCGCCGCGGGCCAGAGGAGCACGAGCGTGCTGTTGATCGCGGTGACCACGAGGCAAGAGCCGATGATGAGCTGCCCCATCGCGCCCGAGGTCCAGACGTGCTCGCCACGAACGTAGGAGAGCACGTCGTGCAAGGCATTCAGGGCGAAGGAGGCCGTGACCGTGAAGAGCAGCCGGCGGTTGAAGAGGTTCGTGAGCAGCCGCCTGCGACCGAAAAACAGGCCGGCGAGGAAAAGCGAGAGGATCACGGCGTCGAAGACGAGGACGTCGGCCCAGGGCGAGGGGCGGCGCGTGCTCGCCTCGCGGATCGAGAGGGCGCCCATCGCGACCGCGCCGGTCACGACCACGGCGCTGACGAAGAGCGTCCGCGGGCCCCGGCCCACGCTGGAATCCATCTCCTTGACCATCTCCGCGGCCTTCCGTTCGAGCCGCCGGCGCTCTTCGAGTTTCACCTCCAGCGCGGCGACCCGCGCTTCGAGCGCGGCGTGCTCCCCTTCCATTCGCTCGAGCAGGGCGCGGGCATTCGCGGGGTTCTCCAGGACGATTTCGCGCTCGACGAGGAGCGCGAGGCTCCGCGTGAGGCCCTCCCTGGCGAGCGTGCTCTCGGGCCATTCGCGCAGGGCCTGCAAGAAGCCGAAGCGGCATTCGCTGAGCCCGCCCAGGATCTCCGCGCTGGCCACGAGCTCGGGCCCGCCCTTGTGGATGGCCTCCTCCAGCGCCGCGAGGCGCTCGCGCGCCGCGTTCGCGATGCCGAGCGAGGAGCGATGACGTAAAAAGTCGGCCACGTGCTCGCGGAAGGCCGCGGCGCTCGGAGGGCGCTCGTCCCGGTCGCGCGACATGGCGGCATTGCAGAGCGCGACGAGCTCGTCCGGGGCCTCGGGCGGGTAGTCTTGCGGCGCCGCCGCGCTCGCCGAGAGGAGCGCGTCGTAGAGGCTCGGCCGCGCGTGGGGCGGGCTGCCCGTGAGGATCTCGTGGAGCGTCGCGCCGAGCAGGTAGACGTCGGTCCGCGCGTCGATTTCGTGGGGCTCGCCGCAGGCCATCTCCGGGGCCATGTAGGCCGGTGTCCCGACGAGCGGCTCGGCCTCCCGGCCCGGCGTCGTATCGATCCTCCGCGCCACCCCCCAATCGAGCAGGTACACCTCGCCGAATTCGCCGACCATCACGTTGTCGGGCTTCATGTCCCGGTGGACGATCCCGCGGGTATGGGCGAAGTGCAATGCATTGCAGACCTGCATCAGGATGTCGAGGTGCGCGACGAGGCGCGCTCCGGCGCCGAAGCTCGCGCGCTCCCAGAACACATGGCTCGGATCCGCGATCAGATCACTCCACGAGACGCCCTCGATCCGCTTGATGACCAGAATCGGCCGCCCGGTCTCGTCGAGCCCGAGCGCGTGGACCGGCACGATGTTCGGGTGTTCGAGCGCGCCGGCGACCTGGCCCTCGCGGATGATCGCCAGGGCCGCGCTCCGGGGCGCGTCGTCGTGCGGGATTTTTACGGCGACATGGCGATCGAGCGAGCGCTGATGGGCGAGGTAGACGGCCCCCATGCCGCCTTGCCCGAGCTGCCGCACGAGGGTGAGGTCGACGCCCGGCGAGGAGAGCACGGGCGGCTTGCCCTCGATCGCCCCGGTCGAGAGCGATAGGCGCGGCAGCACCGGGGGCTCGGCGTCCCCGGGCCGGCTCCGCGGCGGCGCTGCGCCCACGGTCGTGGCGCCGAGGGCGTCCGCCGGGAGGTCTTCCACGCGGATCGTGTCGGAGATGGTCCATTCCATTGCGCGCTCGAAGGATGCCCCATCCCTGCCGCCCGGAGAAGTGCGGGTTCCGACTTTTTACCTGTGTCGCGCACGAAAAATAGGCTCGCCTCCGGCGTGGCATCGGAACACATTGCACGGACGATGGGCCGCACGATCCACCGCGCACGCACCCTCCTTTTCGTTCTTGTCGTCGCTTCCGTCGCCGGTTGCAGCGACGATCCGCGCCCCTTGGTGCCGGCCCCGCCGCCGGGCACGCGCGAAGAGCTCGCGGACGAGGCCGCGCTCGAAGCGCTCGCGGATTTCGGGGCATTGCCCGTCCTGGGCGAGGATCGATACGTCCAGACGGGGAGCCAGGATCGCCTGAGCGGCGCGCCCGCGCCGGCCGATTTCGTGGAGCGCGGAAACCGCGACATGAACCATTTCGTGTGCCGCAGCCGCGAGGCCTCCATCAGCGAGAACCAGCTCATCCCGCCGATCTACGACGAGGCCGAGTGCCCCGAGCCGTACGTGCGGGGCGTCGTGCTCTCGCGGTTCTCGGGATCGGGGCACCTCGCGCGGCTCTGGCTCACGGCGAGCTCGCTCCGGAACGGGCTCGTCGCGAACGACGAGGTGCTGCGGATCTGGGTCGACGACGAGGCGAACCCCGTCGTGGAGGAGCCGCTCGCCGCGGTGATCGATGGCACGGCCGGGGAGATGTTCGCGCCGCCGTTCGGGGACGGGCCGGGCAACCACCTCGCGTGGTATTACCCCGTGGTCTTCGCCAAGAAAATTGTGATTGCCCTGGATGGGCTGGGACCGCTGGAATATTATTATCACCAGGCAGGCGTGGTCCTCTCCCCGGAGGCCGCGCCGCGCAAAGCGGCCTCGGCGCGCCTCGCTGCGCGGGATCAGGCGATCGTGGTGCTCTCGTCCACGGCGGAGGGGGCGATCCCGGGCGAGCCGCTCGTGGCGCCGGGGGCTGTGACGATCGAGCCGGGGCAAACGACCTCGCTGGCCGAGATTTCAGGTCCTTCCACCATTCACGTGGTGTCCGTCGAGGTCACCGAAGCGCAGCTCGCGGCGCTCCGCGACGTCACGTTGTCCGTCCGCTGGGACGACGACGCGGCGCCGGCCCTCTCGTTGCCCTTCTCGGATCTCTTCGCGGCGACGCTGGATCCGCCGGAAAATGCGAGCCTCGTGCTCTCGGGGTCGAAGGATGGGGGCACGGTCCGCCTGGCGTTGCGGCTCCCGATGCCGTTCCAGAAGGCGGCGGTCTTCTCGGCGACGAGCGCGGCGGCGGCGCCGGTCGAGCTCTCCCTCTCGATCCGCGGCGAAAAGGCTGTCCCGAGCGAGGCTTTTGGCCGCCTCCACGTCGTCCGCAACGAGACCGTGGCGCCTGCGCCGGGGCTCGAGCATCCGCTCGCGAGCGTCACGGGCCGCGGGCGCTGGGCCGGGACGTGCCTGATGCTGGAGGGCCGCGGGATCGGCGACGGCAGCCTCTTCGACGAGCCGCTCAACTTCCTGGAAGGCGACGAGCGCGCCGTGCTCGATGGCGTGACGGCCGTCGTCGGGACGGGCACCGAGGATTACCTGAACGGCGCCTTCTACTTCGAGGCCGGCCCCCACGCCTCGCCGTTCGCGCAATGGTGGGGCACCGTGGTCACGCCACCCTCTGCGCGCACGAGCGCGTGCCGGTTCCACGTCCTGACAGACAGGATCGACTTCCAGAAGAGCGCGGAGATTGCCCTGGAGATTGGTCCGGGCCTCCCGGAGACGCTCGAGCGGTATCGGAGCGTGACGTTCCTTTATCGGTGAACCGCTGCGCGGCGCGGCGAACACGTGCCCTTGGGGGTCGACGGCGCGTGTTCGGCGGCGCAACAGGTGCCCGCGGCGGGCGACCGACCGTGGGGCGCTGCCCCCCTCCTGACGTTGGCCTGGGCTTCGGCCGGTCTTCCCCCGTGACAGGCGCCCTCGACGGCGGAAGGTGCGTGTTTGGCAGCTCGACAAGGACCCTCTGCCGCCGCCGGCCCGTGTCTTCGCACTCGACCTTCCCCTGGGAACACGCATCACCACGTGTTCGGCGGCAGGGCACGGACCCTCTCGCACCGACGAACCTTGGTCGGCTCGCCCTCGATGTTCCATGGGCGGCGAGGCGGCTTGTCGCGGCGTCGAACAGACGAGGACGAGAACCGACGTCGCCTGTCGAGCATGCCGAGACGCAACGGCTGCGGATCGCCGCACGGGTAGAGGCCGGCAACGGGCACCCTCAGCGGTGGAACCACCCACGCTGCGGCCTCGACGGGCAACATCGCCGCCGGTCTTGACCCTGTCCGTTCGATGAACTGCGCATTGCGCAGTTCATCGACCCTGGGTCCAGCGCCTCGCTGGTCCGGGTCCCGGGGCGGACAGCCCCGGGTGGGGCCTGGGGCAACGCCCCAGCTCCGCGCTCCCTGAGGATACCCACCCTCAGGGCTTCATGAATGCGGGATCTTCGATCGCCTCCGACGTGCATTCTGCGGGCGCCGTCACCGGATTGCAGCGTGCGGGGGTGCCGCCTTTGATGTCTACGTGGTAGGTGGAGCTGTCGATGGGGGCGGGGTAATCGGTCGTGATGAAATGTGCGGCGCTGGCGAGGGCGGCGTCTCGCAGGGATGTGTTGCCGGCGAGGGCTGCGTCGAGATCGATTTCGGCGCGTGTGCGGATGAGCATGTTTGCGGCTGCGGCTTCGTCGATGAGCACCTTCGTCACGATGGGATCGTCGTAGAGGGTCCACGCGGCGTGGGGATCCGTGGGCACGGTGCGGGTGAAGGCGAGCCGGCCTGCGAGGCTCGTCCCTCCGCGGGCGTAGGCGATGCCGAATCCGTCGGTCAGGTTGTACATCGTGAAGATCACGCGGCCGCGTAGCTTGCCGAGCGTCGGCCAGCCCTCGGTTTTTACGGCTTCGCCGAGCGTCGCGTGATCGCCTTGCACCTCGTCGGGCGTCACGATGCGCTTTTGGGGCCACACGCCGAGGATGACCTCGTGCAGGGTGCCGAAAGAGGCCTCGATGGTGTCGGCGCTGGGCGCGAGGTCCTTGAGGTCGAGCAGGATCGTGAAGGGCAGGTGGGCGGGATGGGCGTCGGACCAGCGCTTCATGACGCCGAGGCATTCTCGGAACGTCGCGCAGGTGCTCCCTTCGTCGAGGAAGGGCACGTGGGCGACCTTGTAATCGCCGAGCGCCTCGTCGTAACGGAGGTCGAGCTCGACGCTGCGGACGCCTTGCTCGGCGAGCTGCACGTCGAGTGGCGCGTGGTCCACGGCGTACTCGGGCCCCGAGAGATCGGGGTTCGCCACGTGGAAGCTGTTGTGCGTGGCCTTTGTTTGCACGTGGTGGAGGCGCAGGACGTCGTCGAGCGGATACGTGAACGATGGCTTCGTCGGGGCGCCGCCGTCCTGATCTTCCGTGCCGCCGCACGCGCTGAGGGAGAAGGCCAGCGAAAGCAGGGATAAGGCGAGCGAAAGGCGAGAATGCATGATCCCGGTATGACAGCTCCCCTGGCGGGGACCGTCAAGGCCTGGAGATTTGGACGAGCACGGCGGGGACATGCCGTGCGGACGAGCAAGAGCGCGGCCGAAGGGCTGGTCCGCTCGATCGGTGGGGGGGACGGAATGGGTTAGCGGCGGAGCTTTTTGGCCATCTGCTCGCCGAGCTCGATGGCGCGGTTCGTGGCGGCTTCGACGGCGTCGATGAGCGTGCGGCGCAGGCCGCCGGCTTCGAGCGTGTGCAGGCCGGCGATGGCCGTGCCGCCGGGGCTCGTGACCATGTCCTTGAGCCTGCCCGGGTGTTCGCCTGTTTCGAGCTGGAGCTTGGCGGCGCCGTAGACGGTCTGCGCGGCGAGCAGGAGCGCGGTGTCGCGGCCGAGGCCGACCTTCACGCCGCCGTCCGCGAGGGCCTCGATCATCAGCATCACGTAGGCCGGGCCGCTGCCCGAGAGGCCCGTGACGGCGTCGATCAGCGTTTCGTCGAGCACCACGCAGCGGCCGACGGCCTCGAAGAGCGCGCGGGCGACCTCGAGGTCGTCTTTCGTGGCGTGTGAGCCGGGCGCGATCGCCGTGGCGCCCGCGAGCGCGATCGCTGCGGTGTTCGGCATCGAGCGAATGACGCGCGCGCGGTCGGGGAGGCGCGCCTCGATGGCCTCGATCGGCACGCCGGCGGCGACGGAGATGACGACGTCGCCCTCGTTCAGGCCGGCGGCGACGGCGCCGAGGATGCGGTCGACGATCTGCGGCTTCACGGCGATGACGACGACGTCGGCCCAGCGGACGAGGCCCTCGTTGTCGTCCGTGGTCTCGATTCCGTAGGTCTGCCGCAGCTCGGCGAGCCGCTGCTCCTTCAGATCGCTCGCCCGGATCTGGGCGGCCGTGACCGTGGCCGAATGCAGGAGCCCTCGGATGAGCGCGGACGCCATGCTCCCGCCGCCCACAAATCCGATTCGCCGCCCTTCCATGCGTTTGCGCAGATCGTTCATCGTGTCCCTTCCGGCGACGCACCCTACCAGAGCGCTCCGGCAGGGGACAGCGGATCCGGGAGAGGCGCGATCGTCCAAACCGCATCGCGAGGGGTTGCGCGACGGGGTATCGCGATACATCCGTTAGGCTCGGAATGAAGTGGAGCCTCGGCTGGTTCGCTCGCCCGGAGGTTCGAGGGGAGAATTCATGATGTCCGTCCGTTCGTCCCAGCGTGCGTCTTCATTCGTATCGCGCTCGGCGCTCGCCCTTTTGCTCGCCACGGGAATGCTCGGCTCCGCCGGTTGCGGGCACGAGGCCCATGCGACGCCGCCGCCGCCCTCTACCCAAGAGATCGCGCAGCAGGTATCGGCCGAGGCCGCCGCGGGGTTCACGGCTGCGCCCGCGCCCGCCGCGCCTGCGCCCGTGCCCGCGACGTTCGACGTCGCCGACCTCGCCCAGCGAACGACCCCCGTGGTCGTCAACATCACGACGACGCAGAAGGTCGCCGCCGCCTCCGGGGGCCCGGGCTTCGGCGGAATTGATCCTTTCGACTTCTTCTTCGGGCCCCAAGGGGGCGGCGGGGGTGGGGAGCGTTCGCCGCGGAGCCCGGGGCGCTCGCTCGCGCGCACCGCGCTCGGCACCGGGTTCATCATCGACCCGGAAGGGTTCATCGTGACGAATGCGCACGTGATCGAGGGCGCGGACGAGGTGAAGGTGCGCCTCGCGGACGAGCGCGAGTTCGCGGCTGACATCGTTGGGCGGGATCCCAAGCTCGATCTCGCGCTGCTCAAGCTGCGCGGCGCGAGTGGCCTCCCGACGGCGGCGCTCGGATCGAGCGAGGCGCTGCGCGTCGGCGAGCACGTGCTCGCGGTCGGCAATCCCTTCGGGCTCGGGCACACGGTGACGCTCGGGATCGTGAGCGCCAAGGCCCGCTCGATCGGCGCCGGCCCGTACGACGATTTCATCCAGACCGACGCGAGCATCAACCCGGGCAACAGCGGCGGCCCGCTGTTCAACTGGAAGGGCGAGGTGATCGGCATCAATACTGCCATCCGCGCCGGCGCGAACGGCATCGGCTTCGCGACGCCGGTCGACGCGCTGAAGGACATCCTGCCGCAGCTCCGCGAGAAGGGGCACGTCGAGCGCGGCAAGCTCGGCCTGCTCTTCCAGCCGCTCACGGCCGACCTCGGGAAGGCGTTTGGCATGGATACGCCGAAGGGCGCGCTCGTCTCGGATCTCGAGCCGGGCGGCGCGGCGGCGCGCGCGGGCATCAAGCCAGGCGACATCGTCGTCGCGGTGAACGGCACGCCGATCCACCACGCCGAGGATCTGCCCCGCAAGGTGGCGCGGCACGCGCCGGGCACGACGATCAAGGTCTCGCTCCTGCGCGGAGGCAAGCCGGTCGAGGTGACGGCGAAGCTCGATCAACTGGGCGACGTGGACGCCGGCGACGACGACGCGAAGCCCACGCGCGGGCCGAAGGCGCCGGCCACGTCGGCGAACAAGTTCGGCTTCCAGTTCTCGGATCTCGGGGGCGGCGGCGTGCGCGTCGATCGGGTGACGGACGGCGAGAGCGAGCTGTCGCCGGGCGACGTGCTGCTCGAGGTGAACGGCACGCCCGTGCGTGACGCCAAGGCGCTCGAAGCCACGCTCGGCAAGCTGAAGCCCGGCACCGTGGCGGTCGCCAAGATCCGCCGCGGCAAGGTCACGCGGTTCGCCGCGCTCCCCGTTCGGTGAGCCTCGACCGGGCTTGACAGCGCCCGCGCTGCGCGGTGCTGTCGGGCCCATGCACCCCGCCCCGTCCCCGATGCGGCGCCTCTCCGAGGCGCCGCGCCTCTACGTGCAGGAGGGCTTCGCCTCCGACGAGGAGGTGCGCCACGTGCTCGCTTCGTACGGCGATCGCGATGCGCTCACCCGCCGGGGGCTCCCGTGGCAGGCGAACGAGACGGGCGTGTCGAGCGAGCTGCCGGTCGAGGCCGACCCCGTCCTCGCGGCGATCGCGGCGCGGATCGAGGCGGTGCTCGGGTTTTCCTGCACGCTCGAGGAGCCGACGTTCCGGTTTCGCCGGTACGCGCGGGGCGACGCGCATCCGCCGCACCTCGACGAATACACGATCGGCGGCGCGCGCCTCGTGGCGACCGCGATCGTGTATCTCACGGACGCGGCGGCCGGGGGCGAGACGTTTTTCCCGCGCGCCGAGCCGCATCCGAGGGCTGTCGCCGCGCAAAAAGGGCGGCTCGCCCTCTGGTTCAACCACCGGGCCGATGGGAGCGTCGACCGCGCCGCGCTCCACCAGTCGAACACGCTCCGCGAGGGCGAAAAGGCGACGATCACGTATTTCGTGTATGCCCCCGTCGAGGCGGCCCGCGCGGGCGTCGTGGCCGACGAGGCGCCGGCGCGGGAGGAGGCTGCTTCGCGGCGGTTCGTCTGCGTGAACGATGGCGTGCCCGAGGCGACGATCCGCGTGCTTCGCGAGGCCTGCGCGGCGCGCGGGGTCGTCTACGAGGAGGTGCAGGCGGCGGATTTCGATTTCACGGCGGCCGCGCCGCTCCCGCCGGGGACCTTGCTCTTCCGGCCGGCCGTCTCGACGGCGGCCGTGCGCGTCGAGCAGGCGCTTTGCGGGCCGGGCGTCGTGACGTTTCATCGGGAGCCGGACGGCGTCTTTCGGGAGATCGGCCCCGATTGCGCGGTCCTCGAGCGGCGCGGGATTTCGGTGCCGCGATGGATATGGGGGAACACGACGAACCGGGGGATTTTGCGGCGGTACGTGGACGATCTCGGCGGCCTGCCGATCGTGATGAAGTTCGCCGGCGGGTCGGGGGGCGTCGGGGTCTTGCGTATCGACAGCCTGGCGGGGCTGTTCTCCACGATGGATCACGCGCGCGCGTCGGGCCGGATGCCCGTGCTCTCGGCCTACATCCCGGACGCGACGCACCACCGCTGCATCGTCGTGGGCGACCGCGTCGTAGGCTTCTGGCGCAATCGAACGGACGAGGACGATTTCCGGACCCACGCGACCGACGATCCGGCCGATTACCAGGCGCCGCCCGCGCCCGAGATCCTGGCGAGCGCCGTGGCCGCGACGGCGGCGCTCGACGTCGAGCTCGGCGGCGTGGACGTGCTCGAACATCCGAGCGGACGCCATTACGTGCTGGAAGTGAACTTTCCTTGTTACTTCGCGCGGGCCCGGCTCGTCGGTGGGCACGACGTGGGGGGCGCGATGATCGATTGGCTCGTGCGAAAAGCGGAGCGAGGGGGAGGGCGGTAGCGGCGGCGCACGCCTCAGGCGCGCTTGTCGCTCTGCTCGCCGCTGCGTTTGTCGCTCTGCTCGCCGCCGCGGGCGCTCTTGTCCTTGTCGCCCTTGTCCTTGCCGACCTTCTTGTCGCTCTGCTCGCCCTGCCGCTTCTCCCGCTCCTCCGCGTTCTTCCGCGCGGTGTCGTCGTCGGAGGCCGAGAGCGGCATGCCCGGGGAGACGCCGAGGGCCGGCGCGCTCTCGACCGTCGCGCCGCGGCACACCCGAGGACCACCGGCAGGCGGCGTCACGCGCGCTTCGAGCAGGCCGAGATCGGCGAGCTCGTCGAGCGCGCGGAAGATCGCGTCGCGCGTCCCCCCTTCGGCTCCAGTGGCGGCCGCGAGGTCGGCGAGGTCCGCGACGGTCCGGGTGCCGTCGGCGTGCGCGAGGGCGAACGCGGCGAGGGGCGAGAGCGCGGGCACGGAGCCGGCGTCGATCGAAGCGCTGCGGGCTTTCGGGGTCATGCAGATCTCCTGCGTAGGTAAGGTTCGTCCCAAACGTGACGATTCATATCACGGAGGGCCAGCGCGCACAGGGACGACCTACGGTTCGGCGCGAGGTGCGGGCATGGAAGGTCGTCGCGTGGTACGGGGCGCGCGTGAACCGCATCGAGCCGGGGGGCCGAGACAGGAGCGCCCCGGAGGCCACGCGTGGCCCGCGGGAGGCGCTCGCGTGGATGGTCATCGCGCAGGTCCTGTTCACGATCATGGGCGTCTGCACGCGCCTCGGCGCGCAGCGGCTCCCGTGGTCGGAGGTCGCCGCGGCGCGCGCGGTGCTCGGGGCCGCGGTCGCCATCGCGGTCGCGCGGATGCGCGGCGCCCCGCTCGTGATCCACGATCGGCGGACGGCGTGGGCCCGATCGATCTGCGGGACGGTCGCGATGATCTGCACGTTCTACACGCTCGGCGCGCCGGCGATCGCGCTCGGCGATGCCGTGACGCTCGGCGCGACGTCGCCGATCTTCATCGCGATCCTGGCGCCGTGGTTGCTCGGCGAGCGGAGCGGCCGGATCGTTTGGGTTGCAACGACGGTCGCGTTCGCCGGTGTGGCGCTCGTCGCCGGCCCGAGCTTCCGGCTCTCCGGCCGGCTCTCGCTGGTCTCGTTGCTCGGCGCGGTCGCGAGCGCGCTCGCCATGATCTGGCTGCGCCGCCTGGGCACGGGTCGGTCGGGTACGCCGCGCGAGAGCCCCGAGGCGATCGTCACGCACTTCTCGCTCGTGGCGGGCGTGACGCTTTCGGTCGTGGCGCTGCCGACGCTGCGCGTGCCGGACCTCGAAGGCGCGCTCTTCCTGCTCGGCACGGGCGCGAGCGGGGCGTTCGCGCAGATCGCGATGACGCGCGCGTACGCGCTCGATCGTGCGGCTCGCGTGGGGGTGTGGAGTTACCTCGGCGTCGTCCTGACGCACGTCGCGGCGATGGGGGTGCTCGGGGAGCGCGAGGATCCGATCGGGCTCGCGGGCTCGGCGCTGGTCATCGCGGCGGGGCTAGGGCTCACCTGGTCCGGCTTGCGTGAGGCGAGGGCGGCGACGCTCGCGTCGACCCCTTGCCAAACGGGCCGATGACCGCGATCCTCCCGTCGGGATGCCGCGCACCATTCGGAAGATCGCCATCAACACCGGGGGCGGCGACGCGCCCGGGCTGAACGCCGTGCTCCGCTCCGTCACGCTCGCCGCCATCGAGCGGGGCATCGAGGTCTGGGGCATCAAACATGGCTACCGCGGGCTGCTCGAGGACGAACCCGGCGGCCTCGTGCGGCTCGATCGCGACGCCGTGCGCGGGATCATGCACCTCGGCGGGACGATCCTCGGCACGGCGAACCGCGGCGATCCGTTCCACTACCCGACGCAGGAGGGCGACAAGGTCGTCCCCAAGGATCGCTCGGGCGAGCTCGTCGAGCGCTTCCGCCGCGAGGGCTTCGACGCGCTCGTCGCGGTCGGCGGCGACGGCTCGATGCGGATCGCGAACGCGCTGCTCGAGCGTGGCTTGCCGCTCGTCGTGGGCGTGCCGAAGACGATCGACAACGACGTCTACGGCACGGAGCTGACGTTCGGCTTCGACACGGCGGTGTCGATCGCGACGGAGGCGATCGACAGGCTGCACTCGACGACGGAGGCGCACGAGCGCGTCATGGTCGTGGAGGTGATGGGGCGGCACACGGGCTGGATCGCGCTGCGGTCCGGGATCGCGGGCGGCGCGGACGCGATCCTGATCCCGGAGATCCCGTTCTCCTACGAGTCCATCGTGCAGAAGGTGCTCCAGCGCGAGTCGCGCGGGCGGCGCTTCTCGATCATCGTGGCGGCCGAGGGGGCGTGTCCGAAGGGCGGCGACCTGACCGTGCGCGACGCGGGCGACGAGTTCCGGCGCGTGGTCGTGCTCGGCGGCGTGGCCGAGCGCGTGGCCAAGGAGATCGCCGCGCGCACGGGCAAGGAGACGCGCTCGATGGTGCTCGGTCACCTGCAGCGCGGCGGCGGGCCCACGACCTTTGATCGGCTGCTCGCGTTGCGCTTCGGCGCGGGGGCCGTGCGGTTCCTCGTGCAGGGCTGCGAGAGCGGGATGGTCGCGCTGCGTTGCCATCGCGTGGAGCTCATCCCGCTCGCCGAGACCGCGGGGCGCACGAAGACGGTCGACCTCGACGGCGACACGGTGACGACCGCGCGCGAGATGGGCATCTGCTTCGGCGACGAGGCGCCGGGCCATTTCGCGCCGGGAGGCACGGCGGCCTCGTGAAGGTCCCGTGGGGGATCCCGCTCGGCGCCGCGCTCGCGCTCGGCGCGCCCGCGGCGCGCGCGAAGGAGCCGAGCAAGCCCGAGGTGCTGCTCGCCAAGGAGATGGTGAGGGACGCCGTCGTCGAGGCGAAGGCAGGGCGCTGCAACGACGCGATCCCGATGCTGGAGCAAGCGATCGCGATCCACGAGACGGGCGAGGCGCTGCTCGCGCTCGGCGATTGCCAGGCGACGATGGGCAAGCTGCGCATGGCCGTGGCCACGTGGAAGCACGGGGAAGAGATCGCGGAGGCGCAAAAGGACAAGGCGCGCCGCGAGGCCATCGAGAAAAAACGCAAGGAGATCGAGCCGCGTATCCCCACGATCCGGCTGAAGGTCCCTGCGGGCGTCACCGGCGTCGTCGTGACGATCGACGGCGAGGCCCTCCCGGAGACGAGCCTCCGCGCGCCCGTGCCGGTGGATCCCGGCGCGCACCAGATCGAGGCGAAGGCGCCGGGATACGACCCGTTTTCGAAGAAGGTCGAGGCCGAGGACGAGGCCAAGCTGACGGTCGAGATCACCTTTCCGGGGCTTCCCACCTCGGGCGCTTCGGCCTCGACGGGGAGTGTCGTCCCGCTCGGCACGTGGATCGCGGGGGGCGCGGCGGTCGCGTTCCTCGGCGGTGGCGTGGCGGCGTACCTTCTGGCGGGCGCGCATGCTGAGGCGGGCGCGATCGAGTGTCAGAAGCGGGTGCAGTGTGGCGGGGATCGCATCGACAGTGTGCGCACCTTCGATGGCCTCGCGCTTGGGGCGTGGATCGGCGCGGGGCTCGCGGCGGGCGCGGCGGTCGGGATCTGGGCGCTCGCGCCGAAGAAGGCGAAGGACGAGGCGTCGGCGCGGATCGTCGTGGGCCCGGGGACCGTCTCGCTCGTCGGGCGGTTCTGAGCGCTGAGCGGAGTTTGACAGTCCTCGAACGAGATCGATATCTTGGCTCGAAAGGCCCCGAGCCTGTCGAAACGGCCCGAAACATGACCAAAGTCCTCGTATTCGAGAGCGATCACGCGTTTGCCGGAGAGCTCCGTACCGAGCTCGGGCGTCTCGGCTGCACCGTGCATGTCGTCGACGACGGCAACGCCGGGCTTTCGCTCGCCGCGAACGACAGACCGGACCTGATCCTCCTCTCCATCGAGCTGCCGCGCATGAACGGCTTCTCGGTGTGCAACAAGCTGAAGAAGGATCCGCAGCTCAAGGACGTGCCGCTCGTCATCATGTCGAGCGAGTCGACCGACGAGACGTTCGAGCAGCACCGGAAGCTCCGCACGCGCGCCGAGGACTACGTGCACAAGCCGATCGCCATCGGCGAGCTGCTCGGCCACATCCGCGCCCTCGTGCCGATCGACGCGAACATCGAGCCGGACGCGATCGTCATCGACGACGCCGAGGTCATCGAGGAGGCCGACGTCGAGGAGGTCCAGGAGGAGGAGGAGGCAACCGCCCCTGCCGAGGGCGCGGGCGAGCGCGAGATCGACGACTTCCTGGGCGGCGCCTTCGATCGGCTGATGGTCGATGACGACGAGGAGAAGACGCGGGCGCAGGTGTTCCCGCTGATGCCGCCTGCACCTTCGGCCCCGCCTGCGCCGCCTGCGCCTCCGCCTGCGCCCGTCGCGGCCGTCGCGCCTCCGCCTGTGCCCGTCGCGGCCGTCGCGCCTCCGCCGCCGCCCGTGCCTGCGGTCGCACCGCCGCCTGCCGCGCCGCCGC